>NZ_OY760437.1:1622245-1946695 GCF_963663625.1 uncultured Ilyobacter sp. | reverse complement strand
CCAGGGTAAAGTTTGTCTTCCCTGGGTAAGCCGGGACCTAAGCCGAGGCTAGATTGCGTAGGCGAATGGAAAGCAGGTTAATATTCCTGCGCCGGTTATAGTTTGTGATGGAGGGACGCAGAAGGGTATGCGCGCATGGCGACGGTTGTCCATGTGCAAGCATGTAGGGTGACTTGGTAGGAAAATCCGCCAGGTTAGATCTGAGGTGTTACGCGGAGTCTTCGGACGAAGGCGCAAATCCCACGCTGCCGAGAAAAGCTTCTAAACGTTAAACTATAACCGCCCGTACCCGAAACCGACACAGGTGTTCAGGGTGAGAAACCTAAGGCGTACAGGCTAACTCTCGCTAAGGAACTCTGCAAAATGGCCCCGTAACTTCGGGAGAAGGGGTGCCGCTGATTGTGATAGTTACAAGCGAACTAAAGCGATTGGCGGCCGCAGTGAAGAGTCTCAAGCAACTGTTTAGCAAAAACACAGGTCTATGCTAAGCTGAAAGGCGATGTATATGGGCTGACACCTGCCCAGTGCCGGAAGGTTAAGAGGAGGAGTGAGAGCTCCGAATTGAAGCCCCGGTGAACGGCGGCCGTAACTATAACGGTCCTAAGGTAGCGAAATTCCTTGTCGGGTAAGTTCCGACCTGCACGAATGGTGTAATGACTTGAGAGCTGTCTTGGCGGGAGGCCTGGTGAAATTGTACTACCGGTGAAGATACCGGTTACCTGCAGTAGGACGGAAAGACCCCATGAAGCTTTACTGTAGCTTGGTATTGGGTTTTGGCATTACGTGTATAGGATAGTTGGGAGACTGAGAAGACATGGCGCTAGCTGTGTGTGAGTCGCTGGTGGAATACCAACCACGTAATTTTGGAATTCTAATCTGTGGTTTGTAGCCATGGAGACAGTGCTAGGTGGGCAGTTTGACTGGGGCGGTCGCCTCCGAAAGAGTAACGGAGGCGTTCAAAGGTTCCCTCAGGTTGGATGGAAATCAACCGAAGAGTGCAATGGCATAAGGGAGCTTGACTGCGAGACTGACAGGTCGAGCAGGTGCGAAAGCAGGACATAGTGATCCGGCGATTCCGAATGGAAGGGTCGTCGCTCAACGGATAAAAGCTACTCTGGGGATAACAGGCTGATTTTGCCCGAGAGTCCATATCGACGGCAAAGTTTGGCACCTCGATGTCGGCTCATCGCATCCTGGGGCTGGAGAAGGTCCCAAGGGTTGGGCTGTTCGCCCATTAAAGCGGTACGTGAGCTGGGTTCAGAACGTCGTGAGACAGTTCGGTCCCTATCCACTGCAGGCGCAAGAGTATTGAAAAGATCTGTCCTTAGTACGAGAGGACCGGGATGGACAAACCTCTGATGTACCAGTTGTCACGCCAGTGGCACAGCTGGGTAGTCACGTTTGGAACGGATAACCGCTGAAAGCATCTAAGCGGGAAGCCAGCTTTGAGATAAGTACTCTGTTCTATATGAACTAAGACACCTTCGAGACCAGGAGGTTGATAGGTTGGGGGTGTAAGGACCGTGAGGTTTTTAGCTGACCAATACTAATATGTCGAAGTCTTAACCTAAATCTACTATATAGTTTTGAATGCCCATGGCATGCAAAAGAATATGATGTCAGCAGTTAAATGTTGATAACAGCTTGGTGAGAATAGCTGTAGGGGTACACCTGGTTACATTCCGAACCCAGAAGTTAAGCCTGCATACGCTGAAAGTACTTGAGGGGCAGCCCTCCGGGAGGATAGGTACTTGCCAAGCTTTTTTTTATTTTTTGAGAATAGTCATAAGACATAATAATTAGTTTCTAAAACTATTATGCTTTAAATTAAATAATTCAAGCTTAAAGACAACTTAAAAATAAAAATCATAAAAAAATTAAAAAACTGTTGACTCATCTTTATAGATATGTTATTATATTTCTTGTCCGCGAGAGAAAAGCAACTTTCTCAGAGTGGCTAAAACAAAAGGACATTAGCAATTAAATAGAGAAGGAAGTCAAAAGAATGTCAGATATGACATAAAGAAGTCCAAACAAGATTTGGACACAGTTAGGTGTTGATAATCTCGCAAGAGATTTAAATAAACTTTTTGAATGAAGAGTTTGATCCTGGCTCAGGATGAACGCTGACAGAATGCTTAACACATGCAAGTCGACTGGAATTCACCTTCGGGTGATAGTACGGTGGCGGACGGGTGAGTAACGCGTAAAGAACTTGCCCTCTAGACTGGGACAACTGTTGGAAACGACAGCTAATACCGGATATTATGGAACTGCGGCATCGCAGAACTATGAAAGGCTATATGCGCTAGAGGAGAGCTTTGCGTCCCATTAGTTAGTTGGTAGGGTAACGGCCTACCAAGACGATGATGGGTAGCCGGCCTGAGAGGGTGATCGGCCACAAGGGGACTGAGACACGGCCCTTACTCCTACGGGAGGCAGCAGTGGGGAATATTGGACAATGGACTAAAAGTCTGATCCAGCAATTCTGTGTGCACGATGAAGGTCTTCGGATTGTAAAGTGCTTTCAGGTGGGAAGAAGAAAGTGACGGTACCACCAGAAGAAGCGACGGCTAAATACGTGCCAGCAGCCGCGGTAATACGTATGTCGCAAGCGTTATCCGGAATTATTGGGCGTAAAGCGCGTCTAGGCGGCCTTTTAAGTCTGATGTTAAAATGCGGGGCTCAACTCCGTATTGCGTTGGAAACTGGAAGGCTAGAGTATCAGAGAGGTGGGCGGAACTACAAGTGTAGAGGTGAAATTCGTAGATATTTGTAGGAATGCCGATGGGGAAGCCAGCTCACTGGATGAATACTGACGCTAAAGCGCGAAAGCGTGGGGAGCAAACGGGATTAGATACCCCGGTAGTCCACGCCGTAAACGATGATCACTAAGTGTGGGGGGTCGAACCTCCGTGCTCAAGCTAACGCGATAAGTGATCCGCCTGGGGAGTACGTACGCAAGTATGAAACTCAAAGGAATTGACGGGGACCCGCACAAGCGGTGGAGCATGTGGTTTAATTCGACGCAACGCGAGGAACCTTACCAGCCCTTGACATCCCAAGAACTTAGCAGAGATGCTTTGGTGCCTTTTCGGAGGAACTTGGTGACAGGTGGTGCATGGCTGTCGTCAGCTCGTGTCGTGAGATGTTGGGTTAAGTCCCGCAACGAGCGCAACCCCTATCGTATGTTACCATCATTAAGTTGGGGACTCATGCGAGACTGCCTGCGACGAGCAGGAGGAAGGTGGGGATGACGTCAAGTCATCATGCCCCTTATGGGCTGGGCTACACACGTGCTACAATGGGCGATACAGAGGGTCGCGATCCCGCGAGGGGGAGCCAATCTCAGAAAGTCGTTCTTAGTTCGGATCGCAGTCTGCAACTCGACTGCGTGAAGTTGGAATCGCTAGTAATCGCGAATCAGCAATGTCGCGGTGAATACGTTCTCGGGTCTTGTACACACCGCCCGTCACACCACGAGAGTTGGTTGCACCTGAAGTAGCAGGCCTAACCCGTTTACGGGAGGGATGTTCCTAAGGTGTGATTAGCGATTGGGGTGAAGTCGTAACAAGGTATCCGTACGGGAACGTGCGGATGGATCACCTCCTTTCTAAGGAGCACAGACGACCTTCTCTATTTATTTGGTATTGTTCTTTCCCGCGAGGGTTTGGGTAATAACCAGGATGGACATTGGAAACTATATAGTAGAGAAATCAACATTAAATTTTTTTTCTGACGAAATCTACTTCATTCGAAGTAAAGATTGTCAAGAAAGAGAGTTAGCTGATGAACAATTTAGGTTAAGATATTAAGGGCACACGGAGAATGCCTTGGTAACAAGAGCCGATGAAGGACGTGATAAGCTGCGATAAGCTGTGGTTAGCTGCAATTGAGCATTGATCCGCAGATTTCCGAATGGGGCAACCTGCTAGATTGAAGATCTAGCGCGAAAGAGGTAAGCGGGTGAACTGAAACATCTAAGTAACCCGAGGAAGAGAAAGTAAAAACGATTCCCTAAGTAGCGGCGAGCGAACGGGGAAGAGCCTAAACCAATACAGTGTCAAGGATGTAGCCGTTGCTGTATTGGGGTAGTGGGAAGAACGCCTGGAGAACTACAAGGTATCCGGCAATTTTAAAGACGTAACTGGAAGGAATTGGAAAGTTCCGCCGTAGCGGGTGATAGCCCCGTACAGGTAAACTCTTTAAGTTGTGTGTTCTATCCCGAGTAGCACGGGACACGTGAAACCCTGTGTGAATCCGCGAGGACCATATCTCGTAAGGCTAAATACTCTTGTTAACCGATAGTGAATAGTACCGTGAGGGAAAGGTGAAAAGAACCCCGGGAGGGGAGTGAAATAGAACCTGAAACCGTGTGCTTACAAGCGGTCAGAGCCTTTAGGGGTGATGGCGTGCCTTTTGGAGAATGATCCTGCGAGTTACGATCAGTGGCAAGGTTAAGTATAACGGAGCCGTAGGGAAACCGAGTCTGAATAGGGCGATACAGTCGCTGGTCGTAGACGCGAAACCTGGTGATCTATGCCTGTCCAGGATGAAGCTGTGGTAAGACACAGTGGAGGTCCGAACCCACCGTCGTTGAAAAGCCGGGGGATGAGGTAGGTATAGGGGTGAAAAGCCAATCGAACCAGGAGATAGCTCGTTCTCTCCGAAATGCATTTAGGTGCAGCCTTAAGCGTTCAACTATGGGGGTAGAGCACTGAATGGTCTAGGGGGCGTACCGCTTACCGAAATCAATCAAACTCCGAATACCATAGTTCTAGAGCTTAGGAGTGAGACTATGGGTACTAAGATCCATGGTCAAAAGGGAAACAGCCCAGACCACCGACTAAGGTCCCTAATTATAGCTAAGTGGGAAAGGAGGTGGAGATTCTGTAACAACCAGGAGGTTGGCTTAGAAGCAGCCATACCTTTAAAGAGTGCGTAATAGCTCACTGGTCGAGAGTCTCTGCGCCGACAATGTAACGGGGCTAAGCTATAAACCGAAGTCGTGGAATTCAACTTTTAAGTTGGATTGGTAGGAGAGCGTTCTGTAGGCCGTTGAAGGGGAACTGATAAGGGACCCTGGAGGTATCAGAAGTGAGAATGCAGGAATGAGTAGCGAGAAAGGGGGCGAGAATCCCCCTCGCCGGAAGAACAAGGGTTCCAGGGTAAAGTTTGTCTTCCCTGGGTAAGCCGGGACCTAAGCCGAGGCTAGATTGCGTAGGCGAATGGAAAGCAGGTTAATATTCCTGCGCCGGTTATAGTTTGTGATGGAGGGACGCAGAAGGGTATGCGCGCATGGCGACGGTTGTCCATGTGCAAGCATGTAGGGTGACTTGGTAGGAAAATCCGCCAGGTTAGATCTGAGGTGTTACGCGGAGTCTTCGGACGAAGGCGCAAATCCCACGCTGCCGAGAAAAGCTTCTAAACGTTAAACTATAACCGCCCGTACCCGAAACCGACACAGGTGTTCAGGGTGAGAAACCTAAGGCGTACAGGCTAACTCTCGCTAAGGAACTCTGCAAAATGGCCCCGTAACTTCGGGAGAAGGGGTGCCGCTGATTGTGATAGTTACAAGCGAACTAAAGCGATTGGCGGCCGCAGTGAAGAGTCTCAAGCAACTGTTTAGCAAAAACACAGGTCTATGCTAAGCTGAAAGGCGATGTATATGGGCTGACACCTGCCCAGTGCCGGAAGGTTAAGAGGAGGAGTGAGAGCTCCGAATTGAAGCCCCGGTGAACGGCGGCCGTAACTATAACGGTCCTAAGGTAGCGAAATTCCTTGTCGGGTAAGTTCCGACCTGCACGAATGGTGTAATGACTTGAGAGCTGTCTTGGCGGGAGGCCTGGTGAAATTGTACTACCGGTGAAGATACCGGTTACCTGCAGTAGGACGGAAAGACCCCATGAAGCTTTACTGTAGCTTGGTATTGGGTTTTGGCATTACGTGTATAGGATAGTTGGGAGACTGAGAAGACATGGCGCTAGCTGTGTGTGAGTCGCTGGTGGAATACCAACCACGTAATTTTGGAATTCTAATCTGTGGTTTGTAGCCATGGAGACAGTGCTAGGTGGGCAGTTTGACTGGGGCGGTCGCCTCCGAAAGAGTAACGGAGGCGTTCAAAGGTTCCCTCAGGTTGGATGGAAATCAACCGAAGAGTGCAATGGCATAAGGGAGCTTGACTGCGAGACTGACAGGTCGAGCAGGTGCGAAAGCAGGACATAGTGATCCGGCGATTCCGAATGGAAGGGTCGTCGCTCAACGGATAAAAGCTACTCTGGGGATAACAGGCTGATTTTGCCCGAGAGTCCATATCGACGGCAAAGTTTGGCACCTCGATGTCGGCTCATCGCATCCTGGGGCTGGAGAAGGTCCCAAGGGTTGGGCTGTTCGCCCATTAAAGCGGTACGTGAGCTGGGTTCAGAACGTCGTGAGACAGTTCGGTCCCTATCCACTGCAGGCGCAAGAGTATTGAAAAGATCTGTCCTTAGTACGAGAGGACCGGGATGGACAAACCTCTGATGTACCAGTTGTCACGCCAGTGGCACAGCTGGGTAGTCACGTTTGGAACGGATAACCGCTGAAAGCATCTAAGCGGGAAGCCAGCTTTGAGATAAGTACTCTGTTCTATATGAACTAAGACACCTTCGAGACCAGGAGGTTGATAGGTTGGGGGTGTAAGGACCGTGAGGTTTTTAGCTGACCAATACTAATATGTCGAAGTCTTAACCTAAATCTACTATATAGTTTTGAATGCCCATGGCATGCAAAAGAATATGATGTCAGCAGTTAAATGTTGATAACAGCTTGGTGAGAATAGCTGTAGGGGTACACCTGGTCACATTCCGAACCCAGAAGTTAAGCCTGCATACGCTGAAAGTACTTGAGGGGCAGCCCTCCGGGAGGATAGGTACTTGCCAAGCTTTTTTTTATTTTTGTGGAGTTTTAAAAAGCTTTTTAATTTTTTTTTATTTTTGTGATATAATAATTATTAAAAATAGGAAGATTCATGTATATGGACAAAAATAAAAATTATATGATGGGCGGGGAATTTAATGAAGATAAGTGACTTAAGATTTTTAAGGATAAAGGTTGAAAAACATCCAACAACAGATATAGACCTAGAATATATTCAAAAGCCAAATGCCATTGCAGTATTTTTATTAAATGAAAGCATGGATAAAACCCTTTTGGTGAAGCAATACAGACCAGGAGTAAAGGGGGATCTTTACGAAATTCCTGCAGGGATTATAGAAGATGGGGAAACAGCAGAAAGTACCCTCAAGAGGGAGATAAGAGAAGAAACAGGGTACACAGAGGATGATTTTGAATTGCTCTATATACCCCAAAACCCTTTGATTCTTTCACCAGGATATACGACAGAGTCTCTGTATATGTATGTGGCAAAAATACATGACGATGGAAAAGAACCTCTGGAACTTGAGCTAGATGAAGGAGAGCACCTTACATGCCATTGGTTCAATATTGACGAGGTGGAGAGTATAACGACTGATATGAAGACAATTTTTGCAAAGCAACTTTATGAAAATTTAATATATAAGAAAAAAATAGGTGGCTTTTAAGCCACCTATTTTATATTAAATAAGTTTCTTTTATAGTTCCAATATGAGACTTCTAGCTGAGAGGCTATTTTTCCAAAAAGACTAAAGCACATCTCTAAAAATTCTTCATTAACAGTTACTTTGTTATTATTTTTAGGAGTCATTATTTTTAATAACTCAATCTGCAACTCATCTGGAATATCAATATTAAGATTGTGAAGATAATTATTTCTAACTTTTCTTATGGTATTTAGACTCTGCCATTCTTTTTGAGAAATTGTAATATTTAACTTACACTTATTTTTAAGAAAAAGGATATATTTATTTATATAGGGAAGATCTTTTTGGTTGAAATCGTTGAAATCATGTTTACTGATATATGAAATATCCTTAACTATATTACTAAGAAGATTTTCAAACATAGTAAATAAAATAAGTAAAACAGAGAGATAGTGCATTTCGTAAAAATAATCAACGTCTGCATAATGACATTTTCCGTACTGATCTAAAATACTATTCTCTTTAGATCGTTGGTTTTTATGATCTCTTAAGACCTCTTTTGAACTGATAAGATACTCTTTTATATGAAGATTATTTAGTTCAAAATATCTTTGTAAACTTCCGAGCCTCATTTCAAATTCTGAAAAAACCTTTGAAAAATCTTCGTTACATTTAAAATACGGGTTGAAGATACAGTATGAAAAAGGATCTATAGCCATAGAATCTGACTCTTTTTCCTCTTGGATGTCTGTCATTTGATTTGATTCTGATTTTTTCTTTCTAAAAACTCCGTTAAAAAAATTCAAATTTATTCCTCCTTTTAAGCAAGACTCTATGCTGATTCACTAAAAAACATAGATTCATTTAACTAGATTATTTTTATTACATGATATTTCAATTATAATAAAAAAAGATCAATAGTCAAAGAAATATAAAATTATTATTGACCATGTACATAAAAAGGAATTTTTATTCATTAAGGTATATTATAAAAAAATAAGGGCGAAAGGGAGAAGTGAGATGCTTAATATAATTAATGAAAGTAAAGATCCGTGTTTTAATCTTGCTCTTGAGGAATATGCATTAAAAGAAATAAAAGGAGATGTTGTAATTTTTTGGCAAAATGAGAATACAGTTGTGGTGGGAAGGAACCAGAACACACACGAAGAGATAAATCATGAATACGTCACTGTGAATAATGTCAGGGTGGTGAGAAGACTTTCTGGAGGGGGAGCTGTATATCACGACAATGGAAATCTTAATTTTACATTCATAACAAATGCAACAAGAGACAGTGTCAATAATTATAAAAAATTTACTGAACCGGTTGTAAATGCACTCAGGATGCTTGGGGTAGAGGCTGAGTTTTCAGGAAGAAATGATATAGTTGTGGAAGGAAAAAAAATATCAGGAAATGCCCAATACTATGCCGGAAATCGTCTTTTACATCACGGGACACTTCTTTTTGATGCAGATCTCTCTTTGCTGGGAAAAGTTTTAAACGTAAGAGCGGATAAGATAGAATCTAAGGGAATAAAGTCTGTCAGGAGCAGGGTGGCCAACATATATCCATATCTAAAAAAAAATATAAATATAGAGGAGTTTAAAAAAGTTTTGGTCACAAATATTTTGATGGAAGGGAGTCAAAACTATATTTTATCAGATGAAGAAAATTTAAAGGTTGAAAATCTGGCAAGAGAGAAATATAGGAATTGGGAGTGGAATTTTGGAAAATCTCCGGAATTTAAGATATCAAAAAGAAAAAGGTATACAGGTGGGGAATTGGATATAAAATTAAATGTTTCTGAGGGAATAATTGAACAAATAAAAATTTATGGAGATTTTTTAGAGTATAGGGGTATAGAGGAAATAGAGAAAATTTTGATCGGGAAAAGATTTGTCGAAAAGGATTTGGCAGATTGTATAAAAAGAATAGATATTGAAAAATATTTTTGTGATATTAAGGCAGAAGAGATAATAGATTGTATTTTTTACTAAAAAAGGTGCTAATGCACCTTTTTTAGTTTTTTGTATTTTTATAAATTGCTTTGTGGGCAGCTTCCATGACAAGTTCGGATATGGTGGGATGGGGGTGGATAACTCTAGAAATATCGTAAATGGTACCTTCTAATTCCATGGTGGTAACTATTTCTGAAACCATGTCGGTAGCAGTAGGAGCTATAATGTGAACCCCTATAATCTCACCATACTCCTTTTCAGCAATTATTTTTATAAAGCCAGTACTCTCTCCTTCAGCCAGAGCCTTTCCATTTGCTGACAGTGGTAATTTTGAAACAATAATATCCTTAAATTTGTTTCTTGCATCGACCTCATTGTAACCCACTGCAGCCATCTCAGGGAAACTGTAGATACAGTTTGGAGCTTTTCTGTAGTCTATTTTTTTATCTTCTCCCATTATGTTTTCAACGGCTATAATACCCTCCGCTGAGGCTACATGAGCCAGGTTGAACACCCCATTAAGATCCCCTATTGCGTAGACTCCTGGGATATTTGTTTCCTGCTTATCGTTTGTCTTGACCCCCCTTCTGTATGTTTCCAAGTTCAGGTTTTCCAACCCCTTCATATTTGCATATCTACCTATTGAAATAAGCAGCTTGTCTGCAGTAAAACTTTGTTCATTTTCATTGGATTTTACTGTTATAGTGCTTCCATTTAATTTGACAATGGATGTATTGTAAAGAATATCAACCCCTAAATTCAGAAGAATACTCTCCATTTCGTTTATCACATCATGATCCATAAACTCCAGTATCCGATCCATATTTTGTACTATGGTGACCTTTGTTCCGAGAGAACTGTACAAGGTGGCAAACTCAACCCCTATAACCCCTCCCCCTAGAATCACAAGTTGTTTTGGGATTTCAGGAAGTTCTAGTGCTTCTTTGCTGGTTATGACAAAACCGCTATCTAACCCCTCCTTTATTCCAGGGATGTCCGGTATATTTGGGGAGGATCCTGTGGAAAGAATTAGATTTTTGCAGGTCAGCTTCTTTCCGTTGACCTCTATACTGTTTTTATCAATGACCTTTCCAAATCCCTGATAAATATCAATCTTATTATTTTTCAATAGAAATTCCACTCCAGAGGTAAGTTTTTCCACAACGTCCTTTTTTCTTTGAAGCATGTTTTTCCAGTTTATACTGACTTTGGAGATATTGTCTATATCTATCCCGAATTTTGAAGAGTGTAGGATATATTGATAAATCTTTGCACTTTTTAAGAGGGTTTTTGTAGGGATACAGCCCCAGTTGAGGCAAACACCTCCAAAACTCCCCATCTCTATGATGGCTGTTTTTGAACCCATTTGAGCGGCTTTTATAGCGGCTACATAACCGCCGGGTCCTCCTCCGATGACGATGATATCATACTCCATTTTACACCTCCTAACTCATGAGAAGAAGTTTTGGGTTAGAAAGAAGTTGCTTGAGTCTTTCTGCAAAACGACCTGCATCTGCACCGTCTATTATTCTGTGATCGACGGCCAGAGATATTGGCATTATGTATCTTACTTCGATATTACCCTTTTCAGAAACAACAGGTTTTTTATTAATTCGACCTACTCCAAGAATGGCAACCTGAGGGTGTTTTATTATGGGAGTTCCGAAAAGGGAACCGATGGCACCGTAATTTGTGATTGAAAAAGTCCCGCCCTGTATATCATCAAGGGTAAGTTTTTTGTTTCGAGCAGCTTCTATAAGCCTGTTCATCTCCTTAGCCGACTCTAGTAAACCAATATGGTCTGTTCCCTTGACCACAGGTACCATTAGCCCCTCAGGAGTGTCTGTGGCCACCCCTATATTGTAAAATTTCTTCAGTAGGAGTTTTTCATTTTCATGGTCATATACGCAGTTGAATATTGGAAACTCTTTTAGAGAGATGGTGACAGCCTTTATAATAAAGGGCATGTACGTAAGTTTCACCCCCTGAAGGAGGGCTTCCTCTTTGAATTCCTTCCTGAACTCTACAAGAGGACTCACATCAAACTCGTCCATGAGAACGGTGTGTGGAATAATCTGCTTTGAATTTGCCATAGCTCTTGATATAGTTTTTCTTATTCCTGAAAGCTCCACCTCTTCAATAGAACCATTTTCAGGAGCAGCCTGAACTGGAGTGTCTGGAACTGTTGTTTTTTTAGATGACTCTAGGGAATGAAAACTTTTGATATCTTCCTTCATGACTCTTCCCATTGTACCGCTTCCCTTTACTAAGCTTATGTCCACTCCCATATCTTTTGCCATTTTTCTCGCCACTGGAGTAGCCAAGACTTTTTTTCTAATGGCAGTTTTTTCTGACTTGCCTTCGCTGAAGCTAGGGATAAGGTCGTTAGATACAGTTATCTCCCCCACCACACCAGAACCTTTTTCCTCAGTTTTTTCTTTTTTTTCTTGAGATTTTTTAGAACTCTTTTTCTCTGCTGTGTCAAAAGTTTCTGATTTTGTCTCTTTTTCGAGAGGTTTACCGGGTTTTTCTTCGAGTTCTTTTTTCTGAGGTTCGGCTTCTTGTAAAGAGCCCTCTTCCTCTATATCTACAATAACATCTCCGACTTTTATAATATCCCCAACTTGAGCCATAAGCTTTGCGACAACACCTTTTACAGGAGACGGAATTTCAGCATTGACCTTGTCGGTTTCCACAAGAAAAAGAGAATCTCCGTTTTTTACAGAATCACCTTCGCTGACCATCCATTCAAGGAGTTTTCCCTCGTGGATTCCCTCTCCTATATCTGCAAATTTAAAATGGTACATAGAATCCCTCCTTTAGAAGTTAATGAGCTCCATAACTTTATTTCTTATCTTTTCTGGGGTTATTATAAAGTGGTGCTCTCCCTTGGCAAGAGGCACTGTGACGTCAAAGCCTGTGAGTCTGCTAGGGGGAGCTTCTAGGCTAAGGAAGGCCTTTTCATTGACAATGGATATTAGCTCAGCCCCAGCCCCGAAGGATTTTACAGCTTCATGAACTACCAGGAATCTACCGGTTTTTTTCACAGACTCGGCTATGGTTTCCCTGTCTATAGGTGAGACTGTCCGAAGGTCTATTAGCTCGACACTGATATTACTTTCTTTTAGTATAACCATGGCTTTTTGACATTCAGGAATCATAGCTCCCCATGCCACCACCGTGATATCTTCTCCCTCCTGCAGGACCCTCGCCTTTCCGATGGGAACTTCATAGATCTCATCTGGAATATCCTGTTTAAAAGCCCTGTAGAGTCTCTTGGGTTCTAGAAATATAACGGGGTCAGGATCTTTTATGGCAGAAATCATGAGCCCCTTTGTATCATAGGGATTTGATGGTATTACAACTTTCAGTCCGGGAATATGAGCAAAGAGTGCCTCTATACTCTCAGAGTGATGCTCTAAGGCTCTTACAGCCCCTCCGTAGGGCATTCTTATGACCATAGGCACGGTAAACCTGCCACGGCTTCTGTTTCTCATCCTAGCAGCATGAATCATGATCTGGTTCATTGCCGGGAATACAAAGCCCTGAAACTGTATTTCGGCAACGGGCTTTAGACCTGTGACTGCCATACCTATCCCTGACCCAACTATCCCGGCCTCGGTAAGGGGGGTATCAAAACATCTTTCTTTTCCAAACTTTTTCTGAAGCTCCTTTGTAGCCCTGAAAACTCCACCCTCAAATCCTGTGTCCTCTCCGAAGACGATTATTGTATCGTCGATTTCCATCATCTGCATCAGAGCCTGGTTCAGCGCCTCGATATTATTTAAAACTGCCATTATTTATCACCCCTTTGGAGAAATTCCTTGTACTCTTCATACTGGTCCTTGAGATTTTCTGTCATCTCGGCATAGGTATATTTGAATATGTCCTCTAGAGGTGTCTCTGGAGTCTGCTCTATTTTTTTGAAGGTTTCCTCTACAAAATTTTCAAGCTCCTTTTTGAGGGCAGACTCCTTTTCCTCACTCCAGATACCCTTTTCTACCATATAATTTTTTGTTCTGATGAGAGGGTCAGTTTTTAGCATCTCCTGATGATACTCATCTGTCCTGTATATCGTAGGGTCATCTGCAGTTGTGTGTGGACCTATCCTGTATGTGACAGCCTCTATAAGGGTAGGTCCTTCTCCATTTCTTCCTTTTTCTACAGCTTCCTTTACAGCGGCATAAACGGCAAAGATATCATTTCCGTCTACCTGTATGCAAGGTATGCCAGCTGCAACTCCCTTCTGTGCAAGGGTCTTTGCCTTTGTCTGAAGAGCTCTCGGAGTGCTTATGGCAAACTGGTTGTTCTGTATGATAAATATATTCGGTGTATTCATGGCACCGGCATAGTTTATGGATTCGTAAAATTCACCCTCTGAACTTCCACCGTCTCCGATAAAGGCCAAAACAACAGAATTTTGTTTTCTGTATTTTATGGACATTCCTATCCCCACTGCATGGTTGCATTGGGTTCCGATGGGAACGGCTATAGGCAGTAGGTTAACCCCTTCTGGCATTTTGCTTCCATCTTCACTTCCGATCCAGTACAAAAACAGGTTTTCCATGGGCTGACCCAGCCAAAGCCATGTGGCATTTTCACGAAATGCAGAAGCTACCCAGTCTTTTTTTTCTATTGCCGCTGCACTTGCTACCTGGACCCCCTCCTGTCCCATAGACGGTGCAAATGTGAGCATTCTTCCCTGTCTCTGATACTGAAGTGATTTTTCATCCTGAGTCCTCGAGAGCATCATAGTTCTGTACATCTTCAAGATGAGCTCGTCGGAAATTTCAGGCATATAATCTTGATTTACAATTTTCCCTGTCTGGTCCATAACCTGGAACATTTCACCCTTCAGCGGGTCATATATTTCAGTAAGCATGCTACCCCTCCTTTGAAATTAGACTAAAAATAATATACCTGAACCACGTGAAAAAACCTTTGTATAAATTTCAGATTTGATTTTTTTAGAGTGAAAATGTATCATAGAGTTAGAGGTGGTTAAGTTGGGGAAAAAGGTTCCATATCACATATACATAATAAGATGCCAGGATAGCTCTCTCTATACAGGGATAGCCAGAGAGTGGCACAAACGCTATATAGAGCACTTGGAGGGTCGCGGTGCAAAATATACTAGGAGTCACAAGCCTCAGGTTATAGAGGGTGTCTGGGAGGCTTTTGGGAGGTCTGAGGCATCTAAAGTGGAGTGCTTTATAAAATCAATTTCGAAAAATAAAAAAGAATCTTTTTTGAAGGGGTCAGAAGACCTGATAAGAGAGGTTTTTGAAAGATTTCAGATAGAGATCAGAAAAATAGAGCATGAGTTTGTGCAAGAACATGTATAGCGTTGAAATAATTGAAATATTAAAAAGCAGCCTTTTTCAAAAAGTCTGCTTTTTAATATTTGAGAGTTTTACCTAAAAAAGCTTTAAGTTCATCTGTTTTAGGATTCACGAGGATATCTTCAGGGAGTCCCTGTTCCAATACTTTTCCCTGATCTACAAAGATGATATGATCTGCCACATTTTTGGCAAAGCCCATCTCGTGGGTGATTAAAACAAGATCTTTTTTCTCTCGTCTGAGGGTGAGAATTGTGTCTAGAACCTCTGATGTCAGTGCAGGGTCTAGGGCCGAAGTGGGTTCGTCTAAGAGCAAGAATTTGGCATCTAAAGCCATAGCTCTTATAATGGCAACCCTCTGCTGCTGACCACCAGAAAGCTGCGAAGGTTTTTTCTCGAGATGCTCCTCTAACTGAAACTTTTCAAATAATGCAACAGCTCTATTTTTAGCTTCTTTTTCAGATAGTTTATGCACTTTTACAAGTGGAAGAGTTATATTTTCAATGGCCGAAAGATGTGGAAAAAGATTGAAAGCCTGAAAAACGACTCCCACACCTTTTCTGTAATCTCTGAGCTCTTTCTCTTCTGAGGGAACAGTTTCGCTGTTGATGTTAATACTTCCATTTTCAGGGGGCTCAAGCCCAGCTAGGATCCTCAGAAGAGTAGACTTACCACCTCCTGAAGGACCTATTATCACAAGAGAGTGCACATCTTTTAAATTCAGGCAGAGGTTGTCTAGAACAGTTTGTTCCCCATATACTTTTGTGAGGTTTTTTATGTTAAGATTCATATGAGAACTTCCTTTCTAGAAATTTGGAGTAATGGGATATTGGGTATGTCAGTATTAGGTATCCAACTGCAAGAATAAAATAATTTTCCACAGGAGCAAATGTGAGTGAATCTACCTCTTGGACATTTTTTGTAAACTCATTTACAGCTATAATAGAGAGCAGAGATGAATCTTTTATAAGGGAAGCAAACTGACCTGCCAATGGTGGAGTAATCCTCTTGATCACCTGTGGAAGGATTATGTATACATAGGTCTGAAAAGGTGTGAATGCGAGAGCTTTGGCAGTTTCTAGCTGACTAGCTCCGATGCTCTCTATTCCAGACCTTATTATCTCAGCCACATATGCCCCAGAAAAACTTGCCATAATGAGTATACCCATGATATAACGGTCACCTATGTTGAAGGCTGTACCTACGACATAGAAAAAAAGATAGATCTGAACAATAAGAGGGGTTCCCCTTATAAACTCCACATAAAATTTGCTGAAGTAGTATACCGGCAGAAAAGTCGTCCTTTGCCCCATTGCCATCAGTGTACCTATGATAAGGCTGCAGAAGAGTGAAAAAAACGATATGGCCACAGTTATAGAAAATCCTTTTACGAACTTATATCTGTAGTCTACAATGGTTTCTTTCCACATATAGTTGTATTCGAGTCTTCCGAAGGCATAGTTAAAAACAGCAAAAATAACTGCAAGTATAATTAATATATTTATTATTTCTACAGTTTTAGAAGCTTCTATATCTCTGTTTTCCCTAAAAAATATTTTTTTTAAGTTTACTTTTAATTTTTTATCTTTACATTGTTTTTTAGAATTTTTCAGAGTATTTTTCATAAGAAATCCTTTCTGCAATAGATTTATTTAAAGTATTAAAAGAAGAAAGGAAGTCCCTTTTCATCAAATGCTTTTTTCTGTTCAGTGAGATACTTTTCAGCAAGTTTGTCAAATCCGCCGTTTTCTTTAAACTCTTTTATGAATCCGTTGATCTCTTTTCCGAGGGCCTCCTCCCCGTGCCTGTAACCTACACCCCAGTATTCCACATCTTTTTGGAACTGGTCAAAGATAGGTCTTGTAGTGTCAGGATTTTTTTTCCAGTTTTTAAATACAGTGAGGGGGTCATATATAAAGGCATCTGCCTTTCCCTGAGTTACTTCAAGTACACATACAGATTCCTTTTCAAAGACCATAATATTTGCTTTTGGAAAGTACTGGGTGGCAATGACATGAGCTGTAGTACCTTTTTTTACTGCGATATTGACTCCTCTGGTGTTGAGGTCCGAAGGCCTTTTTACTGGGGATTTTTTATTTACAAGGAGAGTCAAATATGACTTTGCATATGGGTCAGAGAAGTTTATAGATTTTTTTCTCTGCTCTGTTATGGTCATAGATGAAAGAATGATATCTACTTTTTTGGTCTTGAGGGCCGGGATCAGACCTCCGAAACTCATGTTTTCGATAATAACTTCTCTTCCTAAATATTCTCCTAAAGCCTTTGCCATATCCACGCTTATACCCGTTGGATTACCTTTTTCATCAGTCATCTCAAAGGGAGGATAGGCCAGTTCCATACCCACAACTAGGGGTTTTTTCTGAGCAAAAGAAGATAGTGAAATCAGAAAAAGAAGTGAAATAAAAGTAATTATTTTTTTCATATAATGTTTTCCCCCTGTTAAAATATATTTTGTCTTATCAAATAATCAATACAACAAAACCAATGATTTTCCTTTGCAATCAATCGAAATATCTCTCTATACTAAATTAGCAGAAATCATATCAAATGTAAAATTTTATAAAAATTTAAAGATTCAGATTAAGTTGCCAATTGTATGAATATTCAATATAATTTAAATATGATCTAGTAAAAAAAGGGAGTTTTTTTATGAATATAGATTTCAGAGAAGAGCAGAAAAAAATACTGAAATATAGAGAGGGAAGACTGGGGATACCTGCCGTGCCAGGTGCAGGGAAGACCTTTATACTGAGCCATCTAGCTGCAAAACTTATAGAGGAGGATTTAGAAAAAGACGAGGAGATTTTGATACTGACCTACATGAATTCATCTGTTATAAATTTTAAAAACAGGATAGATGAAATACTAGGTTCTGAGGCGGGTCTAAAAAAAAGATTCCAGGTCATGACCATTCATAAGCTGACTAACGAAATTCTGAGGGATAACCTCTATAAAATAGGTCTCTCCAATGAATATAAGACCATAACCAACGCAAATATGTTCCACCTCATATCTATGGCCATAAATGACTATAAAAAAGATAATCTAAATGAGATAGATTACTTTATAGATCCTCCTGAAAAAACTGAAAAGTCGTATAAAAAGTGGAACGATGAGCTTATACGGGTAATTTTAAGACTTATATCAAGGTGTAAAAATCTCAGTATCTCTCCTGAAAAGCTGAACAGTGAAACTAAAAAATATGCCAAGGGAAGTCTTCTGAAAATAGCCGGAGAGGTATATTTACGGTATGACAGACTCTGTAAACGTGAGGGTTTTTTAGACTACGATGATTTACTCTATCTGTGCCACAAAATACTAAGTGAAGATACAGATCTATGTGAAAGTTATAAAAAAAAGTATAAATATATATTTGAGGACGAAGCACAAGACAGCAACTACCTTCAGAACAAGATACTGAGACTCATCAGCAACGGAAACCTGGTAAAAGTAGGAGACCTGAATCAGAGCATCCTTTCTACCTTTACCTCCTCATCTCCCAAGCTCTTTAAAAGCTTCCTGAGGGCAAATCCCAAGGCAGAGATGTTTACAGCAGGGAGAAGCAGCCGGGAAATCATAGATTTGGCCAATTTTTTTGTAGATTATGTGAGGAGAGAGCACCCTCTGAAAGAGGCCAGAGGTGCACTTGCAGAGCAGATGATAAGAGAGGTGGATAAGGGTAGTTTTCCTGCCAACCCAGAGGTCGAGACTTACGGAATAAAAACATTTATGGAGGAAACAGAGGATAAAGAGCTAGAGAGGATGGGGAGCTTTATAGAGGTCTTTTCAAAGAAATATCCAGATAAAAAGGCTGCTGTACTTTTTCCAAAAAATTTTCAGATAGAAAAGGCAGGGAGAGTACTTAAAAAAAAGCAGGTGAAATTTCAGGTGCTGGCAGATATATCGGAAAACCTACTGGAAACCCTGGAGTTTATGGGAGACCTTTTGGCCTTTCTTTCTAAACCATTTGACAACAGGAGGCTGGTTACTCTTATCCAAGGGCATCTTATGGAGAGTATAGAGGAGGATGAATTTAATGAATTTATATCTTACCTCAGAGGAATAGATCTGGAAAAGATTTTTTACAGAAGGGATGAGTTAACCATACCTGAAAAATTCATATCTGCCTCTTGGTGGAAAATTTTTGAAAAAAACCTAAAAAAAATTAAGCTGCTTTTGGAGTTTCCACAAAATTCCTTAGAGAAACTTCTTCTGTTTATAGGGGATATTTATTCTTTTGAGGCTGACCAGCTTCTTCTCATAGAAAAAATATCTTTGGATCTAAAGAGGATATTCAAACTGAATCCAAGATGGACTCTCTTTGACCTTTCCCTAGAGATGAAAAAAAGCAGAGGAAGTGAGTTCACATATCTTGCAAAGGCTGTGGAGTCAGAAACCGAGGAGATACCAACCCCAAAATATAACATAACTCTGACAACTTATCACAAGAGCAAAGGCATGGAGTGGGATATGGTCTGGCTGTTCAATGTGAACTCAGATAGTTTTCCCGTATATCTCTCAGACAATGATTATGGGAGGCAGCAGTATCTTAAGGAACCATATGTCTATCCGGGAGATTATCTAGAGGAGGAATTTAGAAAAACCTTCATAAACAAAGAGTACAAAAATATAACCCTCAAAAGAAAAAGTGAGAGGATATCAGAGAGCATAAGACTGCTCTATGTAGGTATTACAAGGGCAAAGGAATACCTGGTCATAAGCTGCAACGAGGGTTCTGACACATTTTATTTTAGGGAGATAAGCAGACTGATAGAAGAGGGGCAGAAAAGATATGAGAGACGTAAGAAAGGATAAGAATTTTTTATACACCCAGAGTTCAATAGGGACATTTATGCAATGTCCGTTAAAATTTAGATACAGGTATTTTGACGGACTTTATGGTTCTGATGATGATAGCCTAAAAGAGAGTTTTGAAAAAGGAAGCAGATTTCATCTTATTGCAGAGAGATACTTTAAGGGGATAGATATAGAGGGTGAGTATATTCAAGATGAAGAATTTCAAAAAAAATTTCAAAAACTAAAAGAGGTCTATCCCATAGAAGGTAACTGCAGATATTTTTCGGAGTATGAGATAAGAGTAAAAACCCAAAAGATAAGACTCATGGCAAGGTACGACCTAATAATATTAAAAACAAACGGCAGAGTGCAGATAGTGGACTTTAAAACAAACAGGAAAAGACTTTCTAAGGAGAGTATAGAGGAATCACTTCAGACAAAAATATATCTTTATCTATTAAAAGAAAATTTTAAAACTGTTTTTGAAAATATTCGGAAAATAAAAAATATTGAGATGATTTATTATCAGACGGAATATCCTGAAGAAAATTTTGTGGTGAAATATGATGATGACCTCCATGAAAAAAACGTAACTTTCCTGATGGAAACCATTGGAAACACTGAAGAGTTTGATTTTGAAGGCTACAAAAAAGAAGAGGTAAATCACTGCAAGATATGTGAGTTTAAAAATTTTTGTTGGAAAAATAAAAAAAGTGTTGACGACAGTTTGTATTTATGATATTATTATTCCTGTCCTCAAGGGACAAAAATAAACGCCTGGGTGGCGGAACTGGTAGACGCACAGGACTTAAAATCCTGTGACCTCTAAGGTCGTGCGGGTTCGATTCCCGCCCCAGGCACCACAAAAATTCCATAGCGCGGGGTAGAGCAGTCTGGCAGCTCGTCGGGCTCATAACCCGAAGGTCGTAGGTTCAAATCCTGCCCCCGCCACCAAAACATGCGGGAATAGCTCAGTTGGTAGAGCGTCAGCCTTCCAAGCTGAATGTCGCGAGTTCGACCCTCGTTTCCCGCTCCATGCGTCACTAGCTCAGTTGGTAGAGCACACGACTTTTAATCGTGTTGTCACAGGTTCGATCCCTGTGTGACGCACCATAATATGTGCCTGTAGCTCAGCTGGATAGAGCAACGCCCTTCTAAGGCGTGGGTCAGGAGTTCGAATCTCTTCAGGCACGCCATTTATGGATCCATAGCTCAGTTGGTTAGAGCACTCGGCTCATAACCGAGTGGTCGCTGGTTCGACTCCAGCTGGATCCACCACTCATGCCCCGTTCGTCCATCGGTTAGGACACCAGATTTTCACTCTGGAGAGAGGAGTTCGATTCTCCTACGGGGTACCAATATGGAGGATTAGTCTAATTGGTAAGGCACCGGTCTTGAAAACCGGCGGTGTTAAAGCCATGAGAGTTCGAGTCTCTCATCCTCCGCCATATGCCCAGATAGCTCAGTCGGTAGAGCAGGGGACTGAAAATCCCCGTGTCGGTGGTTCGATTCCGCCTCTGGGCACCACCAAAGGTCGCATAGCTCAGTTGGGAGAGCACCTGCCTTACAAGCAGGGGGTCACAGGTTCAAGTCCTGTTGCGACCACCATATTTTTTTAAAGATACATACCTAATGGGGGTGTAGCTCAGTTGGTTAGAGCACCGGCCTGTCACGCCGG
The DNA here is from genome assembly GCF_963663625.1 of uncultured Ilyobacter sp. Classification (NCBI taxonomy): domain Bacteria; kingdom Fusobacteriati; phylum Fusobacteriota; class Fusobacteriia; order Fusobacteriales; family Fusobacteriaceae; genus Ilyobacter; species uncultured Ilyobacter sp. The sequence goes on along the minus strand of NZ_OY760437.1, from coordinate 1,925,339 downwards.
GGGTCGCGAGTTCGAGTCTCGTCACTCCCGCCATTATTTGAACCGTTCAGGTTCTTTTTTTTATTTTTTGAAAAAGGTATCTTTTGATATAAACTTAATGTAAAATGAGAGAAAAATAAAAAAAAGGACAGGTGATATCTTTTGACTCTGAAAAAACACCACGGTATTATGATGGGGGTTTTAGCTTGTTTTCTTTGGTCTAGTGCTTTTGCATGGGTTAAGATAGGTTTTAAATATGTGCCTGCACCCCTTACATTTGCTGGAATGAGATTTACCCTTGCAGGAATTATACTGATTCCATTTTGTTGGAGAAAAAATATTTTTGTCCTTTTGGCAACCCATAGAAAAGTAATAACCTATGTAGCCCTTCTCAATGTCGGGATAGGATATGCTCTTTATTATACGGCTATGAAATATGTGAGCGGAGCCACTGCGGCCATAATAATAGGTACTGGACCTCTTATAACTGCCATTATGACCCATTTTATAATGGATAACGATAAAATGGACAGGATGAAGTTTGTGAGTATACTTTTGGGTGTTTTGGGTATAGGGGTTATAATTCTAAACACCAAACCTATAACTCCACTGGGTAGAAAAGAGATGATGGGAATATTTTTACTTTTGATAAATTCAGCTCTTTCTAGTTATGCAAACATAAAGGTTGCACAGATAAAGGGTGGTATCGATGGAAGATTTCTAACTTCCAACCAGATGTTATGGGGAGGAACCATGTTACTTTTCATGAGTAGAATTTTTGAAAGGGGCTACAATATCCAGTTTCTTAGCCTTCCTCAGGAATTTTATTTGAGTCTTTTGTGGCTTGCCTTTGTTTCTGCAGCGGCATTTTCACTTTGGTTCATGGCAATACAGATAGATGATATGAAAGTTTCTGAACTAAATATGTTAAAATTTATTATACCTGTTCTAGGAGCGGTGATCAGCTGGACACTACTTCCAGAAGAAAGCCCTAATTTTATAAGTGTACTTGGAATGGTCTTAGTTTTTACTTCTCTCGTCGTGTATAACCTCAATAATAAAAAGAGTGCTTAGCACTCTTTTTATTATTGTAAATTTTGTTTAAAAGTTTTAATTTTTTTAAGTTACTACCGGGTCATCCCCAGCATATCATTGTCCCAGTATTCAAGAATCAGCTGTGAATCAGTCATGGTATTGTTTTTATCTAATGTATCGACTCCTTTTAGGGATACAGTGGTTTCATCATCTGGTAAAAAAGTGATTGAGTTTCCATGAAGGGTTATGTCACCCAAGTTGATATTGATGGGGTCTTTTGATGTGGGATGTCCCATGGTTCTTTCTAAAGTTTTGTATATATTTTTGATATCATTTTTTTCAACACTCAGAGAGTCAAAGATAACTTCTATTTTATAAAGAAATCCATTCTTTAAATGGAATTTATACGATCTCACCTTTTCTTTTGGTTTTTCTTTGGAGAGAATTTTTGTATCCTGAAGATAACTAAGGTCCTCCTCTATACCCGGGAAAGACATGAATAGGTCAAACTCCTTGTCCTTCCAACTCAAAGACGGGAAGTCTGTGATGCTAAATGTAAACGTGTATATACTCATAAATAAAAACAATAATTTTTTCATCGACACCTCTTTTTTAAATATTATTTTCTCGTGGGATTCTGATTTTTTTGATAACCTTTATAAAATTTTATCTTGTGAACACATATTTTGTTTCAGAAGAGAGTTTTTTATTAAATAGATATCCATCCCTGTCAAATGACTTGATGTCTTCTGGAAATTCGCATTTTTTTCTTATGATATAATCCACCATCATTCCCCTGGCTTTTTTTGCATAAGTACTTACCGAGATATATTTATCCTTTCTGAATTCTCTGAACTCTATGTCAATAATGGTGTGTTTAAACTTTTTTTTATCTATCATCTTTGTAAATTCAGATGAGGCGAGATTGATCAGAAATTCTTCATTGGTATTTTGGAAAGTCTGATTGAGAGTGTCTGTAACAAAACCTTTCCAGTAATTATGAGGAGAAACTTCTGAAAAAATCCTGACGCTGGCATCTAATCTGTATGGAGAAATCAGATCAAAGGGGGACACTAAACCATAAAATGCAGACAGAATGATGAGATGATCATTCATAAAGTTTCTTTCGACTTCTGAATAATTTTCATATTTTATCTCTTTAAATGCAGTTCCTGTATAGGCAGTGATAGCCATTTTGCAAGGATTAGTTTCAAAATTTTGAATATTTAAATAGGTCTTGTCTAGAAGGTTTCCCATGAGATTCATAAGTTTAGACATTTCGTTTTTAGAAAAAGTTTTCAGTTTTTTCAAAATTTTTATTGTTTTATCATTTAAAAAAATTGAATCTGAATTTTTCATGGTTTCTGAATTAAAATCCATTGTTTTACTAGGAGAGATGAGCAAAATCATTTTTTACCTTCCTTTAGATTATAAATTAGCTTATAAAAATTTATTCAATGTACCCTAATCCTCTTTGGTGAGATATACCTGGTGGTTTTTCTTGAAGAAGCTATCTAACGTCCCTTTTTTTACCAGAGCTTTCACTGCTGAAAAAATTTCCTTGTGAGTGTATTTTTTAAAAAGATTTCCCACTATCTTATCCATAGATTTTGGACTTTCTTTGCAAAACTCTAGAATATCTTTTGATATTTCAATTGTTATTTGAGGTATAGCCCTTATAGGCGTGACGAAGGTGACACCTGGATTGACATCGAAGCTAAACTTTAGGTACTTTTTATTCTCAAGCAAGAATTGACGCAATCTTTTTTTTATGACTCCTCCTTCCCCCTGAGAACCGTAGCCGTGGATAACCTCTATACTCCCCCTATAGCCACTCTTAAAAAGTTCATTATATTTGCCTATAAAAAATCTTATGGCGTCATTACAAGTCATGTTGTGAAGGTCTATGACCATGAGATCCCTCCTCTTGATGCAAAAGTAGTTTATATCTCATATTATTCTAACATATTATCCCGAAATTTAAAGTTTCATCCTGTGTTAAATAAAACCGTACCCGCTGGATTCCCTAAAAATAATATGATTTCTTTAAAAGGAATTCAGTAAAATAAAAAGTAAGTTTAAGTAGTCTGAAACTAAATTTGATGAATGATATATTGAGCAACTTAGGGGTGTTTTTATGTTGGATATAAACTCTACGCTGGTTATTTTGGGACTTTTTTTTATGCTTTTGGGAGTGTTAAACTATCTGAAAATTTTAAAAAAGTTAGATTTTATTAGCAAAGTAATGAAAACAGCGGTAAACAGATATACATACTTAACCATTTTCGGGCTTCTGATCTCTTTTGTATTTTTATATATATTTGAACTGGGATATATTATTCTGGCGAGACCAGAAAATACAGTTAGTTTGAACATGATTTCATTAATCCTCCTTATGGGGGGACTCTTTGTCTATACAATCCTCTTTATATTAGAGAAAACATTTTTTTCCATAGAATCATTTCACCTAGAGATGGTAAGCGGACTGGTGGGGGTAGTGGAGCTCAGAGACAGTTACACCAGTGGGCACTCTCAGCACGTGGCGGATCTAGTCCATGTAATATTTGATAATCTCCCTGAGAGCTGGAAGTCTAGCATATCTAAGAGCGATCTTATACAGGCAGCTCTTCTTCACGACATAGGTAAGATACTTGTTCCAAGTGAGATTCTCAATAAAAAAACTCCGCTGACCCCAGAGGAGTATGACCAGATCAAAAAACATGTGGAGTACGGGAGCCGTATTTTAGAGTCTTTTGAGGTTTTTGATAAGATTCTGCCTTGGATTAAGTACCACCACGAGAGAATTGACGGGACGGGATACTACCGTCTGAAGTGGGATGAGATTCCTCTAGAGTCAAAGATCATAGCTGTGGCAGACACCTACTCGGCAGTTACCACCGACAGGATATATAAGGAAAGAGCCACTCACAAGGAAGCACTTGAGATTTTAAGGTCTATTTCAGGAACACAGCTAGACGGTGATATAGTAGAGATACTAGTAAAAGTGGAGAAGGAAAAGCTTGAGAAATTATCAATAAAGTCTGGATTTAGGACCGAGCTTGAGAAAGAGTACAGAATTTTGGTGGCGAAAAACTATATGGAATATTAATCCAAAAAAGTCATAAACCTAACACAGACCATAGGGAGAGTGCCATGTCTTTTAGAAAAAAATTCTTTTTGATATTTTTTATATTCAGTATAATTTTTTTATTTTTTGGATTTGATTATTACAGGCTGCACCTCACGGCATATAATATAAATCAAGAAAATATAAGAGATAAGGAATCTCTAATCAACCTCTATAAGAGGAGAGATTTTATAAAGGGTCTTCTGATACTAGAGAATTATGATGAATTTAAAGACAAACAGAGAATGCTAAAAAGCAAAGATCTTGACTCTGGCCTTGAGAGGATGAATATTTTGAAGGATATAAAGCAGCTTGAGGAGTTGGAGATAAGGATACTGAAGCTTCATGAAAAAAATCTCAAATACAATAAAGAATTTTTTAAGTTGTATAAAAGTGAGAAAGAGATAAGGCATATAATCAGAGACACGGTATACAGCCAGGGAATATATGATGAGATCAAATACTTAGGTGAGTTGAGATACAAGAGTAAGGAGGCTATTTTTCAGTATAGAGATCAGAAACATTTTGATGACTGGATGATCTCAATCAAAAATCTAATAAAATCAATAAAAGATAAAGAGCTTTTAAAATATACAGAGGATTATCATAAAATATCTCAGGATATTACGGTCATTCTTTTATCTCAAAATGAAGTCAAGAAAGAGATCTCAGAGAATTTTAAAGTATATAACGGAATGCTAGATGCAGCAGACAAAGTTGTAACTCTTCTTGAAAAAGAGAAAAGGATATCCATAGAAAATATAAACAGTGGCTTATACTACAAACTTCTGGGAACAGTTTTTATGGCTGTGTCTCTGCTTCTAATATTGGGCTTATTCATACATGTTCAGCTGATAAAGCCTCTTGAGATGCTTAAAACCGGTACAGATGAGCTGTCTAAAAAGAATTTTGAACATGACCTGAAGTTTCATAAAAATGATGAGATAGGACAGCTGGCTACTCATTTTAACACAATGGCACTGACCTTAAAAAATCTCTACCAAGATTTAGATAAAAAAGTCTCAGACAGAACTATGGATCTAGAACGTTCAAACTCTAAGCTGATGAAAGAGATCTCGGAAAAAGAGAAACTTCAGGAGATACTCAGGAAGCAGGCAACAACTGACGAATTAACGGGACTCTTAAACAGAAGGGCGGCATATGATTTTTTGCTGAAAGAGATAAAAAAACAAAAGGAACCTGGCGACACTCTGACTATATGTTATTTGGATATAGATAATTTTAAAAAGATAAATGATGATTATGGGCATGAAGAGGGGGATAGATATCTGAAAGAATTTTCAAATATCTTAAAGGAGAAGCTCCGTCAGGAAGATAACCTATTTAGAATGGGTGGGGATGAATTTGTGGCAATCTTTCCAGAGATGAAGAGGGAGGATGTGGAGCTGATTTTTGAAAAAAGAGTTTTGCCAGATATGAGGGCTAGGCTTGATATAGATTTTAGCTATGGTATATTTGAATTCTCTGAATTTACCAAGACAAATTTGAATCAAATTATGAAGAAAGCTGACGAAAGAATGTATAAGCAGAAGATTGAAAAGAAAAAAGAGCGTTTGTTGTCACAGGAACTCTCTTTTGTTTAAGATAGTTTTATTAAAAAACAGCCTTTTTCAGGCTGTTTTTTAAATGATATTTTTTTCCACAGAGGAGGCTTTCATCTCCTTTAGGGTTTTCATCACAAAGACTCCCATTATCATAAAGGAGGCTGTATCTGAAAAAGGTCTGCTCAGCCATATGCCGTTTATTCCCCAAACATAGGGAAGAAAAATAATGGCAGGAATTATAATTATAATTTTTCTAATGATACTGAAGATTATAGATAGTTTTGCATCCCCTATAGCCTGATAGAAATTGGAGATAATAATACTTCCTGTAGTAAGAGGGATAACACATAGTCCCAGCCTCAGAGCCGCCTTTCCCACCTGGATAGTTTCAGGGTCGTTTACAAACATTCTTACTATGATATCAGGGAATAGTCCTATTATGATGAGTAAGACCGTGGAAATCATAAATCCTGCATAAAAGGTAAGTTTGAAAGTTTTTATAACTCTGGAATAATTTTTTGCTCCTAGATTGAATCCAACGATGGGCTGCATACCCTGTGAAAGACCGATATTGATCATTATCACAAGGGAAAGTATTGTTGACATCACCCCGAAGGCTGCAATAGCTGGAGATCCTCCAAAATTTTTTAGCTGATTGTTGTACATCCCTGTAACCAGGCTGTTTGACAGCTGGATAAGAGATGGAGATGCTCCGAGTTTCAATATACTGAGCATATAATCTTTTCTGATTTTAAGATTTTTCATTTGAAGCTTTATCTTGCTTTTTCCGTATATGAAAAAGTAAAGGTTGAAACAGGAGGAGAATGCCGTAGCCAGAAGTGTCGCCAGTCCGGCTCCAAAGGCTCCCATATTGAGAGGGTATAAAAAGATATAGTCTAAGATTATATTTGTCACAGCTCCGACAGCAGAGACTTTCATGGCCAGTTTGGGCAGTCCCTGAGCCCGAACAACTCCGTTCAGTCCATATGTAAAAGCCTGAAAGTATATAACCGGTATGAAAATACGGGCGTAACTTACGGCGTACTCCATGGTCTCTTTTGTAGCCCCGCTGATATTCAGGAATTTTATCAGAAAAACTTCTTCTATTACCACGATGAAGGTGCACATCAAGAGAAACAGCAGAAACTGAGTTCCTAGTATCTCCTCTGCCTCGTCGTTTTTCTGAGCCCCTAGCTTGAGAGAGATAAGAACACTAGATCCCATACCTATTAGTATGGCCGCAGCCACTGAAAGCTGTGCAAAGGGGAAGGTGAGGGTGACTCCTGCTAGAGCCTTTGCTCCTAGCCTCTGACCGATAAAAATACGGTCGATGATGGTGTAGAGCATGACTATGGTAGAACCTATTATAGAGGGAATGGCAAACTCTATAAGGAGTTTTTTTATATCCCCGGTTTCAAGTTTGTTTTTCATAAAAAACTCCTTTATTTTCAATCTGGATCTGCCTTGTAAGAAACAGTGCTCCTTTGATCATGTTGAGATACTAAAAAAATATACGGTACCAGACAATTATAATATAATTTTCTTTAAAACTAAAGATATAAACTTTTTTTTTGATTATGGGGACAGCAGATATGTACATAGATAAAAATAAAATATATTGGACTTTGATCAGGTTATTTGAGCCTAGTCCTGACAGCTGCTCTAGGAGCATCATGTGAAAATTATTTTTCTTTGAAATTGAAGATTGAGAGAGTATAGGTTGAAGAAAAATGGTTTTTAAAGTATAATGTACTTTCAAGAGTATGAAAATTTTGGAGGAAAAATGAGAAAAGATGTAAGCAAAGATAAACCCAAAGGAAAAGATTTTGGAAAGTTAAAAAAGATGAGAAAGTCTAAGAGGATAGAAGAGACGAAAAAATTTAACACGGCAACTGAAAACAAAAGACAAAATTCAGAAGCTAGAAAAGAGAGAAGAGAGAAGAAGGCTGTAGAGGAAAAGGCTCTCAATGTTAAAATTGTAGGGTTTAGAAAGGGTATGCTTTTAGTAGATGTAGAGGGTGAAATAGAGAAAAGAGCCTTTATATTTTCTAGAAAAAAAGTAAGAAAAGATAACTTGTCTAGAAAAATAGGGGACTTTGAGATCAAACTTTACGGAACTAATGTCAAAATAGAGACGTTAGAGGGATATGAAGAGATCAGAGAGCAGCTTATATGGGAATTTGAAGAGATCCTATAGAAAGGAGTAGGTTATGAAAAAACTAGTTATAAAATGTCCTAAGTGTAAGAAAAAAATGAAAATAATGGATAAACCTGCGAAGTACAGATGTCCTAACTGTAAAGAGGTGTATAAGTACACCAAGTCCAAGCAGGTAATCAACAAGATACTTACAATTTTTAAAGATGCCGGTCAGACAATGTTAGATATCAAAAATAATGTAAAAAACAAATATAAGATGAGCAAGAATACTTATAAATACATGAATCAGGTAAAGAAAAACATGAAAAACAATCCCAACTGGTCAAATTATCATAAAGAGCAGCGTGAGATGAAAGATGTCACTGGACCTAAAAAAGGATTCAGGGGATTTATTGATAAACTTAAAAAAAGAAAATAGCTCTCGAATATAAAATTATTGTTGTCTGTATAAAAAAAATTGTAGGTAACCACCTACAATTTTTTATTGGGACGATTTTATTATTGACACTGTACATATAGGAGGAAGTTTTTATGGACAAAAGAAGAAGGCTAGAAGAGGAAAGCATCCCAAAACTTCTTTGGGAGTACTCAGTTCCAGCTGTGGCAGGAACCTTGGTCTACATATTATATAACATTGTGGATAGGATATTCATAAGTTTTGGAGTGGGACGTCTTGCCATAGCCGGACTCAGTATAACTCTGCCTCTGTTTACCTTTATTCTGGCCACAGGACTTCTTGTAGGGATGGGAGGAGGATCCCTTATCTCCATAAGTCTAGGGGCCAGGAAAGAAGAGTATGCAGAAAAAATACTAGGTAATTCTATAGCTCTCTTTTTAATAATAGGAGTCCTGTTTTCTATAATGGGTATGGCTTTTTTAGATGAGATACTCAGTTTATTTGGGGCCACTCCCAATAATATTGTTTATGCTAAGGACTATATGTCATTGATATTTTTTGCAACACCATTTCAGCTGATGTTTATAGGAATGAACCATATAATAAGAGGAGAGGGCAATCCTAAAACAGCAATGAGAATGAGTCTGGTGGGTTGCGGGTTAAATATAGTTTTGGACCCTCTGTTTATTTTTGTCTTCGGCATGGGGATAAAGGGGGCGGCTCTTGCTACGGTAATCTCAAATGTACTGGTGGCCTTTTTACAGATTCGACATTTTGTAGGGGGGATGAGCAGGATAACCTTTAGGGTTGAAAATCTGAAATTAGACTTTGAGGTTATAAAGGGGATTGCCAGTATAGGGGTGGCACCCTTTATAATGCAGATGTCAAATTCCATAGTGGTTATTTTTATAAATAAAAATCTGAATATTTATGGAGGAGACATAGCCATCGCTGCCTTCGGTATAGTAAACAGCCTAAGCACCCTCTTCTTCATGCCACTTGTGGGAATATATCAGGGAAGTCAGCCTATACTCGGATTCAATTATGGGGCGGGGATATACAGCAGGGTAAGAGATACCTACAAAATCTCTCTGAAAACTGCCCTGGCAGTATCTACAACTAGTTTTATAATGGTCATGTTTATGCCAAATATACTAATAACTCCCTTTATAAAGAATGATCCGGAACTTTTCAGACTAACAGAGGGTGCTCTCAGGATATTTTTCAGCATGGTACTTTTTATGGGGTTTCATACTATAGGGGGAAGTTATTTTCAGGCAGTTGGAAGGGCAAAGGTCACAACAGTTATAAACATGTTAAGACAGTTTGGGATAATGCTTCCCATGCTGTATCTTTTACCAAAATATTTTGGACTGAAAGGAGTGTGGATGGCAGCTCCTGTAACCGATCTTATTTTAGCCCTATTCACCTCTTATTTTGTTCTGTCAGAATTCAAGAGGCTGAAAGAGTTGCCTGTTACCGTAAAAAAATAGGATATATGGCAAAACCACCTTCCCGACCGGGAAGGTGGTTTTTAGGGAGAGTTACGTAAATCTATACATACATAAATAGCAATTTACTTTTTATAAATTAATTTCCTAAGAACATTTTTATGTCTTCATCTACACTTGATATACCGCCAATACCAAAGTTTTCAACAAGAACATTTACAATGTTCGGAGAAAGGAATGCAGGTAATGTAGGTCCCAGGTGGATATTTTTAACTCCAAGGTGTAAAAGAGCTAATAGTACAATTACAGCTTTCTGCTCATACCATGCGATGTTGTAAGCGATAGGTAATTCATTTATATCGTTAAGTTCAAATACCTCTTTTAATTTAAGAGCTATAAGTGCAAGAGAGTAAGAGTCGTTACACTGTCCTGCATCTAAGACTCTAGGTATTCCTCCGATATCTCCAAGCTCAAGCTTATTATATCTGTATTTTGCACAACCAGCTGTTAGTATAACAGTATCTTTTGGAAGTTTTTCAGCAAATTCAGTATAGTAATCTCTTGATTTCATTCTTCCGTCGCATCCTGCCATTACAAAGAACTTTTTGATAGCTCCTGATTTTACAGCTTCTACTACTTTATCAGCTAGTGCAAACACTTGGTTGTGTGCAAATCCACCGATTATTTCTCCAGTTTCAATCTCAGTAGGAGCAGCGCATTTTTTAGCAAGTTCGATAACATTTGTAAAGTCTTTGCTTCCGTCAGATTTTACAGCTAATCTGTCCCATCCAGGGAACCCGGCAGCGTTTGTAGTGAACACCTTGTCTGCATATTTAGCCCCATCCCTTGGAGGAACAATACAGTTTGTTGTAAATACAATTGGGCCGTTGAAAGCTTCGAACTCTTCTTTTTGTTTCCACCAAGCATTACCGTAGTTACCTACAAAATGATCATATTTTTTGAATGCAGGGTAGTAGTGAGCAGGTAGCATCTCGGAGTGAGTGTATACGTCTACTCCTGTACCTTCTGTCTGAGCAAGAAGATCTTCCATATCTCTAAGGTCATGTCCAGATATAAGGATACCAGGATTTTTTCCAGCTCCGATGTTTACCTTGGTGATTTCAGGATTACCATATTTAGAAGTGTTTGCCTCGTCTAGAAGAGCCATAGCAGCCACTCCGAATTTACCTGTCTCCAAAGTGAGTGCAGTAAGTTCCTCTGCAGTAAGTGAATCGTCTTCAGTTGCAAGAAGAGCTTTTTCAATGAAGGCGAATATCTCTGGATTTACTTTACCTAGGTTCATAGCATGCTCAGCATAAGCAGCCATACCTTTTAATCCATATATTATTAATTCTCTCAAAGATCTTACGTCTTCGTTTTCAGTACTTTTTACCCCTACTTTAGAAGCAACTTCAAGGGCCTGTGCATCATTTTCATATTTCCAAGTAGTCATTAGGCTGTTTTCGAATTTACTCTCTAATTCTACACCCATTTCACCTAATTTTGTTTTGATAGTATCTCTTAAAAAAAGTCCTTTTTTGATCTCAGCTTTTACAGCTTCATCATCAAAGTTCGCATTTGTGATAGTCATGAAAAGTGAGTTTATAAGGTATCTGTTTAATTCGTTGCAAGGCTTTTCTTCTCCGCAACTTTCTCCGACTTTGGCTTTTCTTACTTGTGAACTGTAGTTTGCTACACCTTTAGCTGTGAATATAAGAAGATCTTGAAAATTTGAAGTTGAAGGCTGTTTTCCGCAAACTCCTACCTTAGAACATCCTACCCCACCTGCTGCTTCTTGACATTGAAAACAAAACATTTCCATTTCTTTATTTTCCCCCTTTTTAAACATTTTTTTAAGCATATCTATCATTTTATTACCTCCTAAGTAATCTTTATTACAATCTTATTATAGGTATAAAAAAAGAAAAAGTCGGTAACATTTGTTACCAACTTAAATATCTTCTTCTTTAAATGATATTTCAATCTTTATTTCTGATAAGTTGAGTTTTCTGTAGACTACTCCGCTAGAATCAAACATCATTTTAGAAGCCTTGTTTGAATCTGTTCCGTCATATTTATCTGAGAGAAAAACTACCTCTTTTATCCCGCTCTGTATTATGGATTTGGCACACTCATGACATGGAAAAAGTCCCACATATACTGTGCAGTCAGATAGTTTTTTTATGCTGTTTAATATTGCGTTTTGCTCAGCATGCATTACAAATGGGTATTTTGTTTCGAGAAACTCACCCTCTCTGTCCCATGGGAAATTATCGTCTGAACACCCCTTAGGGAAACCGTTGTAGCCTACTCCAACAATCTTCTTTTCCTTGTTTACAATACAAGCCCCTACCTGAGTACTGGGATCCTTGCTTCTTTTGGCTGAAAGGAGAGCTATGCCCATGAAATATTCGTCCCAGCCGATATAATCTTCTCTTCTTTTTTTCACGGATCGACCTCCAGTTTAATTTTTGTAAAATATTTTTGTTTAGCAGAAAATTATAGTTTCTTGTATACTAGGCTGTGCGTATCCTTATATATAGTATCAAAATTTTCTAATCTTTTATCAAACCATATCTCCTGTGCTTTTACAGCCTGCCCAACTAACATATACAGTCCATTCTCTCTGCTGCTGGCATATGACAGAAAAAGAGTTTCTTCAGGATTGTATATAAGATCTACAGCACTTGAAAAATTTTCCACGATTTTTTGGTCCACCGGAGATTTTCCGGAGTTTGGATACATTCCCACAGGAGTCGTATTGACAATGAGCTCCCCTTTTAAATTTTTAAGTTCATCATAGGAGATGGTTGTTAATCCTTTGAAGTCAGAGAACTCCTTCCCTGCCTTTTCAGGAGATCTTGAGACCAAGCTGACAGAGCTTTTTAGGTCCAGCAGAGATTTGATAACTGCTCTGGCAGAACCCCCCCCCCCTAAAACTACAGATTTTTTTTCTTCTAATATCAAGTTCATCTTTTCAAGAGTGAACCTAAATCCCCAATAGTCTGTGTTGAATCCCATAAGCTTGCCGTTCTTCATGGTGATGGTATTTACAGCCCCTATACTCCTAGCCTCATCAGAAAGTTCATCAAGATATTTCATGACCTCCTGTTTGTATGGGATTGTTACGTTGACCCCGCTTATTTCACCGACTCTTATCCTGTCCATTATTTCAGGAATTTCATCTTTAGACAACTCTATCAAATCATACTGAGCCTCTATACTGAGCTCTTTGAATATAAGCCTGTGTATTTCCGGAGAAAAGCTGTGGCTTAATTTTTCCCCCAGCAGGCCGAATTTTTTGATTTTCATACATATCCCCCCCGAGTTAATGTTCCTACATTGTAGCTCAAATGGTTATCTATTAAAAGGGTAAAATAAAAAAAAGCTGACTTAAAGTCAGCTTTTTTTTATTTTCCTGCTGCCATTATGTTTGTAGCATCAAAGGCGTGGCAAGGAGTAACTGCATATGTCATACCACAGTTAGGGCATTTGTATTCAAATGTATCCATAGTGATAGTATCTTCGCAGTCGATACACTGAATCTCAGCAGGAATAGGCATAAGTTGCTCGCTGAATCCCATCATTCTCAACTTTTCAACTACCTGTTTACCATTTTCAAACTTTCCAGAACATCCGTCGTGCATATTTTATTACCTCCAAATTATTTTTTTAAAATAAGAAATTATTGCTGCCAACAGATGACTGATTTTCTTTGTCCTTACAATTGACAGGCTAATATTATAAAATTAAAAGTTTCTGATTAAAGCTCCAGTTTATGACCGTGTCTCAGTTTCTCTCTCATACCCTGTATGACATTGTCTAGTTTTGTAAGCTCGTGAAGGATGTCCCTCTCTTCTGAGATTATATCCATGACATCATGGATTCCTCCGTTTTTGATGACGATTCTCTTGTCGCCCATAAGTGCTAAAAGAGGGTCGTGAGTAGCCATGAGAACTATTTTTTCTTCTCCCACAAGCAGGTCTAAGGCTTTCTTTCGGTCTATTCCTGCATTTTCTATCTCATCTATGAGGACGATAGGGGAAGTACTTAGGATAGCCGTATCTGCTATCATAAGGGCTCTTGACTGTCCGCCGCTCAAACTTGTTATAGGGGTATCTTTTTTAAATTTTTCCCCTGCAAGTTCATTGGCTTTATCAAATATTTTATCTATTATTTCAGCTTCGTTTTCCACCATTCTACTTTTGGCATGGAGCTCTAGGAACTCAAATACAGTTAGGTCCATTACGAAGTTCATGTTTTGAGACAGCTGGGCTACAAGTTTGTTTCCAGAAGAGAATCTTGAAGTTTTATCGATATTTTCTCCGTTTATAAGGATGCTTCTTTTTGTAGGTGTATCTCCCTGGGCTCCCCACTCTATATCAGCGAGAAGTCTGCTTTTTCCACTACCTGTGGGACCCACTATGGAGATGATCTCGCCTTTTTTTATAGTCAGCTCTTTAAAGCTCTCCTTCTCTCCGTGTTTGTTGTATCCCGCTATGATTGTGAGTTCGTTTATTGTATTTTCCCCTATACCTAGAAACTCTATCATCTGGTTGGCAAAGGATACCACCCCTTCTAATATCTCTTCTGGATTTATTGCTTTTTCTTCAAGAATCTCCTCATCCAAGGAGGCAAGTATCTCAGGAAGGGTTCTCTGATCTTTTTCATCTATATCCACCAGGTTGTCTGCCAGAAACTCTGCAATAAAAGGATATTTTTCTAAGAGATGTTTAGTTGTTTTTACTTCTAAATAATTTCTACTTATCATTTTTTATCCTCCAAATCTATTTTTCTGACGTTACCCATCTGATGCTCCTCTCCGATTCTTGTTTCACCGAGACAGTAAGAGCAAAGAGCAGAAGGCATCGAGAATCTAAGTTTCTTTCCTTTTAGTGTATCCAGTTCTTCATCTTTTTCATATATAAGACCTGCAAATTCGTAGGCTCCCTGACCTGTAAGTGCATTTACATGCATAGTTACGGCCTTAGGATTTACCGAGTTTACTCTAGAGGCGAAAACCTCTCTCTCTGCCTGGGATACGATATCTCCCTTTGTGATTACAACCACATCTGCAGTTTTCAGCATAGGTCCGATTTTTTTAGGAGTATTTATACCGCTCAGGTTGTCGATTACACACACAGCCTTGATCTCCTGTATATAAGGAGAACATCTGTTACAAAGTCCCGCACTTTCAGTGATAAGAAGGTCTACGCCTTCTTTTTTTCCCCACTGAACTACCTCTTCTATATTACTTACGAAGTAGTGATCCGGGCAGAGAGAACCTGAAAGTCCTTTTTTAACAGGGACACCTATTTTTTCATATAGGATGTCGTCGTCTGTATAGAGGCAGTCAAATTTTACGACCCCTACTTTTATTCCCTTTTGTTTCAAACTGTCGATTGTTTTTATGATTAATGATGTTTTTCCCGATGATGGTGGTCCAGATACTGTTACTAAATTCATTATTTTACCTCCTCTGCACCCTGGAAGAATATCTCTTCACAATGCTTAAGTATTGCCCCGATATCGTTTTGGTAGATGTAGTCCCATCCTACCCACATGAATTTTTTATCCCCAAGATTATTTTCTACAACCGGATTTACACTTGGGAAAAGACCCTGGTGAGAAAGGATTTTTCCTATTTTCTCTCCTGCAAAGAACTCTGCAAGTCCCTTTAGATCTTTTTCCTTCTCTTTCTTTGTAAGCATAAATATGGGGGAGATTGCAGCTCCGTCTTCCGGCCATTGAGCAGCCATAGGTCCATCTTCTTTTATCATCTTCGTAAAGAAGTAAGGCATTATAGTAACTACAGGTTTGTTTACTTTCATCTTGTCAGATTTTACCATCTGAGAAGGATGGAGATTCTGAAGAAGAGATCTTCCGAGTTTTCTCACTGCTTCTTCTCCGTATTCTTTATATAGGCTTATAAGTATGGCGTTAAAAAGGTCAAAGTCAGATATAGGAAGACTCACTGATTTTTCAAATGCAGGGTCTAGAAGATCTTTCCAAGATTTCGGGAAAGGTCTGTCTCCGAGTTCTTCTTTATTTACAAGGAAAACAGCTGGAACAACAGCAAGCATTGAGTAGTCGCCTTCTGGGTCCTTTAGTGAGATTCTTTCATTGTTGAAATCTTTGTTATACTCATTTATCCCTGTTATATCCTTAAATATTTTATCTTTTTTAAATTTACCCATCAGTTCCTCTTCGAAGAAGAGATCGAATCCTGCAGAGATAAATACGTCTGCTAATTTTTCTGGGTGGTTTGCCTTTATAACATCTTCTTTCAGCCAGTCAAGACCTTGGGAAGCTGCTTTTAGTTCGTGATTTACAACTGCTTCTGGATTTTCTTTTTGGAATTCAGTCATAGCCTCTAAAAGAGGTATTCTTACAGGACAGGGTAGAAGCCCCATCACGCTTATTCCGTCATCTTTTTTGATGCTCTCGTTTAGGGTGATATCTGCAGAATCCCTGTTTTGTGATATGATCTCTTCTAGCATCTCGATGAATGTCTCGCTGCTGAGTTTCTTCATGGAAAGAGCCATCTTGAGGGATATCTTCCCAACTTTTTCTATTACCTCAGCCTTGTCTAGGTCTTTAAATCCCTTTGATGTAAAAAAATCTATAGTTTCTGGATACTTTTCTATTATCTCTTTTAAATTCATTTTTTCATTGATATATTTCATTTTGTTCCTCCTTTCAGAAACTCCCGTGCTTTACTTTATGGATTAATTATAATAAACTTTAGTATAATTCTCGGTAACATGTGTTACTTTTTAAAAAAATAAGATTTCTAATTTACTACTTTTAACCTATCTTTTTTATCATGGAGGTAATTCAATCCTTTTATAAAGATTATGTGGTATATTTTATCAAATATCAAGACAGATTATTTAATAAGGAGAGTATTATGATGAATGAAATTTATAATAAACTGATGCAAACTACTCTTTTTAATGGGATCCCATTAAATGAGATAGAGAAAAAGCTTTCTATAAGGAAGTATAAGATAAAAAAATATAAAAAAGGTGAGACAGTGGCCTTTAGAGGGGATGAGATAGACGGACTCTATATAAATATAAAGGGGGAACTGAATCCCGAGATGATGAAGCACTCTGGAGAGACTAGAAAAATAGGAAATTTAGACGAGGGAGAGATTATTGCCAGTGCCTTTATATTTGGAAAGAAGTTTGAATTTCCAGTGGACCTTCTGGTAGAGAAAGACTGTGAAATATTCTATATATCAAAAGAAGAGCTTATGGAGCTTATGATAGATGATAAGAAAATCCTTAAGAACTTTCTTGATGAGATAAGTAATAAGGCTCAGTTTCTTTCTACAAAGGTTTGGAATGCCTTCAATAATAAGAGTATAAACGAGAAACTTATAAATTACATTTTAAAGAATGAAAAAAACGGGGAGTTTTCATTCAAACCTTCTCTAAAGGATGTGGCCAATCTTTTTGGAGTGGCCAGGCCTTCTCTTTCTAGAGTTATAGGGGAGTTTGTAGATGAGGGGATACTAGAGCGTACAGGAAGGAGTAGATATAGAATATTGGATATGGATATGCTTGAGGAGAAAAGAGAGTTCTAATTTTTCTTTATTTTTTATGAAAAAATTACTGAATTTACAAGAATATTAGAGTCAAAGGATTTTTTCACGAATGAAAACCGATAAAAGGCAAAAAAAATTAACACGAATAAGGACAAAAGATTTTGGCCACAGAGAACACAGAGAAAAAGAGAGAGTTTCACAGAGTTAAGACGAAAACTAGATACGATTTCTTTTGCGAGAGGTTTTCGATCTTTTTTCTTTTGCCATTGGCAAAATCAGCGTTAAGAATAACCGCAGTGAAATCCTTAGAAAAAATCGACTGTTTGAGCGTAGCGAGTGACCAGAAAATAACGAGTTGTGTGAGTATATTTTCTAGTTCTCAGAAACTTGCTTTCTGAATATCATCATTCCTATTGGATTTTCAAGGTTATTTAGCTGATTTTTCACAGGCCTTGATTTTTGGTTATGCCCTGACCGAAGGGAGGAAATGCCCTTGGGGTGCTTTTCTTTCAAGAGAAAAGTAACACTGTGTAAATTCAATACTTTAATTAAAACCTATGATAAGAGGAACCAGTAAAGGAACCAAAGAGCTTAATATAACACCGGTAAAAAAAGAGATTATAGCCGTGTTTGAAGAGGTACTCTTTGTGATGACTGGAAGAAGAGTATCCATAGAAGTGGCTCCTGCAGCAGCGATTGTTTCGTGGGGTCCTATATATTTACTTATAAAAGGAATGAATAGCAGTGCCGAAACCTCTCTAAAAACATTAGAAAGAAAGGCTATGCTTCCTAATTCAGAGCTGTACTTCGATAGTTCGATAGCAGATAGTGAGTACCAGCCGAGTCCAGCACCTACGGCAGAACTCTCGGCTATAGTCAAATCAGTGACAAAACTTGCCAAGACAGCTCCTGTAAGAGTCCCTGCTACGATGGCTATTGGTAGAATAAGTATTTTATAGCCGGTCTTTTGCAGTTCTGTAAAAATATTCCTGTTTTTGCCCATCTCTATTCCCACAAATAAAAGCAGTAAACAGAGACCTATGTCGATAAGATGATCGGCATTTTTTATTATCAGAGGATTTTTAAAAAATATTCCTGAAATGATGCCTAATATAGTAGAAGCAGTTATCTGAAACATTATAAGCTGTCCTCCTTTAATTTTTCTTTTACAATGCTTCTGCATGAAATTTTTACAAATAGAACACTGAAAAAAATGCAGAAGGAAGAAATTATAAGAGACTTCATACCGATATTACCTATATTTTGAACGATTTCCCTGTTAGAGCCTATTTTATAACCCATTGTTCCCAATAAAAAAAGTAGGCAGCAGTTCTGAAAAACCAAAAGTTTGTGCTTAAATTTTTCAGGAAAAAGGTTTTTGCTTCCTAAAGTGTATCCTATTGAGATTATTGTTAAATATAAAAGTATACGCATGTTTATTTTCTCCTTTTTAATTTGGTTTCTTAAATAAATTTATGTTTTAAAAATTATTTTATGAAATTTTCTGACAGGCAAAATTTAAGAGATATAGCAAACTTAAAGTAGATTATATCACATGAAAATACCTAAATATAAGCAGTAAATTATAACTTTGAATAGGGACCCCGAAGAGGGCATAGAGATTAAAGAAAAAAAATAAAAAAAGTAATTGACGGATATTTGAAGTTATGTTATCATACTTCCTGTCCGCAAGATGTTAATAAACGTCGAACGGATGGAAAAGTGATCAGGACATTAGCAATTAAATAGAGAAGGAAGTCAAAAGAATGTCAGATATGACATAAAGAAGTCCAAACAAGATTTGGACACAGTTAGGTGTTGATAATCTCGCAAGAGATTTAAATAAACTTTTTGAATGAAGAGTTTGATCCTGGCTCAGGATGAACGCTGACAGAATGCTTAACACATGCAAGTCGACTGGAATTCACCTTCGGGTGATAGTACGGTGGCGGACGGGTGAGTAACGCGTAAAGAACTTGCCCTCTAGACTGGGACAACTGTTGGAAACGACAGCTAATACCGGATATTATGGAACTGCGGCATCGCAGAACTATGAAAGGCTATATGCGCTAGAGGAGAGCTTTGCGTCCCATTAGTTAGTTGGTAGGGTAACGGCCTACCAAGACGATGATGGGTAGCCGGCCTGAGAGGGTGATCGGCCACAAGGGGACTGAGACACGGCCCTTACTCCTACGGGAGGCAGCAGTGGGGAATATTGGACAATGGACTAAAAGTCTGATCCAGCAATTCTGTGTGCACGATGAAGGTCTTCGGATTGTAAAGTGCTTTCAGGTGGGAAGAAGAAAGTGACGGTACCACCAGAAGAAGCGACGGCTAAATACGTGCCAGCAGCCGCGGTAATACGTATGTCGCAAGCGTTATCCGGAATTATTGGGCGTAAAGCGCGTCTAGGCGGCCTTTTAAGTCTGATGTTAAAATGCGGGGCTCAACTCCGTATTGCGTTGGAAACTGGAAGGCTAGAGTATCAGAGAGGTGGGCGGAACTACAAGTGTAGAGGTGAAATTCGTAGATATTTGTAGGAATGCCGATGGGGAAGCCAGCTCACTGGATGAATACTGACGCTAAAGCGCGAAAGCGTGGGGAGCAAACGGGATTAGATACCCCGGTAGTCCACGCCGTAAACGATGATCACTAAGTGTGGGGGGTCGAACCTCCGTGCTCAAGCTAACGCGATAAGTGATCCGCCTGGGGAGTACGTACGCAAGTATGAAACTCAAAGGAATTGACGGGGACCCGCACAAGCGGTGGAGCATGTGGTTTAATTCGACGCAACGCGAGGAACCTTACCAGCCCTTGACATCCCAAGAACTTAGCAGAGATGCTTTGGTGCCTTTTCGGAGGAACTTGGTGACAGGTGGTGCATGGCTGTCGTCAGCTCGTGTCGTGAGATGTTGGGTTAAGTCCCGCAACGAGCGCAACCCCTATCGTATGTTACCATCATTAAGTTGGGGACTCATGCGAGACTGCCTGCGACGAGCAGGAGGAAGGTGGGGATGACGTCAAGTCATCATGCCCCTTATGGGCTGGGCTACACACGTGCTACAATGGGCGATACAGAGGGTCGCGATCCCGCGAGGGGGAGCCAATCTCAGAAAGTCGTTCTTAGTTCGGATCGCAGTCTGCAACTCGACTGCGTGAAGTTGGAATCGCTAGTAATCGCGAATCAGCAATGTCGCGGTGAATACGTTCTCGGGTCTTGTACACACCGCCCGTCACACCACGAGAGTTGGTTGCACCTGAAGTAGCAGGCCTAACCCGTTTACGGGAGGGATGTTCCTAAGGTGTGATTAGCGATTGGGGTGAAGTCGTAACAAGGTATCCGTACGGGAACGTGCGGATGGATCACCTCCTTTCTAAGGAGCACAGACGACCTTCTCTATTTATTTGGTAGTGTTCTCATTACTAAAACGCGTTCGTAGCTCAGGTGGTTAGAGCACACGCCTGATAAGCGTGAGGTCGGTGGTTCGAGTCCACTCGAACGCACCATAGGTATGGGGATATAGCTCAGTTGGGAGAGCGTCGCACTTGCACTGCGAAGGTCAGCGGTTCGACTCCGCTTATCTCCACCATTTTTTTATGCATGGACATTGGAAACTATATAGTAGAGAAATCAACATTAAATTTTTTTTCTGACGAAATCTATTTCATTCGAAGTAAAAATTGTCAAGAAAGAGAGTTAGCTGATGAACAATTTAGGTTAAGATATTAAGGGCACACGGAGAATGCCTTGGTAACAAGAGCCGATGAAGGACGTGATAAGCTGCGATAAGCTGTGGTTAGCTGCAATTGAGCATTGATCCGCAGATTTCCGAATGGGGCAACCTGCTAGATTGAAGATCTAGCGCGAAAGAGGTAAGCGGGTGAACTGAAACATCTAAGTAACCCGAGGAAGAGAAAGTAAAAACGATTCCCTAAGTAGCGGCGAGCGAACGGGGAAGAGCCTAAACCAATACAGTGTCAAGGATGTAGCCGTTGCTGTATTGGGGTAGTGGGAAGAACGCCTGGAGAACTACAAGGTATCCGGCAATTTTAAAGACGTAACTGGAAGGAATTGGAAAGTTCCGCCGTAGCGGGTGATAGCCCCGTACAGGTAAACTCTTTAAGTTGTGTGTTCTATCCCGAGTAGCACGGGACACGTGAAACCCTGTGTGAATCCGCGAGGACCATATCTCGTAAGGCTAAATACTCTTGTTAACCGATAGTGAATAGTACCGTGAGGGAAAGGTGAAAAGAACCCCGGGAGGGGAGTGAAATAGAACCTGAAACCGTGTGCTTACAAGCGGTCAGAGCCTTTAGGGGTGATGGCGTGCCTTTTGGAGAATGATCCTGCGAGTTACGATCAGTGGCAAGGTTAAGTATAACGGAGCCGTAGGGAAACCGAGTCTGAATAGGGCGATACAGTCGCTGGTCGTAGACGCGAAACCTGGTGATCTATGCCTGTCCAGGATGAAGCTGTGGTAAGACACAGTGGAGGTCCGAACCCACCGTCGTTGAAAAGCCGGGGGATGAGGTAGGTATAGGGGTGAAAAGCCAATCGAACCAGGAGATAGCTCGTTCTCTCCGAAATGCATTTAGGTGCAGCCTTAAGCGTTCAACTATGGGGGTAGAGCACTGAATGGTCTAGGGGGCGTACCGCTTACCGAAATCAATCAAACTCCGAATACCATAGTTCTAGAGCTTAGGAGTGAGACTATGGGTACTAAGATCCATGGTCAAAAGGGAAACAGCCCAGACCACCGACTAAGGTCCCTAATTATAGCTAAGTGGGAAAGGAGGTGGAGATTCTGTAACAACCAGGAGGTTGGCTTAGAAGCAGCCATACCTTTAAAGAGTGCGTAATAGCTCACTGGTCGAGAGTCTCTGCGCCGACAATGTAACGGGGCTAAGCTATAAACCGAAGTCGTGGAATTCAACTTTTAAGTTGGATTGGTAGGAGAGCGTTCTGTAGGCCGTTGAAGGGGAACTGATAAGGGACCCTGGAGGTATCAGAAGTGAGAATGCAGGAATGAGTAGCGAGAAAGGGGGCGAGAATCCCCCTCGCCGGAAGAACAAGGGTTCCAGGGTAAAGTTTGTCTTCCCTGGGTAAGCCGGGACCTAAGCCGAGGCTAGATTGCGTAGGCGAATGGAAAGCAGGTTAATATTCCTGCGCCGGTTATAGTTTGTGATGGAGGGACGCAGAAGGGTATGCGCGCATGGCGACGGTTGTCCATGTGCAAGCATGTAGGGTGACTTGGTAGGAAAATCCGCCAGGTTAGATCTGAGGTGTTACGCGGAGTCTTCGGACGAAGGCGCAAATCCCACGCTGCCGAGAAAAGCTTCTAAACGTTAAACTATAACCGCCCGTACCCGAAACCGACACAGGTGTTCAGGGTGAGAAACCTAAGGCGTACAGGCTAACTCTCGCTAAGGAACTCTGCAAAATGGCCCCGTAACTTCGGGAGAAGGGGTGCCGCTGATTGTGATAGTTACAAGCGAACTAAAGCGATTGGCGGCCGCAGTGAAGAGTCTCAAGCAACTGTTTAGCAAAAACACAGGTCTATGCTAAGCTGAAAGGCGATGTATATGGGCTGACACCTGCCCAGTGCCGGAAGGTTAAGAGGAGGAGTGAGAGCTCCGAATTGAAGCCCCGGTGAACGGCGGCCGTAACTATAACGGTCCTAAGGTAGCGAAATTCCTTGTCGGGTAAGTTCCGACCTGCACGAATGGTGTAATGACTTGAGAGCTGTCTTGGCGGGAGGCCTGGTGAAATTGTACTACCGGTGAAGATACCGGTTACCTGCAGTAGGACGGAAAGACCCCATGAAGCTTTACTGTAGCTTGGTATTGGGTTTTGGCATTACGTGTATAGGATAGTTGGGAGACTGAGAAGACATGGCGCTAGCTGTGTGTGAGTCGCTGGTGGAATACCAACCACGTAATTTTGGAATTCTAATCTGTGGTTTGTAGCCATGGAGACAGTGCTAGGTGGGCAGTTTGACTGGGGCGGTCGCCTCCGAAAGAGTAACGGAGGCGTTCAAAGGTTCCCTCAGGTTGGATGGAAATCAACCGAAGAGTGCAATGGCATAAGGGAGCTTGACTGCGAGACTGACAGGTCGAGCAGGTGCGAAAGCAGGACATAGTGATCCGGCGATTCCGAATGGAAGGGTCGTCGCTCAACGGATAAAAGCTACTCTGGGGATAACAGGCTGATTTTGCCCGAGAGTCCATATCGACGGCAAAGTTTGGCACCTCGATGTCGGCTCATCGCATCCTGGGGCTGGAGAAGGTCCCAAGGGTTGGGCTGTTCGCCCATTAAAGCGGTACGTGAGCTGGGTTCAGAACGTCGTGAGACAGTTCGGTCCCTATCCACTGCAGGCGCAAGAGTATTGAAAAGATCTGTCCTTAGTACGAGAGGACCGGGATGGACAAACCTCTGATGTACCAGTTGTCACGCCAGTGGCACAGCTGGGTAGTCACGTTTGGAACGGATAACCGCTGAAAGCATCTAAGCGGGAAGCCAGCTTTGAGATAAGTACTCTGTTCTATATGAACTAAGACACCTTCGAGACCAGGAGGTTGATAGGTTGGGGGTGTAAGGACCGTGAGGTTTTTAGCTGACCAATACTAATATGTCGAAGTCTTAACCTAAATCTACTATATAGTTTTGAATGCCCATGGCATGCAAAAGAATATGATGTCAGCAGTTAAATGTTGATAACAGCTTGGTGAGAATAGCTGTAGGGGTACACCTGGTCACATTCCGAACCCAGAAGTTAAGCCTGCATACGCTGAAAGTACTTGAGGGGCAGCCCTCCGGGAGGATAGGTACTTGCCAAGCTTTTAAATATGTGCTTCCATAGCTCAGTTGGTAGAGCGCGCGACTGTTAATCGCGTTGTCGCTGGTTCGAGTCCAGCTGGAAGCGCCACTAAAAAAATAATAAAGTTTCAATATAGCTTGGTGAGAATAGCTGTAGGGGTACACCTGGTCACATTCCGAACCCAGAAGTTAAGCCTGCATACGCTGAAAGTACTTGAGGGGCAGCCCTCCGGGAGGATAGGTACTTGCCAAGCTTTTTTTTTATTTTTTGGAATAATTTCTCATAAATCAAGGCTTTAATTGAAAAAAAATCAAAAATCCGATATAATTGAAAAGTTGAGTAAATATTAATATTTAGGTATTTATAAAGAAATAAGATGAAAAATTTAAAGAGGAGTCCTATGAAGAAGTGTGTTTTTTTGGACAGAGACGGAAACATAAATGTAGAAAAAGATTATCTTTACAGGGTAGAGGACTTTGAGTTTGAGCCCGGAGCTCTGGAAGCAATAAAAATATTTAAAGAGCTGGAGTATTTGGTGGTAGTTGTCACCAACCAGTCTGGAATAGCCAGAGGATACTATACAGAAGAAGATGTCAAAACCCTTCACGCCTTTCTTGAAAAAAAATCTGAAGAGGCAGGGGGTGGGATAGATGCTTTTTATTACTGCCCACATCATCCTGAGAAGGGTATAGGGGCTTATAAAAAAGAATGCGACTGTAGAAAGCCTGGACCCGGAATGTTCTTAGAAGCTAAGCGGGAACTGGATATAGACTTTGAAAGATCTCTTGTGGTTGGAGACAAGTTGTCAGATGTAAAAGCCGGTGAAAATCTAGGGATGAGAGGTGTTCTGGTTAGGACTGGACATGGACAAAAAGAGGAGATCAAGTCAGGAGACACCACTGAAGTATATGACTCTCTATATGATTTTGCTTTGAAATTTAAAGAGGAACATATCAAACAATAATTTAATATAAAAATAAAAAAAAGATATAATCAAGGGGTAAATTAGATGAAAATTATAGATTTGCTGAGAGATTATTTTCCTGGAAAAAAAATACTAGAGAGCATGGATATAACGGATATCTGCATGGACAGCAGAGAGATAAAAAAGGGCTCTCTTTTTTTTGCGATAAAGGGAGGAAACAAACATGTGGAAGAGGCTATCAAAAAGGGTGCAGCACTTGCCGTTTATGATAGTAAAAACCTTCTGATTTCAGACGAGAGGGCTATTTTTACAGAAGATACGGTAAGCTTTATGCAAAAGTTGGCCAGGGACTATCGAAAAAGCAATGGAATAAAGGTCGTAGCAATAACGGGAAGCAACGGTAAGACCACCACTAAGGATATGGTATATTCAGTTCTTTCTCAAAGATTTAGAACACAAAAAACACAAGGTAATCACAATAACCACATAGGCTTGCCTTATACTATTCTTAAAGCCCAACCTGAGGATGAAGTAATGGTACTTGAAATGGGAATGAGTGGCTTCGGAGAGATAGATCTTTTGTGCACCATAGCACTGCCCGATTATGGCATAATAACAAATATAGGAGAGTCGCACTTAGAGTATCTTCAAAATAAAGAAAATGTTTTTAAGGCTAAGGGAGAACTTTTAAAATACGTTGATAATCAAAATACAATTATTTTTGGAGATGACCATTATCTGAAAAATGTTCCAGGAATAAAAGTAGGATACGGCGATGAAAATACATTTAAGATATCAGAATTTATCGAAAGTGACAAGGGTGCCGAGTTTAAACTCGGGGGGAAAACCTATAGGATACCTGTAAATGGAGAGCATAATGTTATAAATGCATCGTTTGCAGTAGCCCTGGGTCTAAAAATGGGATTAGCTGTGTCTGAAATAGAAAAAGGGTTAGAGGAGCTAGAACTTACTCCTATGAGATTTCAGAAAATAGAGAAGGGTAAAAACCTGTATATAAATGATGCTTATAATGCCAATCCAACTTCAATGAAACTTGCTATTGAAACCTTTGACAAGCTATATAATGACAGAAGCTGTAAAATAATGGTATTGGGAGATATGCTCGAACTTGGGGAAAAGAGTGAAGAGTATCATAAAGGGATAAAAGATTATTTGGACAAATCTAAAGCAGAATACATATTCCTGTACGGAAATGAGATGGAAAAACTTTGGTCTCTATGTCAGGAAGATGAAAGAGTCTATTATTTCAAAGATAAAAATTTAATTTCTGAAAAAATAGAGTCTATGGAAGAAAAATCAATCATACTGCTTAAGGGCTCTAGAGGAATGAAACTAGAGGAAATAATTAAATAACGAGGAGAAATAGATGCTTTATTATCTTGCAAAAAATATTGATACTTTGACATGGCTTAAATCAATATACCTGAGAGCTTTTTTAGGATTTATAATTTCATTTATATTGGTAATTTTAGTTGGGAAACCATTTATAAAATTTTTGAAAAAAAATAAAATGGGTGAATCTATAAGAGAAGAGGGACCGGAAAGTCATTTTTCAAAAAAAGGAACACCAACAATGGGTGGGGTACTCATAGTGGGTTCTATGGTTATTACCAACTTCATAATTGCAGACCTTGGCAATAAATTTATAGAGATGCTTCTCTTGTGCATGATACTTTTTAGTGCTATAGGGTTTATAGATGACTATAAAAAGTTCACAGAAAGCAAAAAGGGACTTTCTGGAAAGAAAAAGATGATGGGTCAGGGGGCTATAGCTCTTTTAGCATGGGGATTCATACTGAAGGTTGGATTGACGGGAAACAAAGTTTTGGATCTTTCAATAATTAACCCAGTGTTTTCGGGACCTTTTGTTTATCTAGGGGCGTTTACCATGCTTCTCTTCATAGTGTTAATACTCACAGGGACTTCTAATGCGGTAAATATAACTGACGGTCTAGACGGATTGGTAATAATGCCGGTAATTATAGCATCAGCAATATTGGGAGCAGTAGCTTACTTTACAGGTCACATAGAGCTGAGTCAATATCTGAACCTGTATTATATAAGCGGTGCAGGAGAGATGACGGTATACCTTACAAGCATGATAGGTGCAGGTTTAGGTTTTCTGTGGTATAACTTTTATCCGGCGCAGATCTTTATGGGGGACACAGGTTCTCTCACCCTTGGCGGGATATTAGGTCTTGTGGCTATATTCTTGAAGCAGGAGCTTCTCCTACCCATAGTAGGGCTTGTGTTTGTAATAGAAGCTTGCTCTGTAATTATTCAAGTAGGATCCTTTAAGGTCAGAAAAAAAAGGGTATTTAAAATGGCCCCTATACATCATCATTTTGAGCTAGAAGGTCTTCCTGAGACAAAGGTAACCATGAGATTCTGGATCGTGGCCCTTATGTGCGGAATAGCGGCTCTCGGTGTAGTAAAAATGAGAGGGATATTTTAAAATCAATAACCACGGGATCTCCCGTGGTTATAATTGTAAGGTAGGAAAAATATTTTTCTTGAGGTGTGTTCTAAAGAGGAATATTGTTTTTATCTAATTTAAATTAAATCGGTTGGAGATGAAGTGGATGAAGAGAGCCCTTGTTTTTGGAGCTGGAGTTAGCGGTCTGGGCGCTAAAAAATTGTTGGAGAAAAATGGATATGAAGTTGTACTGGTAGATGATAAAAAGGCCATATCGTCAAAAGAGGGAATGAGTATTATCCCCAGCGTGGAGTTGTTCATAAAAAGTCCCGGGGTTCCTTATACAGAGCTCGTAAAAAAGGCTTTTGAACTTAAAATACCAGTAATGGATGAGGTGGAACTGGCTTACAGATATATGAGGAAAAAGGATGAACAACCTAAGATTATAGCTGTTACGGGAACAAATGGAAAAACCACCATCACCACAAAAATAAAAGAGCTGATTCAGTATTGTGGATATAAATGTGAATTTGCAGGAAACATCGGCAGATCTTTTGCAGAGCTTGTGATAGAAAATATAGATCTTGATTATATAGTCTTAGAGCTAAGTTCTTACCAACTGGAAAACGTAAGGGAGTTCAGACCTGACATAGCAATGGTGATCAATCTGGCTCCGGACCATCTAGACAGATATGAGAAGGCAGGAGACTATTACAACGCAAAATTTAATATAGGTGCCAAGCAGGAGTCCGGGGATTACTTTATAACCAATATGAACTGTGAGGAATCCTCTAAGAGACTTAGTAATATAAATGCAGATATATGGAAGGTCTCCCTAGAGGGAGGAGACGGATGCGACATCTATCCCGAAGATGGATGGGTGATGTATAAGGATAAAAAAATTATACGTGAAGAAAAACTGAGCCTAAAGGGAAGACATAATTTGGAAAATGTCCTATTTATAGCGGCAGTTTCTGAGATAATAGGCCTAGATAAGGAAAAACTTAGGGAGTTTCTATATAATACAGGGACTCTAGAACATAGAATGGAGAGATTTTTAGAAGTTGGAAACACCCTTTTTATAAATGATTCGAAGGGGACCAACATAGAATCCTCTAAGATGGCCATAGAGGCCTATCACGGGTGCATCCTCATATGCGGAGGGGTAGATAAAAAGCTTGATCTGAAACCACTAGTAGAAGCAATAAAAACTCATGTTAGCACTGTATTTCTAATAGGGGAACTTGCAGAGAAATTGGAAAAAGAATTGATACAAGGAGGATATCTAGAATCTAGGATTATAAGGGCTGGAGATTTAGAGAACAGTATTGGTTTAATTCATCAAAAAATAGATATCTATGAAAAGAACAACATACTTTTATCCCCTGCAACAGCCAGCTTTGATCAGTTCAAAAATTTTGAGGAGAGGGGAAAAGTGTTCAAAGAGTTGGTAAAAAAATATTTTACGGCAGGTGAAAAAATTTGAGAAAAATTATCCTAACAACAGGAGGGACAGGGGGGCACATATACCCAGCTCTTGCCGTGGCTAGAGAATTAAAAAAAAGAGGGATAGAACCGATCTTTGTAGGGACCAGCCACAGAATGGAAAAAGAGATGATTCCCCAAGAGGGATACTCATTTATTGGTCTTGATATAAAACCATTAAATAATATAGCCTCTATTTTTAAAATGATAAAAAGCATCATAAAGGCCATAGGGATAGTTCGGAAAGAGAAGGTTGATGCAGTAATAGGTTTTGGAAATTATATTTCGATACCTGCTATTTTAGCAGGTATAATATTAAGGAAGAAAATATATCTCCAGGAACAAAATGCAAACCTAGGATTTGCAAATAAATTATTCTATAAATATGCCAAGATGACTTTTCTTGCTTTTGACAAAACCTATGACGATCTCCCAATAAAATACCATAAAAAGTTGAAGGTGACGGGGAATCCTCTGAGAAATGAGATCTACATGGCTAACAGAAAGATAGAGAGAGAAAGATTGAAAATAGAAGAAGATGAAAAAGTTCTCCTAATAACCGGAGGAAGCCTAGGTTCTAAAAGTATAAATGACGCCATACTTTCAAAATGGGAGAGAACTTTAGAAGAGAAAAAAATAAGGATATACTGGGCTACCGGTGAAAACCACTTTGAAACAATAAACCATAGCCTGAACAAATACAAGCCAAACGATATAATAAAACCATATTTCAGTAATATGCCGAGCATAATGGCTGTAGCGGATCTTGTGGTATGCCGTGCAGGAGCCCTAACTATATCAGAGCTTATAGCAATGGAAAAACCATCGATACTTATACCTTATCAGTCAATAAAGGTAGGTCAGTACGAAAATGCTAAAATACTCGAAGAATCTGGAGCAGCTTATATTTATAAAAATTCCGAGGCGGATATTGCCATAGAAAGAGCCATGGACCTAATAAAAGATGATAATGAACTGGCTAAAATACGAGCCAGGATAAAGGTCCTAAAAAAAGACAGGGCCGCAGAAAAAATAGTGAAGGCTATGGATATATGGGGGACGAAATGAAACGAGTTTACTTTATAGGAATAAACGGAATCGGAATGAGCGGACTAGCAAAAGTCATGAAAAATAAAGGCTATGAAGTAGTCGGAGCTGACCTTAGCAGAAGCTATATAACCGAGGAATTAGAAGATATGGGAATAGAGATATTCGGGCATCACTGCAGCAGCAACCTGGAGGGGTGCAGTCTAGTGGTGAG
The DNA here is from genome assembly GCF_963663625.1 of uncultured Ilyobacter sp. Classification (NCBI taxonomy): domain Bacteria; kingdom Fusobacteriati; phylum Fusobacteriota; class Fusobacteriia; order Fusobacteriales; family Fusobacteriaceae; genus Ilyobacter; species uncultured Ilyobacter sp. The sequence continues at coordinate 1,895,149 of NZ_OY760437.1, read as the reverse complement.
ATCAAGTGCCATAAAAGAGGGAAACCCGGAATACGACTATGCCATAAAAAACGGAATAGAAGTAATAAAAAGAGGAGAGTTACTGGCACTTCTAATGAATGAGGAACAGGGGATAGCAGTCGCCGGAACTCACGGAAAGACAACTACCAGTTCCATGCTAGGAGCTGCAATGCTGTCACTTGATCCGACCATTATAGTAGGCGGGATACTTCCAGAGATAAACTCCAATGCCAAGGCGGGTAGCTCGAAGTTATTCATAGCTGAAGCAGATGAAAGCGACAACTCTTTTCTGTATCTCAGTCCATTTGCTTCAATAATAACAAATATAGAGGCTGATCATCTGGAAAATCACGGATCTTTGGAAAATATAGAGAAATCCTTTATAGAGTTTATCGATAAAACAAAAGATGAAGTTATTGTAAATATAGATTGTGAAAATATAAGAAGAGTTATCCAGGGGAAAAGTAAAATAAAAAGCTACAGCCTAGTTGATAATAGTGCAGATATATACGCCTCAAACATAAGAGTGGAAGATTCTAAAATCCACTATGAGGTAACTATCTGTGGAGAGGAGCTAGGAACCTTCGTCCTTTCTATACCTGGTGAGCATAATGTTTCAAACTCTCTTCCAGTTATCTATCTTGCCCACAAATTCGGAGTAGATGGTGAAGAGATGAAAAAAATGCTCAAACTTTTTAAGGGTGCCAAAAGAAGATATGATATAATTTATGATAAAAATGTGAAGATAATAGATGATTACGCCCATCATCCAACAGAGATAAAAGCCACGCTTCAAGGGGCTAAAAGCATAGAAAAAGGTAAAATAGTGGCGGTATTTCAACCACATAGATACAGCAGAGTGAAGTTTCTTTTAGAGGAGTTTAAAGGGGTTTTTGACAATGCCGATGAGGTGCTTCTTCTTCCTGTCTACTCTGCAGGGGAAAAGGATGAATTTGGTGTAGGAATAGAAAAGCTGGCAGAAAAAACCGGGCACAAAAATATAAGAGTGGAAAACAACGAGGATAGCCTCTCTGCCTTTGTAGCAGAAAAAGAAAATGGTACAGTGTTCCTTTTCATGGGAGCAGGAAGTATATCTGGAATAGCTCATAAAATAACAAAGAATCTGGAAGGATAAAATCAATGAAAATTTTAGAATATCATCATATGAAAGAATATTCCAACATGAAAATAGGCGGAATAGCAAAAGAACTGATAATCATAGAGAAAAAAAATGAGATTATAGAGGCTCTGAAAGAGAGGGAGAATGTTTTTCTAATAGGTAATGGTACAAATACTCTTATCTCAGACGGAGTGTTAGACAAGACCTTCATATCTCTCAAGGAACTGAAAGGGATAAAAGAGCTGGGAGACAATTTTGTAGAGGTAGAAGCGGGGTTTGATTTTAAAGACCTCATAGAATACATGGCGGAGAAAGACTATTCTGGTCTTGAAAATCTGGCAGGAATACCTGGAAGTGTAGGAGGGCTGGTCTATATGAACGGAGGAGCCTATGGGACAGAGGTATTTGACTGCATAAAAGAGATAGAGGTAGTAGACGAAAACAGGGAAATAAGAAGAATAAGAAAAGAGGATCTTCACTTCACATACAGAAAAACAGAGATTCAGGATAGAAAATGGATTGTTCTAAGTGCTGTATTTGAATTTGGGAAGGGCTTTGACCTTGAAAAGGTAGAGGATATAATGTCTAAAAGAAATGAGAGACATCCCCTTAGCCTTCCAAATCTTGGAAGTACCTTTAAAAATCCAAATGGATTATTTTCTGCAAAACTAATAATAGATGCAGGAGTGCAGGGTAAAAAAATGGGTGGAGCTCAGGTATCGATGGTGCATCCAAATTTTATAGTAAACCACGGAGATGCAAAATTTGATGATATATTGGGACTTATAGAGGTTGTGAAGGAAAGAGTTAAAAAAAGTTCCGGTATTGAACTGGAAGAAGAGATTATTATTGTAAGAAACTGATTGAAAAAAGGAGTATTTTTTATGAAAATAGCGGTTTTTATGGGGGGAGTGTCTTCTGAAAGGGAGGTATCTCTCAGAACAGGAAAAGCGATACTTGAAAGTCTCATAAGACAAGGGTACGATGCTTACGGGGTAGATCTCAGAGAAGATAATCTCCTCACGGCATTTACTGAAAATGTATATGATCTGGCATATCTAGCTCTTCACGGGGAGTTTGGAGAAGACGGAAGAATACAGGCAGTTCTTGATATAATAAAAAAACCATATACAGGTTCTAAAGTGACTCCTAGTGCCATAGCGATGGACAAAAATATAACTAAAATTATTGCGGAAAAGGCTGGAATAAGAATTCCTAAAAGCTATAGAGATAAAACTGAGATAGACTCTTTTCCTGTGGTGGTAAAGCCTACCACTGAGGGGTCGAGCGTAGGGCTTTATATTTGCAACAGTATTGAGGATGTAGAAAAAGCTGAAAAAAGCCTGGAAGGTAAAGATCTACTGATTGAGGAATTTGTCTCTGGAGAGGAACTTACAGTGGGAGTCTTGAAAGGAGAACCTCTAGGAGTCCTAAAAATAACCCCAAAATCTGGACTTTATGATTACCAATCAAAATATACAACAGGAATGACGGAATATGAATATCCAGCTAAGGTTTCAAAAGAGGTATATGAAGAGGCGATGAATTTTTCACAAAAGATTCATCAAGAGCTTGGGTTAGGTGGAGTCTCTAGAAGTGATTTCATTTTAAAAGAGGGAAAGGTATATTTCTTGGAGGTAAATACATGTCCTGGAATGACTGAAACAAGCCTTGTTCCAAAATTGGCGACGCTGAAAGGTTATTCCTTTGACGATCTGGTAAAAAAAATAATGCAATAATTTACAAAAAACTCACAAAAATGTTATATTATCTTAAAATATAGTTGAAATTGGGGAGAAAAAATGAAGGCATTTTTAAAAATTATATTGCTATTTTTATTTGCTGCTGCATTTTTTTATATGGATCAAATATTTATACAGAGAGATATTTTTAGAGTGGAGAAAGTCTGGATTTTTGGAGAACTGAACCTCACTAGCAGGGAGGTAAAGAAACAGATGGGAACTGCTATAGGTGAGTATATATGGGATATAGACACTAAGGCTATCGAAGAAATACTCAAAGAGGATATCCGTATAGAGAGTGTGAAGGTAAAAAAAATACTCCCCGATGAGATAAGAGTGGAGATAAAGGAGAAAGATCCTAGTTACTATGCCCAGTATAAAGACAGGGTGTATACCGTAGATGAAAACGGAAATATTTTTGCTTATTTAGAAGAGACACCTATTAGAGACCTTCCGCTTCTTCTTGTAAAAAAAGAGGATCAAATACCTGAACTTTTAAAGATATTAAAAAAAATTAAAGGAAAAAAAATTGAAAAATTAATATCTCAAATATATATTTATAACAAATGGTGTATTAACTTTGTTTTATTTGACGGTACAATTGTCAAAACTGACAATGATGTAGAAGAGAGAAAATATGATGTTGCAGAGCGTCTATACTCAGAATTAAAACTAAATCAGAATGAACTCGAATACATGGATATAAGATTCAGCGACTACATAGTGAAGTAAGTGGGGGAGTGCTTTATGAAGGAAAGTTTTGTAAAAGCCGCATTGGATGTGGGAAGTTCTAAAATAAGAGTTGTCTTGGGAGAACTAAGTGAAAACGGTGAAAAGATAAAAGTAATTACTTCAGTAGAAACCTATGCCAAGGGGATGAGGAAGGCTACGGTGGAGGATATGGAAAGCCTAAGCCAGTGTGTGACTCAAGCACTTGCAACTGCTGAGAGAGAGAGTGGTCACAAGATAGAGAAGGTGTCCATAGGGATAGCCGGAAAACATGTGAAATCAAACACCAAAAATATAAAATTTAATTTTTCAAAAAAGGATACGGTGATAGAGGAGAATGACCTAGATAACCTCTACAGAATGGCTCAGGAAGAGATGGTAAAACCCCATGAAAAAGTAATAAAAAAAGAGATATACAACATAAGGGTGGACAACTCCGGTATATTAAAACATCCCGTGGGAATGACAGGGAGCTTCATAGAAGGAGATGTACATCTTATAACTGTAGACATATCCCAACTAGAATCTCTGGTCGAGGTGGTAAATAAAGCCGGGAGGGGAGTCGAAAATATAACTCTAAACTCCTATGCCTCGGCCCAATCGGTTCTTACATATGAGGACAAAAAAATGGGTGTGGCACTTATAGATATAGGGGAGGGTTCTACAGACCTTATAATATTTAAGAATGATAAACTGATTTATTCAAAATCCATCCCACTGGGTGGAATGCATTACACCAATGATATAGGCTATATTTTACAGCTCGGGAAAAAAGATGCTGAAAAGCTCAGAAATCTATGTCAAAACAAGAGGTTAGAAGAAAATATCTATCTCGACGTAGATGGAGAGAAAAAAAAATACAGTGTTTCTTCTGTAAGGGACATAATAGATGCAAGAAGTGAGGACATACTGAAATATGTAATGGTGGCAATAGAGGAATCTGGATTTAAGGGATACCTTGGAAACGGAGTGATACTAACAGGAGGAGCCGTAATGGTGGAAGGGGTAGTAGAGAAGCTTTCAAAGGACCTCAACTACAGAGTAAAAATCGGTTTGCCTATGAAAATTAAGGGAATGTCAGAAGTCCATCCCTCCATGTCTACATCACTTGGAATACTCCTGGAAACTCTAGAAAATGAACACTATAAGATAAAAAACAAGAAAACAGAGGAACTCAAAGAACCGGCTAAAATAACAGAGGAAAAGGTATCTGAAAAGAAACCGGCTGAAACAGTAAAAAAAGATAAAGTAAAACCGGCGAAAAAAAACTTTAGCCTAAAAGAATGGCTGTCCAACTTTATATAAAGGGGATTTTTAGGAGGGGAATATGATACAGACAAACGAGTCTTTAGTGAGGATTAAAGTTATAGGGGCAGGTGGTGCGGGAGGAAACGCCATCAACGATATGATCTCAGCAGGAGTAGGTGGAGTAGAATATATTGCAGCCAATACAGATGCGCAGGACCTTCACAACTCTTTAGCAGATATAAGAATCCAATTGGGAGAAAAATTAACAAGAGGATTAGGGGCAGGAGCGGATCCTGAAATAGGGAAGTTGGCCGCAGAAGAAGATATAGAAAAGATAAAGGCTCTTTTGGAAGAAACAGATATGCTCTTTGTAACTGCTGGTATGGGTGGAGGAACAGGAACAGGTTCGGCTCCGATAATAGCTAAAATAGCCAAAGAGATAGGTGTGTTAACAGTGGGAGTAGTTACAAAACCATTTACCTTTGAAGGCAAGAAAAGAATGAGTAATGCTGATACGGGTATAAACGGTCTGAAAGAACATGTAGATGCTCTGGTAGTAATCCCAAATGACAAACTATTTGAACTTCCTGAAAAAACTATAACTCTTCAAAACGCCTTCAAAGAGGCAAATAACATACTTAAAATAGGGATAAGAGGCGTAGCCGATCTTATAATACAGCAGGGGCTTATCAATCTTGACTTTGCGGATATAAGGACGACCATGTTAGATTCTGGAATGGCAATGATAGGGTTTGGTGAAGCTGATGGTGAAAATAGAGCGATAAAAGCCACTGAAAAGGCGTTGCTATCTCCCCTACTGGAAAAATCTATTTCGGGAGCAAGCAAGATACTTATCAATATAACGGGTTCTTCAAATCTAGGACTTGTAGAGGCACACTCTATATCAAATCTTATTAGGGATGCTGCAGGAAAATCTGCTGAAGACGTAATGTTTGGAACTGTAATCGATGAAGAGTACGGAGATAAGATTCAAGTAACCATTGTTGCCACTAATTTTTTGGATAAGGCAGACAGAGGGGAACCTTTTATAAACATATCTCCTAGTGTTGAAAAGCCAGATAAATCAGAAAAAAAAGCAGAGATCAAAAAAGTAGAGGAGGAAGAACTTGACCTGCCTCCTTGGATAAGAAAAAACAGATAACAAAAACTTGAAAATAGATGTAATCTATGATATAATTTTTATTGCCCTGCTCAAAGACAAAGTTCTTTGGGCCAAAATCCAAAGGGAGGAGGTAATGTTAATGAGAAATTACGAAATAATGTACATCATCAACCCAACAGTTATGGAAGATGCTAGAACAGAAGTAATAGCTAAAGTTGAAAATATTTTAACTGCTGCTGGAGCAACTAACGTAAAAGCTGAAAAATGGGGAGAGAGAAAGTTAGCTTATCCGATTGAGAAGAAGCAATCTGGATATTATATCCTAACTACTTTCGATATGGACGGAACTAAATTAGCTGACGTTGAGAGAAAGCTTAACATCACAGAAAGTGTAATGAGATACATCATCGTTAAGTAGTCTCAAAGCCTATTTAGCTAATTTTTAAAAGAATATCATTTTGGGTATTCCAAATCTTCATCAGCAACAGGTGATGATGATGAGTTCCCGTTCAAATTTTAGGAGGTGAAAGTACAAGATGGCAGTTGATTTCAAAAAAAGAAGAAGAAGAGTTAAGCTTAGAGTTAAAATAGAAGAGATCGATTATAAAAATGTAGATCTTCTTAAGAACTTTATCAATGATAAAGGCAGGATAAAGCCAGCTAGAGTAAACGGAGCTAGCGCAAAGCTTCAGAGAAAAATAGCTAAGGCTGTAAAAAGAGCTAGAAACATCGCTTTAATTCCTTACACAAAAGTAGAGAAATAAGATTAATTGACCTGTTGTCTGCAGGTCTTTTTTTTATGTTTTGAATAAATTACTGAATTTATAAGGATATAGAGTCAAAAGATTTCATCACGAATGAAAATCAATAAAAGACAAAAAAATTAACACGAATAATAACAAAACCTTTTGGTCACAGAGGACACAGAGAAAAATAAGAAGTTTCACAGAGAGAAAATAATTTTTTTAATTTTTAGATTGCTTTACCCTTTAAAAAATTCCGTTAAGAAATCACCTTTTCTGAAATCCACTTTCCTTGATATAAGGAGGTTTACCGACTATATTTCAAGTGAAAGTTAGTTCAGAAATGATTTTAGGAATCTTTTTAGGGGTGTCTTTTCTTTGGTTACTTTCTTTGGACAAGCAAAGAAAGTGACAGAAGCCTTTGGATAAATTCAATACCTTATTCAAAAGGACTAAACTAAAAAAATGGAAAATAAAAAAAGACAGATCCTAAAATCACTGTCTTTTTTTTATTTTCCAAATTATCTGCTAAGAATTTTAGCTATTTTAGGACTAAGAGTTTTAACGTTTGACTTAAGAATGTTTAACGTTTCAGCTTCGTTAGCTCCTTTTAGAGTTTTAAGCATCTTAGAACAAACCTTTACTTTAACTGCTTCTCCGTTGATAACAATCTTAGTAGGCTGAAGATTTGGCTTCCAAACTCTGTTTGTACATCTGTGTGAGTGAGAAACTTGATGTCCAAAAGTCATTCCTTTACCAGAAATTTCACATCTTTTCATATATTACACCTCCTTAAAGACAAATTGCAAATTATTATATCATTAACGCCAGTAAATATCAAGTTTTTTTTATGCATAGAGAGCTTTCGCAGCATAGCCAAATGATTTTTATTGTGATATAATGAAATGAAAAATTGTATATTATAGGGTGGTATATGTGAATAAACACAGTTTAAATGTATTGGAATTTGATAAATTAAGAGAAGAGATTGCAGGGTATTCTCAGATAGATGATACCCATATTTCTATAACGGAAATGATCCCTTATAAAGATATAAATCTAGTAAAAAAAGAGCTAGAGATCGTAAGGGACCTCATGGATTTCTTTAAATATGACGGCGGAGCAGAAACCGCAGGGATAAAAAACATCAATAAAATAGCAAAAAAATCAGAGCTTATAGGGGCCTACCTTGATGCTGAAGATATATGGGATCTAAAGGAAAATCTTAAAATATTTAGGCTTTTCAAAGGTAAACTCGAGGAACTGGAAAAGTATAAAGAACTTATATCTAGATTTAAAAATATCCCTATCTACAAGGGATTAGAGGAGATAATCAATAAGGCTGTAGACAACGAAAAAAATATAAAAGATGATGCCTCCTTAGACCTCAGAGATATAAGATTTCAAAAGAAGATAATAGCTTCTAACATCAAGAAAAAATTTGATGATATTTTTTCAAATTCGGCTTATTCTAAAGCTATACAGGAAAAAATAATAACCACGAGAGACGGGAGAAGTGTGATACCTATAAAAGCTGATTTTAAAGGTCAGATAAAGGGTATAGAACATGACAGATCCTCTAGTGGACAGACAGTGTTTATAGAACCGATATCTATAGTTTCTCTGAATAACAAGGTGAGAGAGCTAGAGGTCAGGGAGAGAGAGGAGATAAGAAAGATACTCCTCAGACTGACAGATCAGGTAAGGATAAATATTGACGGTATTTACCTTGTAGGGGATGCAATACTTGAACTTGATAAACTTTCGGCCAAGGCAAACTATGCTATAGATAAAAAATGTACTGTACCGGAAATAAATAATAGGGAGATAATTAGTCTTGTAAAGGCAAGGCACCCATTTATACGGCCATCTGATGTAGTACCCCTAACCTTTGAGATCGGAAGGACATATAATACCCTTCTCATAACAGGACCAAATACAGGAGGGAAAACAGTAGCTCTTAAAACAGCTGGACTCCTAACACTAATGGCCCTTTCAGGAGTCCCGATACCTGCAGAAGAAAAAACAAGCATAGGATATTTTACAGGGATATTTGCAGATATAGGAGACGAGCAGAGTATAGAGCAGTCTTTATCATCATTCTCGGCTCATCTGAAAAACGTACAGGAGATACTAGACAATGTCACAAAATCTTCATTGGTACTGCTAGACGAGCTTGGATCTGGAACTGACCCTATGGAGGGATCGGCTTTTGCCATGGCTGTGATAGATTATCTGAAATCTAAAAAATGCAAGGCGATGATATCTACTCACTACAGTGAAGTAAAGGCTCACGGGTATAATGAAGAGGGGATAGAGACAGCTTCTATGGAATTTGACTCAAACACCCTTTCCCCAACATACAGGCTTCTCATGGGAGTCCCAGGTGAGAGTAATGCACTGACCATAGCCAAGAGACTAGGGGTTCTAGATGAGGTAATAGAGAGGGCAAAATCTTATATAAGTGATGACAATAAAAAGGTCGAGAGTATGATAAGTAATATAAGAGAACAGTCTGAGGATCTAGATAAAATGAAGATTCAGGTAGAAAACCTGAAAGTAGAGGCTAAAAAGAACAAAGAGGAATATGAAAATAAACTGGCAAATCTGGAAAAAGAAAAAAATGAGATCCTGAAAGAGGCTTATGAAAAAGCTGATAAGATGATGAGGGAGATGCAGGCTAAAGCCAAGGCTCTGGTAGATAAAATACAGACAGAAGAGAGTAAAAAAGAGGATGCAAAACTCCTTCAGAAGAGTCTGAATATGATGAAAAATGCCCTAAAAGATGAGAAAAACAAAACGATTGTTTCAAAGCCTAAGATAAAAAGAAAAATTGAGTTTAAAGAGGGAGAAAAAGTTTTTGTAACGAGTATGAGTCAACATGCTGTAATAACAAGAATAAATGAGCATAAGCAGGTGGCACAGATACAGGCTGGAATATTGAAACTCGAGGTAGGGATAGACGACCTCAAAAAGGTAGAGGATTCAAAAACAAAGCAGTATAATGCAGTTCATATCCATAAAAAAACTACAGTTCGATCTGAAATAGATATCAGAGGTAAAATGGTAGACGACGCAATATATGATTTAGAAACTTATATGGACAGGGCACTTCTTAGCGGGTTTTCAGAGGTCTATGTAATACACGGCAAGGGGACAGGTGCTCTCAGAGCAGGTATAATAGAGTATCTGAGAGGATGTCCTTATGTGAAATCCTTCAGAACCGGGGGCCACGGAGAAGGCGGAATAGGCTGCACTGTGGTAACATTGAAATAAAGGATGGGAAAATGAAATATACCTTTATAGTGGCAGCTGCTGGAGTCGGTAAAAGAATGGGTTTAGGCTATCCAAAACAGTTTTTGGAATACGAAGGAAGACCTATTTTTATAACAACTCTTGAAAAAATAGACAGAAATCCAAGGGTAACAGATATAATCGTTGTGACAAATAAAGAGTATACAGCGAGGGTAGAGGAGCTGTGTGAAAAGTATAAAATAAACAAGTTGAAGTGTGTGGTGCAGGGTGGAGAGGAGAGGCAGAATTCTATATATAATGCCCTATGTAAAACAGAAGATTCAGAAATAATAGCTGTACAGGATGGAGTGAGACCCTTTATAGAGGATAGATTTATAGAGGACGCTTACAGAGTTCTGGAAAGAGATACGAATGTTGACGGTGTTGTTATAGGGGTTCCTGTGAAAGATACAATAAAAAAAGTGGACAGAGATGGATTTATAACCTCTACACCTGACAGGTCTCTTTTGATGGCAGCCCAGACTCCACAGGTTTTTCGTGGAAAGATTCTGAAAAAAGCCTATGAAGATGCCAGAAGGTCTAATTATATTGGAACAGATGACTCTTCCCTTGTAGAGAGAATAAATGGAAAAGTATTGGTACTTGAGGGAAGTTACGGGAATATAAAAATAACAACTCAGGAAGATCTAAAATATCTTTGATGTAATGGGGGAAAAGATGAAGTTAGCAGTAGCTCAAATGAAACCCACATTGGGTAATGTAGAAAAAAATCTAGAAATAATGAAAGAAAAGATATCAGATGCGATAAACAAAGGTGCAGAACTTATAGTTTTTCCGGAACTGGCCCTTTCGGGATACCTTTTGGAAGAGATGGTATTTGATGTATGTGTAAATGTGCCTCAGGAACTTGTGGATCTCAGCAATAAAATCAGTATACTCTTTGGGGGAGTTGAAAAGGGGAGAGACAACTATGTATACAACTCAGCCTTTTATCTAGAAGACGGTGAGATAAAACACACCCACAGAAAAGTCTACCTCCCCAATTACGGAATGTTTTTTGAAGCCAGATACTTTAAAAGCGGAGACAGGTTCAGGGCTTTTGATACGAAGTTCGGAAGAGTCGGAATCCTTATCTGCGAAGATGCATGGCATCAGTCCTCTTCATATATTCTAAGTCAGGACGGAGCAGATTATATATTCTGCCTAATGAACAATCCGGCAAGAGGTTTTGAAGACGAGGGGCGTTATATCTCAAAGGAGTGGGAAGCTATAGGTTATCTAACGGCTTCTATGACCGGAAGTTATTTTGTAATGGCAAACAGGGTAGGGTGTGAAGACGGTGTTACTTTCGGAGGAGGATCTCAGGTGGTCTCGCCTTCTGGTAAAGTAGCTGCAAAATCACCTTATATGGAAGAAAGTCTTCTGGTTACGGAGCTTTCTGATAGAGAGATCAGAAAAGCTAGGTTTACAGCCCCTATACTCAAGACTGAAAACCTAGACCTCACCATAAGAGAGCTTACGAGAATAAGGGAAGAAAAATTCAGATAGGAGAGTGTTATCTTGAAAAGATTGAAAGTACTGCTTTTATCTTTGCTGACCAGCATCTTAATACTACTGGCAGGATACAAGTATATCTATCATATACCTGGTAAAAAATTCCTGGTAAAGAATACCAGGGCAGTATATGTAAATGAAAATTTTAACCGTAAGAGTATAAAGCCTCTCGAAGAACTCCTTTTAAAAATCGGAAAAGAGGATCAGATAGAGGACCTGAAAAAAGAGAAAAAGTATATAAAAAATCTATATATACTTTATTTTGGAAGTCTGGAACTCTTGAATGAACACAGGGTTGGAGTCTTAGACCCGGGTTTACTGTACCCTATATTCAAATCTCGTTTGGGTAAATATTTTGATAAAGATGGGGAATACTACCTTCTAAAGGAAAAATACAGAGAGAAATATTCTTCGGGAAAAGAGGTTTTTCTCAAGGGACACAGAGGTTATTTTCTCATATCTGATTCTAAAGAGGACCTGGAAGGGGTTCTGTCTGGAATAGGGGGAAGCAACGAGAACCTTCTCTCCCTAAAAAAAAGGGGGAAGTCCAATATATTCGGAAAAATACTCCTTGATGCAGCAGGAACAAAGGGTGAGATCTGGGGTATAAAGGGATCTGTCCTTACGGGGAATTATGAATCTGGAAAGGTCTATACTGATAATAAAATCGTGGGAGAAGGGGGTATAATAGACCTCTTTAAAACTCAGCCAGAAGATAGAAAAATGGAAAAGTACCTTGGAGAGAACAGGGTGTATATCTCTTCTGGAGACTTTGGAAAAGCAGCCAAAACTTTTGCTGCCAGTATGCCAAAGGAACAGAGGGTTTTGTTTGATCTTTGGGAGAGTTTTTCCGGAGGGAGTATAGAGGAGTTTCTCGGAGATATTGACGGCGAGATAGTGGGAGATATAGAGAAGAACCAATGGATAATACCCCTCAAGGAGACCAAAAGATTTGAAAAACTCTTTAGGATTTTCGGTAAAGAGGGCAGATTAACTGTGAGAAATATAAATCTTGTCATCGAGGGAAACAATATTTTTCAAGGGAAAGAAAAACTGAGCCAAGGCAGCGGCGGAACTGTGTCTCAGAACCAATTTTTCCAGGGAGATATAGGTCTTGACCTTATTGATAAAAAATTTTCAGAGAGGTCTAAGATATCTATAAAAGGAACTGCAGAAAAAGACTATCTCAATCTGCACACGGAACTCAACGAAGAGACCCTTGATGACATTTTGAGTAAAATGAAAAAATAGGAGGGCTGTATGCTTAGAATATTTAATACTTTAAAGGGAAAGATAGAGGAATTTAAACCTCTCAAAGAGGGAGAGGTATCTATGTATGTCTGCGGACCTACTGTGTACAACTACATACATATAGGGAATGCAAGACCTGCTATATTTTTTGATACTGTGAGAAGGTACCTAGAGTATAGAGGGTACAACGTAAAGTATGTACAGAACTTTACAGATGTAGATGACAAGATGATAAAAAGAGCAAATGAAGAGGGGACAACCTTGAAAGAGGTGGCGGATAAATATATAGCAGCCTATTTTGAAGACACATCAAAGATAAACCTAAAAGAGGATGGTATGCTAAGACCTAAGGCTACTGAGCATATAGGGGAGATGATAAAACTCATAAAGAACCTTATCGAAAAAAACTTTGCCTATGAGGTTCAGGGAGATGTATATTTTTCTGTAGAGAGCTACAAGAAAAAGTACGGTGAACTATCTAAGCAGAAGACGGAAGACCTACAGAGTGGCTCTAGAGTAGATGTAAACGACATTAAGAGATCTCCGCTGGACTTTGCCCTCTGGAAGGCAGCCAAGGATGGAGAGCCCTCTTGGGGATCTCCGTGGGGGGATGGAAGACCTGGATGGCACATTGAGTGTTCTGCCATGTCAAACAAGTATCTCGGACCGACTTTTGATATCCACGGAGGCGGACAGGATCTGATTTTTCCACACCATGAAAATGAGATAGCCCAGTCTAAATGTGCAACTGGAGGAGAGTTTGCAAGATACTGGATACACAACGGCTATATAAATGTAAAGGGCGAAAAGATGTCTAAGTCACTGGGAAACTTTTTTCTCTTAAGAGAGGTCTTGGAAAGGTTTGAAGGTAAGGTGGTGAGATTTTTTGTACTGAGCTCCCATTACAGAAAACCGATAGATTTTTCTGAAGATGAACTGAATCAGGCAAAGGCAGCTGTGGAGAGAATAGAGAACAGCCTTATGAGAGTGATGGAAAAGATGGATGAAAGGGACAGTGAAGGAGATCCGCAGGCTGTGAACAGCCTGAAAACAGTGCTAGAAGAATCTAAGATTAAATTCGTAGCTGCAATGGATGAGGATTTTAACACTTCTCAGGGTATAGGGGCTCTCTTTGAGCTCATAAAAGAGATGAATAAATTTATGGACGGAACTTCCCTGGATGCATACGGAAGAGAGGTCCTAGAAGCAGCTTCGGATTTTATAAAAGAGGCGGTTATAGAGGTACTGGGAGTAGATATCAAAGTAGAGAGAAAAATAGGTGACATGACTGCAGAACTGGTGGATTTTATACTTGAGATCAGACAGAATGCAAGGGTAGATAGAAACTGGGCTCTTTCTGACCAGATAAGAGACAGGCTGAGTGATATGGGAGTAAAGATAAAAGACGGTAAGGATAAGACTACATGGTCAATATAGATCTGAAAGATGCCGGAGGACTTCCCCTGGCCTACCTGGGAGACGCAGTGTGGGAACTGGCTGTGAGGGAGTATTTTGTGGGAAAAGGCTATAAAATAAATGTCATGAATAAAAAGGTTAAGAAGCTGGTCAACGCAAAGGCACAGAGTTTAATTTTTAAAAGTATATCAGAGGAACTTGATGAAGAATACAAGGCAGTAGCGAGAAGGGCAAAAAATAGTAATATAAAAAGTTTTCCAAGGTCATGCAGTATCATGGAATACAGAGAGGCCACAGCTTTTGAAGCACTGATAGCAGCATTTTACATCAAGGGAGAGACAGGCAGAATAAAAACAATATTGGAAAATCATATATCAGAGGGTGAAGAATAATGAAAAAAATTAAATTTAAAATAAAATGGCCTGGTATGAAAATTCAAAAAAGTATAGGTATAGATCTAGGGACTGCGAATACCCTTGTCTATCACAAGCAGAGAGAGGAGATAGTCCTCAATGAGCCCTCTGTGGTAGCAGTGGACAAGGAGACAAAAAAAGTCTTGGCAGTGGGACAGGAAGCAAAGGATATGCTAGGAAAAACTCCTGACCACATAATCGCAGTAAGACCACTTAGAGAGGGTGTAATTGCAGATTACGATATAACAGAAGCTATGATAAAGTACTTTATAAAAAAAGTTTTTGGAAAATATAATTTTATTCTTCCTGAAGTGATGATATGTGTACCTATAGAGGTAACAGGGGTGGAAAAAAGAGCCGTACTCGAGGCTGCGATATCTGCCGGAGCCAAGAGGGCTTATCTAATAGAGGAGGCAAGAGCGGCAGCCTTGGGGTCTGGAATAGATATATCAGCACCTGAAGGGAATATGATAGTGGATATAGGCGGAGGTTCTACTGATATAGCGGTAATATCCCTAGGTGGAACAGTTGTGAGTAAATCTATAAGAACTGCTGGAAACAACTTTGACGAGGATATAATAAAATATATCAAAAAGACACATAATCTCCTCATAGGTGAAAAAACGGCTGAACAGATAAAAATACAGATAGGAACAGCACTCTCTTTAAGTGAAGAGGAGATTATGACCATAAAAGGTAGAGATATGGTTACAGGCCTTCCTAAACCTCTCACTATAACCTCTGGAGAGGTTTTGGAGGCTATAGAGGATTCACTAATGGAGATAGTAACTTCGGTAAAGCAGGTTCTTGAGAAGACTCCTCCTGAATTATCGGCAGATATAGTAGATAAGGGGATAGTCATGGCAGGTGGAGGGTCCCTCATAAGGAATTTTCCTGAACTCATATCAAAGCACACACACCTTCCTGTAAAACTTGCAACAAATCCTCTTGAAAGTGTAGTTATCGGGGCTGGAATGGCTCTTGATAAAATCGAAGTTCTGAGGAAGATTGAAAAGGCGGAAAGATAATGTTTGGAGATATTATATCCAATGAGGAAGCTAAAAGTTTCTTGAAAAATGAAATAAAAATAGGAAAAAAGTCAGGGACTTACCTCTTTTATGGTGAAAGGGGGAGCGAACTCATGGAGTTCTCCCTGGCTTTTGCCAAAGGTCTGAACTGCAGTGAAGACCCAGTTGATTTTTGTGGTAAGTGCGATGTGTGTCTAAGGATAGACTCTGGGAATTATCCAGATGTAGAAGTGGTGGAAGACCCCACTGGAATAAAGATAAACCAGGTGAGGGAAGTCATATATAAAGCCTCTAGCAGTAGTTACGAGGGAAGGAAAAAGGTTTTTATACTTAAGGATATAGAAAATCTAAGGGTAGAGGCCGCTAATGCTCTTCTGAAAATAATAGAGGAGCCCGGAGAGGGGACTTTTTTTATTATGACCTCCCACTCTTTAAATATAATTCCTACAATAATCTCAAGGTCTACGGCAGTACACATAAAAAAGAAAAACCCAGAAGAGCTAGGTATAACGGAAGAGGAGTATGAGTTTTTTTTCGGAGATGTGGCTGAGATAGAGATGTATAAAAAGATAGGAATAGACCTGCACCATCCTGTATCCTACAGTGATATAGGGGAGCATATAAAAAATTATGTGAAGGATGGAGAGATAGAAAGCAGGATAAATATCAAAAAATCTTTAAGAGATTTTATGGGGAACAGGAGATTTCTAGATGATATTGAAAAGATTTATTTTGCAGAGGAGATATACAGGGGATCTAGAGACCGTAGTGTAGCTGAGAGCATAATGTACGAAGGTATTCTCTTAAATGATGATCTTTCTAAGACAGAGGGGCTTCTTCATATAAAGGGGATGCTGAGATTTCCAGTGAACGTCCAGCTGGCTCTGAAAATGTTTTTTTTAAAAATTTAAATTTTTCCTGTGCCTCTTTTACCGGATTAAAATTTAAGAAAGTTAGATTTGATTATTTTTACACGAAGGCAGTGAAATTAAGATGAGAAGCTAGTAGTATAGAATTTTTTTTAATTTAGGCAGAGAGAAAAGTCTGAAAGTACCAATAATAAGTGCTCAGATAAAAATAAAGTTGCAACTGGTTTTAAAAGTCAGAAAAAGTGGTTTTAACGGAATAAACACCTATAAACAGCTTAAATTCAAGATTGTCTGAATTGATTTATCTCGGCATATGAGCTATACTACTCTAGTTGATCGGGTCGCATAGCTCAGTTGGGAGAGCACCTGCCTTACAAGCAGGGGGTCACAGGTTCAAGTCCTGTTGCGACCACCATATAATGGGGGTGTAGCTCAGTTGGTTAGAGCACCGGCCTGTCACGCCGGGGGTCGCGAGTTCGAGTCTCGTCACTCCCGCCATTATTTGCCCAGATAGCTCAGTCGGTAGAGCAGGGGACTGAAAATCCCCGTGTCGGTGGTTCGATTCCGCCTCTGGGCACCACCAAAACTTAATAAGGCGACGTCGCCAAGTGGTAAGGCAGAGGTCTGCAAAATCTCCATCGCCGGTTCAAATCCGGCCGTCGCCTCCAATGAATACAACAGTCTGAAAAGGCTGTTTTTTATATTTTTTGTAAAAATATTTGAAATAACTCTGAGGAAGGGGCATACTTTTCTATAACAAATTATTTGAGTGAGGTGATTTTTTTGAAAAAAAGAGGCTTTAGTATAGTAGAGCTTGTGGTCATAGTAGCAATAATATTTTTGCTGGGTTCATTTGGAACTATGAAAATCAACGGAAGGGCAGATAAAAATGCTATGATCAAAGTGAAGAGCACAATCTCAGAATTTGTAAGGGTAAGTGCTCAAAAATCCTTTGAAAGAGGGGAGGAGTACAGAATAGTGATAAACATCCTAGAAAAGGTAGTAAGGAGGAAAGACAGCTCTGGGAGTGTAGAGGAGGAGATAGCACTTCCCAGCGTGCTCTCTTATAAACTAGGAAGCGGCACAGATACAGAGTATGAGATAAAAATAGACGACACCGGGCATGGGACTTTGGTTGGATTTGGGGGACTAAATAGAAATCTCTTTGTCTTTAACTCTTCGGGCAAGGCTCTGTACAAGATAAATATGAGGGATAACACGGCATTGGGTTATATTATAATTAATAGCTACCTTCCTAAAACTGATATGGATGAGAGCAACTATACCGCCGGTACCTGGGTGAAGGAGTAGTTGGTGTTTTACAGCAGCATAGATCAGTTGGATAAATCCAGGCTCTCTGTAATATTTATTCTATGGAAAAAGTTTTTCAAATAAATTTAATGTTCTGCATAAAATTATAAGTAACTTAAGCTGCTACTTATAATTAATTCCATAAATTACTGAATTTATCCAAAGTCTTCTGTCACTTTTCCTTGATGAAAAGCACCCCAAGGGCATTTCCTCCCTTTGGTCAGGGCATAACCAAAAATCAAGCCTTGTCTTGTCCAAGCTAAAATATAATAAATTTTACTAAAAATACAAAACTCGCTTTGCTCAAACATTGTATTTTCTTAACGTAAAATTGATTATATTTCTTAACGCTCGTCCTGCGAATAGGCACTTTAAGAGCTTTAAAAGATTTAAAAGATTTTAAAAATCATTTGAATCTTTTGATCTGTAATCTGTAAGTGGCATTGATAAAATCAGCGTTAAGAATGACCGCAGTAAAATCTTTAGAAAAAATCGATGTCTGAGCGAAGCGAGTTTCGAGTTTTTCTTGGATTTTCAAGGTTATTTAGCTGATTTTTCACAGCCTTGAACTTTTGGTTACTTTTCTTTCAAGAGAAAAGTAACACTGTGTAAATTCAATAATTTAATCTAAAAGGTAGAAACTTAGATTAAGCAATGACTGGGTAAAGATAAATTTTTTAAAAATAAAAATGAATTTTGCCCCTTACAAAGTAAATGTAAAGATGAGGGGGTGTTTTAATGAGAAGAGAAGGATTCACTATGATAGAGATGGTAGTCTTAGTGGCTGTAATAGGTATTCTGGCTGCATTTGGTACTCTCCGTATATTAGGGAGGGCAGAAAAAAACGCCATGATAACCTTTAAAGGGAAAGCTCCTGAGTTTATACGTGTTACCACCCAAAGGGCATTTGAAGAGGGGGAGGATTATTTTGTAGATATAGATGCAGCAGGAAAGTTAATGAATAGAGGGAAAACTTCCGGAGGAAAGAAAGAGGAATTGTATTTACCATCACTACTGAAGTACAAGATACATGATACCTCGGGAGACAGTATAAAGATAGAAGTTGATGACAGAGGGCAGGGCTATTTAGACGAGAGTGGAACCTTAAGTGATTTAAATAAAGAAATTTTTGTATTTAATTCCAAAAATAAGGCACTTTATAAAATGAGGGTGTTTTCGGATACCCCTATAATGTACCTGAGGGTTGAGACCTTCCTTCCAGAGGGAACTCCTGATACGGCCTATCCCTATAACGACAACTGGGTAAAAGAATAAAAGGTTAAAAGTAATTTAAAATCTGAAAAAATTTAACTTTAAAAGTTGGTTTTTAAAATGTAAGTGTGAATATCTTAAATACTGTAATCTATTAAAAGGGGGGAGATATTTGCCTTTGGAGCGGCAGGATTATATAGCTGAAAATAAGTCTTCTGACCTTCATCTGAAGGTGTGGACAGGTCTACATAGAGAAAAAAGATACTGTACTTTCATATTTCGGACAGGAGGAGCCATTGACCAAAGAGGAGACAGACGGAATAGTCAACGGGCTGTTTATAGAAAAAAGAAAAGCAAAAGGTATAGGGGGTAGAGTTATGAAGAAGATACTGATAAGCATATTTATGTTTGCACTATTCTGTATTGCCTTAGGAGGTAAAGACAAAGATAATAAAGATAATAAAGATTATAGTACATACGAGTTTATAGTGGTGGTGGAAAAGAGTGCCGGGTTGGACTATGCTTTTAAAGATGGGAATACCGATTTTGCATTTATTCTCGAAAAGGGTGGCGGACAAGCCAACGAAGAAGATCTAACCTTTAATTATGTAGAGGGTTCGAGGAAGGGTATCGACGATAGATTTGAATCCTATACCTATACAGTGATATATCCTGGAAAATCCGCAAGCAATGCTAAAATGAAGACCACAGTTTTTTATTATTTTCCCAAGACCCCGGATAAGACAAAAACCGGAAGCATAGTGGAAAAAGATATGGTCGATAAGGAGTACAGGTTTATGGTAGGGGAATTATCTGAAAGTGATGAGAAGAAAGTAAAGGAAAGGAAATATATAGACTATAAAAAAGCTCAAGATTACTTTTACGATAAGAGTGCTGCGGCAAGTCAAGAATATAGAATTCCTCTGGCTACAGGAAGCACATCGGTAAATGCATATCCAAGATATACATATGGTGAAAATGATTCGTATGATTATGATACTTTTAAAAACGGGAATGTAATCACCCATATGTATGAAGTGTTTTATAACGATCCTTCTGCAGATGATGACGGTGATGCAGGAACTCCTGCGAGTACAGACAAAAAGAAAATTCATTATACAGATATATACTATAATCATCCAATAAGTGACTTAAAAGAAGATGGACTGCAAAAATTTTATAGTGATCATGTGGTGAAGGATGAGAGTAAAAATGACCCAGATAATACAAATGATAATGATAAAAGATATTACAGAAATTATTTAGAAATAATTAAATATGTATGGTTTGAGCCTCAGGATGCCAGTAATTCCATACCTCCTAACTCTGCAATCCAAAATCTAAAAATAAAGGCGATAAGGAAGGGAAGTAACAGGCAGAGAACCAGTTCTGTGGAAATAAATGCAGGGGGTTACACTGAAGTTGTTTCAAATGACCCTAACCCATTTAAGATAACAGAGATGGAAGAAAGAGGTAAAAATTAAAAAACCCGGATAATTCCGGGTTTTTTTAAAATTAAAGAAGGAAAACTCGAATAAAATTTTAAATAATACTTAGGAGAATTTTCAGAAAAATATTTTACGATAAACTAAACTTCAGGGGTGAACTTTCATGGTGGTTGTAAGAAAAAGAAAATCTATTTGTGAAAGGCTCAAAGAGAAGAATATCCTGACCCAGGAGCAGATAGATGAAGCGATAAGGCAGCAGGGGCTAGACCAGGACAAAAAAATAGGACAGATACTTTTGGACCTAGGATATATAAGTGAGGACAAGCTGCTGAAGGAACTTTCGGATCAGCTCGGGGTGAAGAGTAAGGTAATCCGTATAGAGGATATCAACAAAGAGGCCATGTCTTTTTTTGACAGAGTTTATCTCGAAGAAAAAAACGTGGTGCCCATAGGGATAACATCTAACAAGATAATAATAGCCATGGCGGACCCTACAGATGTAAATCTGATAGATGAGATAAACCTGAAGACAAAGCTCATCGTAAGTCCCTATCTGGCACTAGAGGATAATATAAAAGATGTGATACATGAGTACCTGGAGGAGAAAACAAAAAAAACCGAGGCAAAGGTAGAAGGGGTTTTTGCCGAGCTTCAGAAATCCTTGGAAGATGATTTTGAATTTTTGGATTCAAGACTTGAAGATATAGAAAATCGTTTTGATTCTGAAAGTGCCCCTATAATAAGAGGGGTGGACGCCCTCCTTATGAAGGCCATAAGATTAAAATCCAGTGATATTCACATAGAGCCCTATGAAGATGAGATAAGGGTGCGTTACAGAATAGACGGTGTTCTGGTGGAGATAAAGAAGATGCCGAAAAATCTAATCTACGGACTGGTATCGAGGATAAAGATCATGGCCGGTATGGATATAGCTGAAAAGAGGCTTCCGCAAGACGGAAGATTCAGGATAAAAATAGCAGGCAGATCAGTTGATTTCAGGGTTTCTACTCTTCCTACAATATACGGAGAGAAGATAGTAATGAGGATACTAGACAAGAGCAACATGAAATTTGACCTAGACGGCCTTGGGTTCAAAGAGGACGCAATGGAGATAATAAAAAAGAAGATAACAAGCCCTTACGGGATAATACTGGTGACGGGACCTACAGGGAGTGGGAAGTCGACGACACTTTACTCTATGCTTAAAAGCATAAACACGGATGATGTAAATATCTCTACAGTAGAAGATCCGGTGGAGTATGAGCTGAAGGGAATAAATCAGGTACACTGTAAAAATGAGATAGGCCTGAACTTTGCCAATGCTCTCAGGACCTTTCTGAGACAGGACCCGGACATAATAATGGTGGGGGAGATAAGAGACAACGAGACAGCACAGATAGCCATAAAGGCAGCCCTCACGGGACATCTGGTATTTTCTACACTTCATACCAATGATGCACCGAGTTCTATACACAGGCTGATAGATATGGGGGTGGAACCTTTTCTAATCTCGGCATCACTTCTCATGATACAGGCACAGAGGCTTGTTAGAAAGATATGTCCACACTGTAAGGCAGAGCATCAGGACCCAAAAACACTTCTCAAATCACTAGGGGAGGAGCCGTCAGAGTATGAAAACATTACTTTCTACAAGGGGAAGGGCTGTGCTTACTGCAACGGCACAGGATATACTGGGCGTTCTGTAATCTATGAGGTTATGCCCTTGACAGATGAGCTGAAGGAGGCTGTAGGCAAGAGGCTGACCACTATGGAAATAAGGGAGATATCAAGAAGAGAGGGAATGGTGACACTTCGGGAAACTGGTATAAAGAAAGCTGTTCTAGGAGAGACCACCCTAGAAGAGATAATAAGAGTTACTCTGATGTAGAGGGGGGAGTGGGCTATGGGAGTATACAGATATACGGCAATGAGTTTGAACGGAAAAAAAACCAGCGGCAAGATGGAGGCTGAAAGCAAGGAAGATCTAAAGAGGCTCCTAAGGGGTCAAAAACTTACGCTGCTGAAGGAAAAGAAACTTTCTGATAAACAGGGAAAGGGCGGAATACTGAACAGGGTAAAGCCGAAGGACATAGCGGTCTTTACCAGACAGCTCTCTACCATGCTAGAGGGTGGAGTGGGACTCTTGAGGTCCTTTACAGTTCTAGAGAAACAATGCGATAAGCCAAAACTAAAAGCGGTAGTGGGGGAAATAAGAAAGGACATAAGTGCCGGAAAATCACTATCCTATGCCCTTAGTAAACATCCTCAATACTTTGATTCACTATATGTGAGCATGGTAAAGGCGGGAGAGGCATCGGGAGCACTAGACACCATACTAAACAGGATAGCCCAGTCCCAGGAAAAGGCTGAGGAGATAAAGGGTAAGATAAGGACGGCTCTTATATATCCTGCCATAGTACTGGTACTCTCTTTTACAATAGTATTCCTGCTGATGAGTTTTGTTATACCGAACTTTGTTGTGTTGTTTGAGGATACAGGGGTTCCTATGCCTGCCCTCACTGTGTTTGTCATAGGGCTGAGCAAATGGTTTAACAAAAACTGGTACTGGATTCTGCTCGGAGTGGGGATTTTATCCTTTATAGGATACAAGTATCAGAAGACCCCCAAGGGGAAGAGAAATTCCCACAAGCTGATTATGAGGCTGCCCCTTTTCGGGAAGATATTCAAAAAGGCCTCTATAGCCAGGTTCAGCAGAACCCTTGAGACCCTCTTAGACAGTGGTGTCCCTATATTGTCTGCATTTGATATAGTTGCCGATACAGTGGGGAACATCCTCATGGGGGAGTCCATAAGAGAGGTAAAGGATAAGATAAAAAGCGGACACACAATATCGAAACCTCTGGAAGAAACAGGCTCTTTTCCTCCTATGGTTGTAAACATGATAGATGTGGGAGAGGAAAGCGGAGAGCTGGTAAAAATGCTCTCAAAACTTGCAGATTTTAACGAGCGGGAGCTAGAGGAAACCATAAGGGATTCCCTGGCTGCATTTGAGCCGATGATGATACTCATAATGGCACTCACTGTGGGAGTCATAGTAGTGGCCATGTATCTGCCTGTATTCTCACTGTCTGACACAATAGCCTAGGCATTTAAAGGAGGGGAATTATCTCCTCCTTTTCTATTGATAATAGGGTCCAAACCTGGTAAACTTTTAGAGATATCATAACGTATAGAGGTGAGCTTAAAATTGGATAACATAATAGAGGTAAAGGACATAACGGTATATTACAAGGAAAGGGATATAATAAAAAGAATGAGAGGCAACAGGGGTAAGACCGGTATAGAGGGGGTCTCCTTCGGAGTAAAAAAAGGTGAGATATTCTCAATCATAGGACTTAACGGGGCGGGAAAAACAAGCACCATGAAATCTATGCTGGGCCTGCTCAAAACCGACAAGGGGGAGGTGAGGATATTTGGGAAGAAGAATCTAAAGGGAGAGGACTACAAAAAAATAGGATATCTGCCGGAAATATCATACTATCCACAGACTCTGAAGCTTAAAGAGGTCCTCAATTATTACGGGGAACTCTATGAGATGCCCAATAAAAAAAGAAAGAAAATATCAGAGGGGCTGGCAAGAGACCTTGGCATCTATGACAGGATGAACGACAGGCTGGAAAAATTTTCCAAGGGGATGCTCCAAAAGGTGGGGCTGGCCCAGTCAATAATGGGAGAACCGGAGATATTGTTTCTAGACGAGCCCATGTCGGGACTGGACCCCCTGGCCAGAAAAAAAGTGATAGATATAATGGAAAAGCTGAAGAAAAAAAATACCACCATAATATTTAACACCCATATACTGAACGACGTATCAAATCTCGCTGACAGGGTGGCTATAATGCACAAGGGGCAGCTCCTGGAAGTGAAAAACGTGAAGGAACTGAAGGAAAAAATGGGGGATGGGTTTTCCCTGGAAAAATATTTTATAGACAGAATAGGAGGTAAAGACCTTGACTAAGATACTGACGATGGCGAAATACTCTTTCAAGGAAAATATTTCAAATAAGATATTTAACGGGATAGTTATGTTTGGGGGGATACTCATATTTGCAACAATGCTTCTAGATGAGATAGCCCTCTATGAAGGGGTAGAGGTGATAAGGGATACAGGGCTATTTTTCACTGAGTTCATGGTGATGTTTATAGTGGTGTACCTTTCTGCCACCTGTGTCTTAAAGGCCATAAAGGAGAAATCCATATACCTCGTACTGACAAAAGGTGTGGGTAAGGAGGAGTATCTCGCCGGGACTCTGTTGGGGATGATGTATACGATATTTTTTAATGTGTTTCTCATGGGTGTGGTTTTGAGCGCCCTCATATGGAAAATGGGGGGAAGTCTGGACACGGGGCTCTTTATATCCTTTCTGTTCATAGGACTTAAACTGTCCCTGCTTTCGGCAGTGGGGATAATGTTTTCAGTGGTATCTGAGTCCTATGTCACCGCCATCTTATTCACCGTGTCCACCTATATAGCGGGGCACGGTCTGCTTGAGCTGAAAGAGGTGGCACAGAAGGTAAAGGGGACGGCCTTTGAGGTGATACTAAACCTGCTGTACACAGTGCTCCCCAAGTTTCACCTGCTTAACTACAGGGACTATCTGGGAGATGTTCATATAAATCTATGGCTTCTCGTTGGATATATGATTGTCTATGTGACTGCCGTGCTTTTCATCGCCACGGCATCTTTTTCCAGAAAAAGGCTGTAGGTGGTGGCATGAAAAAAAGTTATTATATACTGGGTATAGTGGCCATAATCCTGCTTTTTGCCATGGAGGGAAGATTAAAAGAGGAAGATTTTAAAATCTACAGTAAAAGCTACAGAGAAAGAAAGGGTATGGACAAAAACACCTTTGCTGCAAGGGTTCTGGGGATAAAAAAAACCGCCAGGTCCTTTCTCTGGATGGGGCACGTGGTAAAGACCGGTGGGCTTCTGGGTGGTGATCCCAAGGAGGGTATAGAGGCGCTGAAAACAGGCTCTGAGAGGATAACATATTTGGACCCCTATTTTGTGAGGAACTACACATTTACAGGGGGAATCTTGGCTTTTATAAAAACCTACAAGGATTTTGAAGGGGCCTTTGGTATAATCGAAAAGGGAATGAGGTACAACCCAAATGACAGCATGCTGAAAAAATATCTGGCTGGAACAGTTGCAGGAAAAAAAGGAAACAGCGGAGAACTCTTGAAACTATTTGAAGAGATAGTGAAGGAATCGAGGGATGATCTCCTCATGAATACCCTGGCTTTTTCCTATGAAAAGATATATGAGGAGAGCGGTGAAAAATATTATCTGGAAAAATCCATCTACTACTGGGGAAAGCTGCTAGACTCAAAGGATGAGAAGTATCAGAAAAGGGCCAAGGAAAAACTGCTTAAATACCTGGAAGAAAAAAATAAAAAATAAAAAGGAAGGGGAGGGGGAAAGCAGTAGATAAATCTTACTAAAGAAAGTGCATTAGAAAATAAAAAATAAAAAATTATGAAAAAGAACAGGGAGGAAAAATTATGAAGAAAAAAGGATTTACGCTGATCGAACTGGTTGTTGTTGTGGCCATAATTCTATTACTTGCTGCTACTTTGGCACCGAAACTGAGAAAAGAGGTGGCGAAAGCCAGAGATGCCAAGGCTGTAGCTGCGTTAGGATCCATTAGAACAGCTGTAAATGTTATGTATACTGATACAGGTTTGGCACCTTTAGGTCTTGCAGGAACGGATAAGACTAGATATGTATTTGATGATGCTGCAGGGACTTCAGAATATGTAGAGAAAGATTTAATAAAATATCTAGATGATAATTCAACCAATGCTACCAGTGCTACCGGAACGGATGATGTTGTTCTTGCACCTATAGGTGGATTTAGAGGCACAAGTGGTGGAGATGTAACTTATGGTGGATACGGAACATACAAATATACTGCAACTGACTTATATGTAGAATTGGTGGGAGCTGACGCAAGTGCTGCTGCAACAACTACTCAAAACTGGGATACTAAAAATAATAAATGGATTGATTATTAAAAAGGGTTCAAGACTGTCGCTTTCGACAGTCTTTTTCTTTTTTTTGAAAATGTCTAAAAATTCAGAAGATTTGCATGAATAAGAAAATAAAAAATTAAAGAATAAAACCTATTTTGCCCACAGAGTTTCACAGAGAAGGGAAAGAGGTGCACTGAGAGAGGATTTTTAAATTTTTTGTCACGAATATACACGAATTTATCAAATGTTATCAGTATATTTTTTCTTAGAATTCTGTAACAGGTAAGACTTTATGATGAGACCTTAAGAGTTTTATTCGTGTCCATTCGTGCAATTCGTGACTAAGGTTTTAATATTTTCTCTGTGAAACTCGATTTTTTCCTCAGTGCCCTCTGTGGCCAAAAGGTTTTGCCTTTATTCGTGTTTATTTATGCAATTCGTGACAAAATCTTTTAGCTTTAATATTCAGAATAAAAATATTTTTCACTTGTAATCCTTACCACTAACAGGGTAATATGTTTTTATAACATAAAGAATAAGGAGTGAAAATTTATGGATATATTTTTATTTTTAGCGATGGGACTCCTCCTGGGGAGCTTCTACAACGTATGCATATACAGAATCCCCAGAAAGGAAAACATTGCCTTCCCCCCGTCACACTGCCCAAATTGCGGGCACAAAATAAGATGGTGGGAGAACATCCCCGTGATCTCCTATGTGCTGATCTTAAAGGGAAAGTGCAGCAGCTGTGGTGAGAAGATATCCGTGCAGTATCCCCTGGTGGAACTTATTACGGGGCTTTCTTTTGCAGGGGTGTACTACAGGTACGGGATGAGCATATGGACGGCGGAACTGATCATAGCAGCCTCTATACTAGTCATCGCATCGGGGATAGACTGGGAGCACTATTATATCCCCGACAGGTTCACCCTGGGTCTGCTCTTGCTTGGCTACGGTTTCTCGTTCTTCAACGGTGTGGGGATAGAGAGGTCCTTCATGGGGTCGGCGGCCTACGGATTTTTATTTGTGCTGATCTATGGCTACGGTGAGAGAATTTTTAAAAAAGAGGTTTTGGGTTTCGGAGACGTGAAACTGGCAGGAGGTATAGGTTCCGTTGTTGGGTATTTTGGCTTTTACAGGATGCACCTCTTTGTCACCACATCCTTTGTGGCAGGTGCGGTATACGGAATATACCTCATGGCTACAAAACAAAAAGACAAGAAGGGGGAGGTACCATTCGGTCCTTTTATAGCCCTGGGAGGAATAGTAAGTGCACTCTTATTTTTATAGGGTGCATTTTTTATTTTTTGAAGGAAAACATCAAAGGTTTCGTAGATGATACCTGAGCACGAATTTGAGGGGTGAATGAAAATATGAAAAAGAGGGGTTATTCAGTTATAGAGGTTCTTATAGCCATGGCAATATTTCTCTTTGGGATATTTCCCATAATAGGTTTTACCTTTACATCTCTCCGTGGGGAGAGGATAGCCGGGTCAAAGGAGGAGGCTGCCAGGCTCACGACAACAGTGGTGGACTACATAAAGAGCAGGGGCTATGAAAATGTAAAAACAATAACAGGCGGAGGGTTCGATGAAACATATGAACTGGTTTTAAAAGATGATAAAAGTGCCTTTATAACAAAAGATTATGAATTTGAAGACGATTTTTATGGTAATAAAAACGAGATATTTGTTTTGAACAGCCGTGGGCTCAGAATGGAGGATGGCAGAGCTGAGTTTGAGGTGCATATGAACCTTGTAGATGTGGAACTTATGAAATGGTCTGACACAAACGGTGACGGTGCCGAAGAGGTTTCCGAATGGAGCAGTGAGACATCCTACGAGAATGTTCTGACAGGAACGAGCAATAAATATATATATGGTGAAACGGGTATAAACACTCAGGACAGTCAAAAGTCCAAAGAGTTGAAGGGAGACAAGTTTATATTGGGAAAGGTTCTTTTTAAATACACAGAGAAGGCAGGAGAAGCCTTTGATAAAAGCGTGGAAATGCAGTTTGTAATCTCTCCTATAGAGGAATGGAGGTGATCCTATTGAAAAGAGGACTTAGTGTCATAGAAAGTATAGTGGCTGTGGCCATATTGGCGATAGTCATGCTTCTGATGTCTCCTATGGTTAAAAACTATGGTTTGGTTTATGACAGGATCAATCTTCAGAACAGGATAGACTATGAGTTTGGGAAGACTTTGGAGATAATAAAAAGAAAGGTGAAGGCCTCGAGGATTATAGATACCGGGGATTTAGCCAGTGTTGCAAATGCAATAGAGATAAGAGAGGATCTCACAACATCCCCTAAGATAATATCAGAACTCAGACTTCTGGTACCCAATGATACCCTCAGTGAGGACAAAAATTATATAGCATTCAGAATAGAAGAGAATTCTGCCGGGGAGAGAAGGCTTGTATATGTCACAAATCCCAAAACAGCATCAGGAGTTACAATTGTCAGCACAGCACCAGAGGGAACACCCGTAGAACTTATAGAATATTTAGAAGACGGGGGGTTTGAATACAAAAATGGAGTGGTGCTGATATATTTAGACCTTGATATAGACAGGATGACCGGGGAAAATATAGAGGGAAAAAGAAATATCCAGGATAAAATAAGAGATTCTGCTGTAACCAGAATAAATATAGATATGTCAAAAAATTACTAGGAGGAGGCTATGAAGAAAAAAGGTTCTGCAATAGTATTGGCAGTGTTGCTGCTTTCGTTCTTTACGGCCATAGCCCTGGCGGTATTTTACCTGGGAGGTAAGAAGGGAGAAAGGGCTTATCTGAAAGTGCAGGGAGAAGATGTGTCTAATGATATAGATATGGGAGCGACCCTGGCATACTATGATGCTTACATGGCTGAGCAGTTTGTAAGAAAGGGAAAGGTATATGCAAAAAGTCATAAACCGAGTGGGATGGATGATTATCCTGGGTTTTCAGGCTTTGATTCAGACAAAGAGTATCCGGGCATAAAAATAAATAGTTATATTGATTTTTTCGCTTCCAACTGGGACTATACAAAAGGAGAAACAAAACTTCCCACTATAGAAAGTGAGTTTATCAATGTCAAGACGACTCCGAATCGTCTTGCTTTCAGGACTTGGAACCAAGATGAGGATAAGATAAAAAGAATGTGGATGCAGAATGTTAACGGAGATGCAGACAATAGGCTGGCATTGAGCATTGGGGGGTACAGGCTAGAAAAAATAGTTGCAAAGCAACTGACCAATCCGGCTGGAACTTCCGAAGAAATTTATCCAGCTAGTCCGTCTGGGACGATTTATGACATATTGAAATCAAAAACATCAGGGCAAATAGATTTGGATGATTCTTGGCTTCTGGAGACGACCTATGTAAAGAGGATCCGTTTGAATGGGAGCTCAAAAGTCGGGCCGGCTGACTTCAGAATAAAAGCTGTACACACAGCCGTAGTAAGGTTTGAAGAGTCAAATTTTGATAATCTGGTTGTAGACCCCGGAGAGGTTATAGAGGAATTGATCATAGAGAGAATGTAAGGTATAGAGGAGGGGAAAGTATGAAAGAGAAATTCATAAGGGCTAGAGAAAGGTTGGACAATCTTGTCAAAGAAAAGTCTAGAGGGAGTATAGACATAGGAAGTCGAGGAATAAAGGCTCTCAGTATAAAAGGCGGCATAGTGGGAGATGTGCTAGTAGAAAAATTTAATCAAAATGAAGAAAAAGAGACACAAATAAACGAAATTTTATCTGTGATGATAGAAAGACTGGGCTTCAAAGGCCATGGGATTTCATTATCTCTTCCCAGTCAGAAATTTCAGGTAAAGTTTATAAGAATCAGTCAGGAAAATATGGAAAAAAGAGATCAGTTTATTTTGGAAGAGATGGAAGAGATAATTCCCGGATATTCTGAGGATGAGTATCTCACAGAAAAAGTGACAGTAAATCTAGACGAATACAATGAAGAGGTCCTTTGTGTAACCATAAAAAGAGAGGAGATAGATTATCTACTCAATTTTTTAGAGAGTCTAAGGGTGAAAGTATTGAAGATAATTCCTGACTTTGTTTCTATATTCATGCTTTTAGATAGAATGGAGTCAAATGATGAAAAAGAGGAGAATATCAACAGCTACAGAATGATAGTGGATGTAGGTCATGAATCTACCAAAATATATGCTTTAAATAAAGAGGTCATGAATTTTTACAGATTTATTCTAATGGGTGGAAATGAGTTTATAGAT
Source organism: uncultured Ilyobacter sp. (assembly GCF_963663625.1). Classification (NCBI taxonomy): domain Bacteria; kingdom Fusobacteriati; phylum Fusobacteriota; class Fusobacteriia; order Fusobacteriales; family Fusobacteriaceae; genus Ilyobacter; species uncultured Ilyobacter sp. The sequence continues at coordinate 1,864,460 of NZ_OY760437.1, read as the reverse complement.
ATAATAAAAAATTATAAAGAAATAAACTATGAGAAGGCAGAAGAAAAAATAATCGAGTTAGAACTCCAGGAGCAAAACCAGGAGATTCTAGATGCTTCTGAAAAATCCATGATGGATGAACTTACAGAGGCCTTTAAAGAGCTGGAAAGTCAGATAAGACTTTCTTATGAATACTACTTTAGAGAAAGGTCTTCGAGCATAGTAGAGGAGCTGGTCTTTGTAGGAGGAGGATCTCTCTTGAGAGGTCTAAAGGAGTACGTAAAAAAATCTCTAGAATTAGATATTATGACCTTCGAACTAGAGAAGATAACCTCTAAAGAGGAAAATAGAATCAAATTAGAACCTTACCAATTTGAAGAGATAGCTGTACTTCTTGGAAATGTTATGGATGAGGTGGTTTAATTATGAGTATGAGAGATATAAATTTTTTGACGCCGGAATACAGAGAAAAGCTTGGGGTATCCCAAAATCTTAAAAAAGCTATATTAATAGCAGGAGTGTTCTTTCTGATAAATGGGGTCATTTTCTTTGGAGTGTATCTAAAGCAGAAAAATCTAGAGAAAAATATTCATGAGACAAAGAGGGAGATAGCCTTTAATCAGGAAGAGATAAAAAAATTGGAGATAGAGATAGGGAAGATACCGGATCTCACTGATAAGATAGATATAATAGAAGAGATCTTTTCTGACAAAAGGACAAGGATATCTGAAGTCCTCTATACCATTCAGACTCTTGCCCCTGAAAATATATGGGTGGACAGTCTTCACCATGATGGAGGGAACGTGAGAATTAAGGGGATATCATATCTTAATTCAGAGATGACTGCAGAACAAAATCTTTATGATTTTGAAGACAAGCTTATTGAAAGCGGAGATTTTTCACAGGTTAAACATGATTACCTAAAGATAGAAGAGAGAGATGGAAACAAGGTTATGGCATTTGAATTTAGCCTTGTGATCTCTGATGAAGAGGAGTGATGGCTATGGATGTCTTTGGTAAAGAGCTAAATATAGAGATGGATTATAAAAATAAGATAAGGTTAATCTATCTTCTGGCCTTGATTGCGATAGTCATCATGTTCATCTTTATGGTTATTAATCCTTTTAGGAAGCTCAATGAGACTAGAAAAGTTTATGAAAAAGAGCAGGCTAACCTGGTCAAAATAAAGGATAAATTTGTGGCTACCCAGAAAAAACAAGAAGATGTGATGACTGAGTTTGAAAAGCAGAAAGAAAAATACGCTATACTTAAGATACAATTTGAAAAAGCGGCACATCAGAATAATGCTACTTTTAAAAGAGAGATACAGGATGTCATGGATTATCTCGGGGTAAAGCTTTCAACTATAGGTTCTCCAGAGGTAGCTCCTAAAAAAGAGAAGGCGGTAACTGAGGAAGAGGCCAAGGGTAAGAAAGGTGATGAGAAAGAGGCACCTGTAAAAGATGACGAATTGAAATATGAGAAGAAATATTTCGCCTATACAATAAGTGGTCCGGCACCTGAAGTATCCACCTTGTTTTATTATCTAGAGAACTCTAAAAGGCTCATAACTTTGAAGGACGGGGCAACTGATATAACTAAAAGTGGCCAAAATGACCTGAATGCCACTTTTAAAATAGGAACTTATTTTTTCCAAGAAGAGCAGGAGGAGGGGGAGAAAAATGAATAAGAAATTGATTATGTTTTTATTTATACTCATCTCCCTTGGAGCTTTCGCTGAAGAGGAGTTTACGGAACCGGCTTTGAGCGACAAAAATCCTCTGAAAGAGATGGTTACAGATAAAAATTTTGACGAGGGAATGAAAAGGTTTATAGATGTAAAGAGCAGTATGTTTGACAATAAACTGACAGATGCAGCAGAACAGAAGAAAAAGCTAGAGAGCAGATTTACACAGCTGATACTGCTGATAGAAAAAAACGGAGCTTGGAACGGGACATTTTACTACAAGGACAAGGATAATAAAGAGAGGAGAAACACAGTAAGGGGAAGAGAGATAATGAGGATAGACGGTGACGGTTATTTCGTCCATGCCCTTGCAAGTGGACTTAGGGTTACGGATCTTAAAACAGGAACATCGATCTTATTAGAAAAGAGGAGTAGGTGGTAGAGCTATGAAGAGGAGAGAGGTTTTATTAACGATAGTGATGTTTTTTCTAGTAGCCAGTTTTGCTTATTCAGATGCAAGGCTAGACGCTAAGCTTTCTAGAGTCAGATACAACAAAGAGATGGACTTTAAAAATGTAATGCTACCTGATGCTTTGAGTATCCTGTCTAAGACCAGCGGCGTAACGGTGGTAGGGGACAGCTCTACGACAGGAGTAGTTCTCGACATTTATCTGGGGAAAAATAAAACTCTAAAAGAGATATTGGATACCCTAAAAGTTACAAATAATCTCAAGATGAAAGTCGTGGGAGATATAGTGGTACTATCTAAAATGACAGGGGAGATGATAGGGGATAATACCCTAGTTGGTAAAGTAAAATCTCGTGGCTATGAGGAGGGTCTAAACGGAGTAAAAGTAACTCTTTTAAACAGCGGACTCAATCCTATCTACACACAGTTTAACGGAATATTTATAATGGAAAATGTAAATCCAGGTGTCTATATACTGAAGGCTGAAAAAGACGGATATATTGTAGAAGGTGAGCTCTTAGAAGTCAAGGGAGTTCAAAACAACTTCATAGAGCTTATGTTGGACAGGTCTTATAAAGAGGGAACGGCTAAAAAAACTGATCCTGACTATGATTCTGGTCCTAGCGGAAGAGTTCTAGGGCAGGTAAGGGATGATTCTGGATCAGAGCTTCTCACTACGAGAATAACTCTAAAGCATGCCTTCCCTGATGATGTAAAATCGGTGGTAGAATCCGCCATGAGAGAGGTAGAGGTGTCATCGTTCCCGAAACTTAACATGATTATACTTAAGGGGACATCGTCAAATCTCATACCTGCGAAGAAGCTTATAGAGGATATAGATATGCCTCTAAAACAGGTAAGGATAACGGCCCAAATACTAGACGTTACAGACAATCTGTTTGAAAAATTGGGATTCAATTGGGACTACACTGACAGTGAGGCAAAATCTAATTCAACAATTGGAGGACTTATCAATTCCAGTTCGGATCAAGGAATAGGATCGGTTTTCAACAGTAGTCTAGAGCTTGTAAGGAGTTTCAACAGTGGATCAGATGTCTTCGGATTAACTATAGACATGCTTCAGTCTACCCAGGATCTAGCCATAAGTGCAGTACCTTCAATTGTGGTTTTAAACGGTGAAGAAGCTGAATTTAAGATAACTGACGAGGTAATAGTTGGACAAGAGGAAGTTGAGGATGACAATGACAATACGACGACGACTCCTTTGTTTGAGGAGGCTGGGATAATATTTAAAGTTAAACCTATAATAAGGGAGGGTATAGATGGTGCAGATACTGTAATTCTGGCCATAGACTCTGAGCTGAGTAACTTTACCCTAGATACGCTTTCAGGTTCAACTGGTCCTACATCTGAAACGGGTACATTTAATGAAGACGGAGGTTCTAAATCTCAGAGAAACATCATCACAACAGTTAGTGTAAAAAGCGGAGAAAGTTTGTTTATAGGCGGACTAAAAAGAGCGGACGTTACCAATACCACAAGTAAGGTACCTCTTTTGGGAGATATTCCTTTCATAGGATTTTTATTCAGAAATGAAGGTGTCAGCAACGAGATGAGAGATGTCTTTATAAAAATAAGGGCAGAAGTGGTAACAACTGAAAATGCTGAAGAGAATATCAACCTAAAAGGCTTTGGGAAAACAGAGCTTCACAGAGGAGAGGGAGATGTTCTGGATCACAGAAAGATCTATCCTAGAGTACCTGAGACACCTCAGATATTTGGAACACCTAATTTATTTGGACAATAATCGATTTTAAAAGCCGGGTTGGAAAACCCGGCTTTTGTTTTGTGGGAGAGAAAATTTTGAAGTAAATTAAATAAATTACTGAATTTATAAGGATATAGAGTCAAAAGATTTCATAACGAATGAAAATCAATAAAAGACAAAAAAATTAACACGAATAATAACAAAACCTTTTGGTCACAGAGGACACAGAGAAAAATAAGAAGTTTCACAGAGAGAAAATAATTTTTTTAATTTTTAGATTGCTTTACCCTTTAAAAAATTCCGTTAAGAAATCACCTTTTCTGAAATCCACTTTCCTTGATATAAGGAGGTTTACCGACTATATTTCAAGTGAAAGTTAGTTCAGAAATGATTTTAGGAATCTTTTTAGGGGTGTCTTTTCTTTGGTTACTTTCTTTGGACAAGCAAAGAAAGTGACAGAAGCCTTTGGATAAATTCAATAATTCAACTCAATTTTTAGTAAAAGTAAATATTCAAAATGAACTCATAAGTTTACTGTATCCTATAGAAGAAAGTTTTATGGGAGAATGGTTTATTCTGACTTGTTTTTTTTAATAACAGCATGTTATAATTACGTGCAAACTATTTTGGGAGGAATGGACGAATGGTAAACAAGTTAAAATTAACTAAAATCCTCGATAGATTTAAAGATATAAGAATAGCTGTAGTCGGTGACATGATGCTAGATGATTATATAATAGGAAGTGTAGATAGAATATCCCCTGAAGCTCCTGTACCTGTTGTAAATGTAAAAACTGAAAAATTTGTACTAGGCGGAGCTGCCAATGTGGTAAACAATCTGGCTGACTTGGGGGCGAAGATTTTTTCTTTTGGAGTTATAGGGAAGGATTCAAATGGAGATAGGCTCACAACTGAATTCAGAAGAAAAAATATAAATACTGATGGGATAGTAAAGGCAGAGGACAGGCCGACCATTGTAAAGAGGAGAATAATAGCCCATAATCAGCAGCTGCTTAGACTTGACTGGGAAGACAGAAAAGATCTGACAACAGCTCAGGAAAATATGCTTATAGAGAACATAAAGGGCCACATAAAGGAGATAGATGCTATCATACTTTCTGATTATGACAAGGGAGTACTCACTCAGAGAGTTGTGAAAGAGGTGATCTCACTTGCCCGAGAGAATAGTATAATAGTGACGGTAGACCCGAAACCGAAGAATGCATCGAACTATATAGGGGCTACTTCTATGACTCCAAACATGAAAGAGGCTATGGAGTGCATGGGAGCAGACCGGATAGAAGATGTAGAAAAACTGGGGAAATCTCTGAAAGAAAAATTAAAGCTAGACAATCTTCTTCTTACAAGAAGTGAAGAGGGGATGAGTCTTTTTCAGGATACGGTGGAGAACATACCTACCTTTGCTAAAGAGGTCTATGACGTAACTGGAGCTGGAGACACTGTAATATCAGTATTTACACTTTCTGCAGCAGCTGGTGCATCTTGGTATGAGGCTGCTAAAATAGCCAATACTGCGGCAGGTGTAGTAGTAGGTAGAATGGGAACATCTACAGTTACAAAAGAGGAAATACTGGAGTTTTATGACAGAATATATCACGAGTGGAAATAAAGGAGAGGCCTCAGAGCCTCTTTTTCAATATTTGGGTTTAAATAAGTAAATGAAGGGGGAAGCATGCTAAGAATAGGGAATGGTTATGATGTTCACAGATTTAAGGTTGGGAGGAAGTTGATCCTCGGGGGAGTAGAGGTACCACATGAAAAAGGTCTGGACGGACACTCAGATGCAGACGTGCTGGTACACTCTATAATGGATGCTATGCTAGGGGCCTTGGCTTTAGGGGATATAGGTCAGCATTTTCCAGACGATGACGAGAGGTATAGGGGTATATCTAGCATGCTCCTGCTGAAGCACGTAAATGAGCTGATAAAAGAAAAAGGGTATAACATAATAAACTTAGATTCTGTAATAGTGGCTCAAAGACCAAAGTTGAAACCGTATATAGAGAACATGAGAGTAAATATTGCAAAAGAGCTGTCCGTGGATAAAGAACGAGTGAGTGTAAAAGCTACCACAGAGGAAAAACTAGGGTTTACTGGGGAGGAACTTGGGGTCAAATCCTACTGTGTTATTCTTTTGGGGAAAATAGTCTAGAATTGATTTTTTCAATACAGCCCTCAATCTTAAAGGGGCATCCATTTTGGATAATTAATATTTTAGAAATGGGTTTTTACCTGGAATTAAATATATTTTTACCAAAATAAAAGATTTATCGTATATATTATGTAGGAAAAGTAAAGTTTTTTTGAAAAGTCTGAATAACTATAATTATTTGGAGGATTTATGAAGAAAAAAATAGAGATAGCTTTAGTAGGGACACTGCTGATATTTTTGCCATTTTTAGTTAAGCTTAAGATTTTACCGACTAAGCCTGGGACCCTGATGTATCTGACACATCCACTAGGAGGGGCTATAGGGGATATGTTTCATTATGAAAAATCGAGAGTACTTATATTTTTAGGAATATCTATGCTTCTACTTCTGATTTTAAAAAGAAATTTCAAAAAGACGTACTATTACTATGGACTGGTTATCTACGGATTAGGTGTTATTCTTTCTACTTTTTTTTCTCCGTTTCTAGCGATAGCTCTAAGCGGAGGTGGGAATAGATACGAGAGTGTCTTCGTGCTTCTTTCCTATACAGTGGTTTCGTTTTTTGTTATAAATTTTGTGAGAGAAAGAAAAGATGTGAAATATTTTATATATATGTTGTTAATAGGGAGTTTTTTTGTTTCTCTGGCTGGGATCACAGAATTCTTGGGAATAAGTATTTACAAAATCCCTTTTTTAGCAAAATTTGCAATTCCACAAGATGGACTTCTGGATAAGGTGGCATATCCGGAAGGTTACATAAGCATGGCTCAGGTGATAAAGTTTTCACCTAAATTTCATAATGTAAAGGCAACTCTTGGGAATTCCAATTACAGTGGTTCCTATGCTGTTATGATTTTAATGTTTCTTTTTCCTCTGATATTAAAATCTAAAGATAAGTTCACAAGGTATATTTTTATGTTTTTTTATTCTGCAAACCTAGCACTACTTCTTGCAGGGAGGTCTAGAGCCGGGATCTACGCCTCTATAGCTTCCTTCATTCTATTTATGGTTTTATGCAGAAGAGAGATATGGAAGAAAAAAATTTTTCTTGTGGAAGTTCCCCTTGTCACAGGTGCAGTTTTTTTAATCTTGAATTTACTGTCATCTGGGGCCGTGGGAGACAATATAGAAAATCTAGAACTTAATAAAAAAGTTAACCTGAGAGAGGTCAGAAGTATAGGGGACACCTTAGAAGTAAAATCCTATGATAATAAACTTGTACTGAAAGCCGAGGAAAAAGATTTATTATTCTATAGAGAAGATGGTAGTCCTATTCCTGTAAAAGTTGAAAAAAACATAATAACTTTTGAGGATCCTAAATTTCAAAAATATTCCTTTGAAAATAAAAAAGGCGGTATTTTGGAGTTTCAGTATGATGAGGTTAAATTCCCTTTGGTAATTCAAAACAGAGTTTTTAAGACCATAGGGTGGTCAAGAAAACCTGAGGAGATAATATCACCAGAGAGGATGGAAAGCTGGGACAGGTATCAGAGAAAGGGCTCGTCAAGAGTTTACATATGGTCGAGAAGCCTTCCACTCCTGAAAACATCTGGATTTTTCGGCTTCGGCCCAGACACCTACCCGATAATCTACCCGCAGAATGACTATTTTGGAAAAGCTGTATCTTTTAAAAACCCTTATATGTTTGTGTCAAAGCCACATAATCTGTATCTTCAGATAGGCATAAATACAGGGTGGGTATCTCTTTTTGGGTTTCTTCTTTTGGTAATTTGCTATTGTTTGGACTCCTTGAGAATTTACTTCAGCAGCAGTTATGAAAATATATATGAGATTGTGGGGAGTGGATGCAGTCTGGCAGTCATAGGTTATCTTATGACGGGGATGTTTAACGATAGTGCCGTTTCGGTGGCACCTACATTTTGGGCCATACTTGGTCTTGGGATCTCAATGAATATCAAAATAAAAAAAGAAATAATATGATCACGGGAGCGAAAGCTCCCTTTTTAATTAGTGAAAGAATACTATATTAAATAGCTGTATAACAGTGTTCAAAAGCTTGGAGCAGATGATAATTTATGATATAATTTCAAAGAATGAAAAACCTATTAAAGTTAGGAGAGAATAGATGGCTGTATTGCAGATAAACAACGTACACAAAAGTTTTTCAGGGGAAACATTACTGAAAAATATAAGTTTCTCAATAGATGAGAAGGATAAAATCGGACTGGTCGGTCTAAACGGTGCAGGGAAAACCACTCTGGTAAAGATTCTACTCGAAGAGGAGCATCATGATACCGACGAGGATACAAAAATCCAGGGAACCATCTCAAAAAAAGGCGGACTCAAAATCGGCTACCTTTCCCAGAATTTTGACCTCAACAAAGAAAACAGAGTTTTTGATGAGCTTATGTCGGTTTTTTCATACTTGAAGAAAGATTATGAAAAAATCCAGGAACTAAATGAAAGACTGGCTGTGGACCTGAATAATTTTGACGAGATAATGGAAGAATTAGCAGAGTTATCTACAAGATATGAACAGGAAGAGGGATATTCCATAGAGTATAAGGTAAAACAGATCCTTACAGGGCTCAATTTTCCAGAGAATCTCTGGAAAAATGTCATAGGAGATTTGTCAGGGGGGCAGCAGTCTAGAATAGCTCTCGGAAAAATTCTCCTCGAGGAACCTGAGCTGCTGATACTAGATGAGCCGACAAACCATCTGGATTTAAATGCCATAGAGTGGCTTGAGAAATTTTTAAAAGATTACAATAAGGCCTTCATACTCATATCCCACGACAGATATTTCTTGGATAATGTGATAAACAAAGTTTTTGAACTTGAGAGAAAGACTATAAACATCTACAGGGGGAACTTCACGGATTATACTATACAGAAAGAGGCCTACCTCACAGGGGCGATAAAATCCTATGAAAAAGAGCAGGATAAGATAAAAAAAACCGAGGAGTTTATAAGACGTTACAAGGCTGGAGTCAAGTCCAAGCAGGCCAGGGGCCGGGAAAAGATTTTGGACAGAATGGAAAAAATGGACGACCCTGTTGTCAGCATAAGAAAAATGAAGCTTAAATTTCAGGTGGAGAGTTTAAGTACTGACAGGGTAGTAGAGATAAAAAATCTGTCTAAAAGCTTTGATGGACAGGAGATATTCAGAAATGTAAATATGGAGATGTATAGGGGAGACAGGGTAGGACTCATCGGCAAAAACGGTGTAGGTAAATCAACTATACTAAGGATACTGAATAATCTAGAAACAAAAGATGAGGGGGATATCCTCTGGGGTGAAAGAATAAAAATAGGATACTATGATCAAAAACATGAAGGTCTAAATGAAGATGCCACTGTTATAGAGGAACTCTTGAACAACTATCCGCTCAGCGAAGAGCAGGCCAGATCCATATGCGGTGGTTTCCTGTTTTCAGAAGATGATGCCTTTAAAAAAATAGGCAATCTGAGTGGTGGGGAAAAAGCAAGAGTGGCTTTGATGAGACTTATTATGGACAAGCCTAATTTTTTGATCTTGGACGAACCGACTAACCATCTGGATATATACTCTAGGGAGATACTAGAATATGCCCTTGAAGAGTACGACGGAACTCTCGTAGTGGTATCTCATGATAGACACTTTTTGGAAAGTGTAGTGAATAAAATATATGAAATTACCAAAGATGGAAGTACTCTTTTTAAAGGGGACTATGAAGCTTATAGGAGTAATTTTCAAATAAATGAGAAGGATAGCCAAGGAAATATTGATTATGAGGAACAGAAAAAAATAAAAAATAGAATAGGAACTTTGGAAAGGAAGAGTAAAAAGCTTGAGGAGAGTATAGAAGTTATAGAAGAAGAAAAAAGTGTTTTGGAAGAAAGGTATAATGAGGCTGGGAAAATAAATAGTCTTGAGATGCTTGTGAGTATTCAAAACGAGTTAGATCTAATAGATAAAAAAATAATGGAGACCATGGAAGAGTGGGAATTGCTTCAAGAAGAACTGTTGGAGATTTCAGAATAAAAATTAAAACAAAAATATAGTTGTCTCATAAAAAATATGTTATAATAATTTTTGGACAACAATTTTGTATCTGGAAAATTATTTTTTGAAGATTATCCGTAAATTTTTCATTCAAAACACTAAGTATTTTTTGAGTGTTGACTTTTTGAAACAAAGTCAGTATAATGTTCAAGTTATAATTAAATTTTTAATTTAAAATTCGGAAGGAGGGTAAAATGCCTACTTTAAATCAATTAGTAAAAAGAGGAAGAGCGACTTTAGAAGAAGCTAAAAAGTCACCGGCACTACAAGGTAACCCACAAAGAAGAGGAGTTTGTATAAGAGTCTACACTAGTACTCCAAAGAAGCCAAACTCGGCACTGAGAAAGGTTGCAAGAGTAAAGCTTACAAACGGAATCGAAGTTACTACGTACATTCCAGGTGAAGGACATAACTTACAGGAACACTCGATTGTACTTGTAAGAGGTGGAAGAACAAAAGATTTACCAGGGGTAAGATATAAAGTTATCAGAGGAGCTTTAGATACTGCTGGTGTTGCAAACAGAAAAAGATCAAGATCAAAATATGGAGCTAAAAAAGCTTAATTTTCGGGAGGTGAAATAAGATATGTCAAGAAGAAGAGCAGCAGTAAAGAGAGATGTATTACCTGATTCAAGGTATGGAGATAAAGTTGTAACTAAATTTATCAACTCAATAATGCTAGATGGAAAGAAATCCCTTGCAGAGGCGATCTTTTATGGAGCAATGGACTTAATCAAAGAAAAAACTGGTCAAGAAGGATACGATGTATTCAAGTCGGCTATAGATAACATTAAGCCACAAGTAGAGGTAAGATCTAGAAGAATAGGTGGAGCTACATATCAAGTACCAGTAGAAGTTAGAATAGAGAGACAGCAAACTCTAGCGCTTAGATGGTTAACTACTTATACAAGACAGAGAAAAGAATACGGTATGATGGAAAAACTTGCAGCTGAATTAATCGCAGCAGGAAACAATGAAGGTGCAACTGTTAAGAAAAAAGAAGATACTTATAAAATGGCAGAAGCAAACAGAGCTTTCGCACACTATAAGTGGTAATATCTTAATTTAAGATTATATCTTTCAAGGAGGGCAAAACCACATGGCTAGAAAAGTTTCTTTGAACAAAACAAGAAACATCGGTATCATGGCCCACATCGACGCAGGTAAAACTACAACCACAGAAAGGATCCTTCTTTATACAGGGATTACTCACAGAATTGGTGAAGTACACGACGGTGCGGCCACAATGGACTGGATGGAGCAAGAGCAAGAAAGAGGAATAACTATCACTTCGGCAGCAACAACTTGTTTCTGGAGAGAACATAGAATAAATATAATAGACACACCAGGACACGTGGACTTTACTGTTGAGGTTGAAAGATCTCTAAGAGTATTGGATGGTTCTGTAGCTGTATTCTCAGCTGTTGACGGAGTACAACCTCAGTCAGAAACAGTTTGGAGACAAGCAGACAAATACGGAGTTCCTAGAATGGCTTTCTTCAACAAGATGGATAGAATTGGTGCAGACTTCGACATGTGTGTTAGAGACATTAGAGAGAAGTTAGGATCAAATCCAGTACCTATTCAGCTTCCTATCGGAGCAGAAGATCAGTTTGAAGGTATAATTGACCTTATTCAGATGAAAGAGATTGTTTGGCCTCTAAACACTGAAACAGGGCAGGATTTCACAGTAGAAGAAATAAGAGCTGAGCTTGTTGAGAAAGCTGAAGAAGCTAGAACTTTCATGCTTGAATCTATAGTTGAAACTGACGATGCTCTTATGGAGAAATTCTTCGGTGGAGAGGAAATCACTCAAGAGGAGCTAGTAGCTGGACTTAGAAAAGCTACTATAGCAAACCTAATCGTTCCTGTAACTTGTGGAACAGCATTCAAGAATAAAGGGGTTCAAACACTTCTAGATGCAGTAGTTGACCTTATGCCTTCTCCGGTAGACATCGGAGCTATAAAAGGAACAGATGTAAAGGATCCTGAAAAAGAAATGTCAAGAATGCCAGGAGACGATCAACCGTTTTCAGCCCTTGCTTTCAAAATCATGACTGACCCATTTGTAGGAAAACTTGCATTCTTTAGAGTTTACTCTGGAATCATAGAGAAAGGAACTTCTGTTCTTAACTCAACAAAAGGCAAAAAAGAAAGAGTAGGAAGAATACTACAGATGCACGCTAATAACAGAGAAGAACTGAGTGTAGTTTACTGTGGTGATATCGCAGCAGCTGTAGGACTAAAAGAAACTACAACTGGAGACACTCTTTGCGACATGGATCAGCCAATTGTTCTGGAAAAGATGGTATTCCCTGAGCCTGTAATAGCAGTAGCAGTTGAACCTAAGACAAAAGCTGACCAAGAGAAGATGGGTATCGCTCTTTCTAAGCTTGCAGAAGAGGATCCTACATTCAGAGTTAAAACTGACGAAGAAACTGGTCAAACTATCATATCAGGAATGGGTGAACTTCACCTTGAGATTCTTGTAGATAGAATGAAAAGAGAATTTAACGTTGAATCTAACGTAGGAAAACCACAAGTTGCCTACAGAGAGACTATCACATCTAAAGTTGAGCATGATGTTAAGTATGCTAAGCAATCAGGTGGTAGAGGTCAGTATGGACATGTTAAGATCAGAGTAGAACCAAATCCAGGAAAAGGATTTGAGTTCATCAATAAAGTAACAGGTGGAGCTATACCTAGAGAGTATATACCTGCAGTTGAAAAAGGATGTAGAGAAGCTCTTGAAAGTGGAGTTGTAGCTGGATATCCTATGGAAGATGTAAAGGTAGAGCTTTATGACGGATCGTACCATGAGGTCGATTCATCAGAGATGGCATTTAAAATTGCTGGATCTATGGCTGTTAAACAAGCAGCAGTAAAATGTAATCCTGTGATTCTTGAGCCTGTCTTCAAAGTGGAAGTTACTACTCCAGAAGAGTATATGGGAGACCTGATAGGGGATCTTAACTCAAGAAGAGGAATGGTATCTGGAATGACTGATAGAAACGGAGCTAAAATCATAGATGCGAAAGTACCACTTTCAGAAATGTTTGGTTACGCAACGGATCTTAGATCTAAATCTCAAGGTAGAGCTACTTATGCGATGGAGTTCACTGAGTACGCTCAAGTACCTGCTAGCATCCAAAAGGGTATCCAAGAAGCAAGAGGAAAATAATTCTCTACTGCTTAAAGGATTATCTGTCCAAACGATGCTCATATAAATTTGGCACCATTTAAAAAATAAACAATAATTATTATTTTAATTTTTTAGGAGGATTGAAATGGCTAAGGAAAAATTTTCAAGAACGAAACCCCATGTAAACGTAGGAACAATAGGACACGTTGACCATGGAAAAACAACAACAACTGCAGCAATCTCAAAAGTACTTTCTGACAAAGGACTTGCTAAGAGAGTAGATTTCGCAAACATCGACCAAGCACCAGAAGAGAGAGAAAGAGGAATCACAATCAATACAGCTCACATCGAGTATGAAACAGTAGCAAGACACTATGCTCACGTAGACTGTCCTGGCCATGCTGACTATGTAAAGAACATGATCACAGGAGCAGCTCAGATGGATGGAGCCATCCTAGTAGTATCAGCAGCAGACGGACCAATGCCTCAAACTAGAGAGCATATCCTTCTTTCAAGACAGGTAGGAGTACCTTATATCGTAGTATACCTAAACAAGGCAGATATGGTAGATGACGAAGAGTTATTAGAGCTAGTAGAAATGGAAGTAAGAGAATTACTAACAGACTACGGGTTCCCAGGGGACGACATACCTGTAATCGCAGGATCATCACTAGGAGCGCTTAACGGTGAAGCACAATGGGTAGCTAAAATCGAAGAGCTTATGGATGCAGTAGATAGCTACATTCCATCACCAGAAAGAGCAATAGACCAGCCATTCCTAATGCCAGTAGAAGACGTGTTCACGATCACAGGAAGAGGAACAGTAGTAACTGGAAGAGTAGAAAGAGGAATAATCAAAGTTGGAGAAGAGATTGCTATAATAGGTATCAGAGATACTCAAAAAGCAGTTTGTACAGGAGTAGAGATGTTCAGAAAGCTTCTTGATCAAGGAGAGGCTGGAGATAATATCGGAGCACTTCTAAGAGGAATCAAAAAAGAAGACGTAGAAAGAGGACAAGTTCTTGCTAAGCCAGGATCAATAACTCCACATACAGGATTCACATCAGAAGTATACGTACTAACAAAAGAAGAGGGTGGAAGACATACTCCATTCTTCTCTGGATACAGACCACAATTCTACTTCAGAACAACAGATATCACAGGAGCGATCTCTCTACCTGAAGGAGTAGAAATGGTAATGCCTGGAGACAACATTGAAATGACAGTAGAACTGATTCACCCAATCGCGATGGAAGAAGGGCTAAGATTCGCAATAAGAGAAGGTGGAAGAACTGTAGCTTCTGGAGTAGTTGCTACAATCACTAAATAATAAATTGTTTACATAAAAGTTATCGGGGAAACTCGTGTTTCCCCGATAAAATTTTGTTTTAAGGAATGCTTTGAAACAAAACTGAAAAACTTTATTATTCTTTCAAAAAAGACTTTGTTATTTTTGGAGAGTGTGATATAATCTCTAAAGTGTGTGAGCAGCGGATGTTTGACGTCCCTGACCTATTGATAAATTTTACAGGAGGTGCAAGAGATAGATGGCTTCTAATAAATTAAGAATCTATTTAAAAGCTTATGATCACGCATTGTTGGATCAATCAGCGAAGAGAATTGCTGAAGTTGCTAAAAAGTCTGGTGCGGAAATCGCAGGACCTATGCCACTACCAACAAAGATTAAGAAGTACACAGTACTTAGATCTGTACACGTGAACAAGGATGCTAGAGAGCAGTTCGAAATGAGAGTGCATAAAAGAATGGTAGAGATCAAAAACTCAAGCCAGAAGACAATCTCTTCATTAACAGCGGTTAACTTACCAGCTGGTGTTGGAATCGAAATTAAGCAAGCTTAATTTCTGGCAGAAAAGAGCGCGGATCAGCTGATTATCGGGTAATTGAAGTTTTAAAAACGCAAGTCTTTAAATACTTATAGTTATCCTTACAGAATAATACAAGTTGGCGGTACTTTTTTTAAAAGTTAAGTCGTGGAACCACGAGGAGAAGTTGTCAACCAATATATTATTTGATGGAGGTAAAGGAATGGCAGGAATTTTAGCTAAAAAAATTGGAATGACTCAAATTTTCGAAGATGGAAAATTCGTTCCAGTAACAGTTGTAGAAGCGGGACCTAACTTCGTTCTTCAGAAAAAAACTGAGGAAAAAGACGGGTACACTGCTCTTCAATTAGGGTTTGATGAAAAGAAAGAAAAGAACACTACTAAACCAATGATGGGGATTTTTAACAAAGCTGGGGTTAAACCTTTAAGATTTGTTAGAGAGCTCAAGGCTGATTCAGTAGAAGGATATGAGTTAGGACAAGAAATTAAAGTCGACATATTAGATGGTGTTGAGTTTGTAGATATCAGAGGAACTTCTAAAGGTAAAGGAACTGCCGGAGTTATGAAGAGACATAACTTTGCAGGAAACAGAGCCACTCACGGGGTTTCTAGAAACCACAGACTTGGAGGTTCTATCGGACAATCATCGTTCCCTTCAAAAGTATTGAAAGGTCTAAAGATGGCTGGAAGATATGGAAATGCTGCAGTAACAGTTCAAAACTTAAAAGTAGTTAAAGTTGACGTAGAGAACAACTTACTATTGATAAAAGGTGCAGTTCCTGGACCAAAGAACGGTTACGTTGTAGTAAAGCCAGCTATAAAAAAATAACTGGTTAGTAGATTTGAGGAAGGAGGAAAATGATGGCAGTTTTAAACATATATAACTTAGCAGGAGATCAAACTGGAACTCTTGAAGTTAAAGATACAGTGTTCGGAATCGAGCCAAACAAAGCGGTACTTCATGAAGTGTTGACTGCTGAACTAGCAGCTGCCAGACAAGGAACTGCTGCTACGAAAACGAGAGCAATGGTTAGAGGTGGAGGAAGAAAGCCTTTCAAACAAAAAGGCACAGGTAGAGCTAGACAAGGTTCTACAAGAGCCCCTCACATGGTAGGGGGAGGAGTTACATTCGGACCTCAACCTAGATCTTACGAGAAGAAAGTTAATAAAAAGGTTAGAAAAGTTGCACTTAAATCAGCTTTATCTGCTAAAGTTGCAGAAGGAAGCATTGTAGTTTTAGACGGGACTATCGAAACTCCTAGAACAAAAACTATAATGGCTCTAACAAAAGCTTTAGAGGCTAACACAAAACAATTGTTTGTGGTTAATGATCTTGCTAACGATGCAGACTTCAACCTGTATCTATCAGCTAGAAACCTTGAAAATGCGGTTGTTCTTCAACCTAACGAACTTGGTGTTTACTGGCTTCTTAAGCAAAACAAGGTAATCATAACAAAAGAAGCACTAGCTACTATTGAGGAGGTGCTTGGATAATGACTGTTTATGACATAGTAAAAAAACCAATCATCACAGAAAAAACTGAACTTCTTAGAAGAGAGTTTAACAGATATACTTTTGAAGTAATGCCTAAAGCGAATAAAATCCAGATCAAAAAAGCTGTAGAAGAGATTTTTAATGTAAAGGTTGAATCTGTAGCTACTCTCAACGTTAAATCTGTTGTGAAAAGACACGGAGCAAAACTTTACAAGACACAGGCTAAGAAAAAAGCTGTAGTGAAGCTTGCTGAAGGTAATACAATAACTTACTTTCAAAATGTTTAATCTATAATTTAAAGATTTAGATGAACGGATTAAAGATAATTATAGGTCTAATTATCGAAAATTTTTTTTCGGAGGTTAAGAGAAATGGCAATCAAGAAAATGAAAGCTATGACTAACGGTACAAGACATATGTCTAAAATTGTCAATAAAGAGTTAGACATGGTAAGACCTGAAAAGTCTTTAACTGTACCTTTAAAATCTGCTTATGGTAGAGATAACTACGGGCACAGAACAGCTAGAAATAGACAAAAAGGACACAAAAGACTTTACAGGCTAATAGATTTCAAAAGAAACAAGCTGGACATACCTGCAAGAGTTGCAACTCTTGAGTATGACCCAAACAGAACTGCTAACATAGCTCTACTTTTCTACGTTGATGGAGAAAAGAGATACATATTAGCGCCTAAGGGACTAAAGCAAGGTGACATAGTAATGGCTGGATCAAACGCTGAAGTTAAGCCAGGAAATGCTATGAAGCTTAAGGATATGCCTGTAGGTACGCAAATCCACAACATAGAGCTTCAAATCGGAAGAGGTGGACAGCTAGTAAGATCTGCAGGAACAGCTGCAAGACTTATGGCGAAAGAAGGAACTTACTGCCATGTAGAACTACCTTCTGGAGAAGTTAGACTTATCCATAAAGAGTGTATGGCTACTATTGGTGAAGTAGGGAATTCTGAGCACCAACTAGTTAATATCGGTAAAGCTGGTAGAAACAGACACATGGGTAGAAGACCTCATGTAAGAGGATCTGTAATGAATCCTTGCGATCACCCTCATGGTGGTGGAGAAGGAAGAACACCTGTTGGTAGAAAAGGACCAGTTACTCCTTGGGGTAAACCGACACTTGGATACAAAACTAGAGGAAAGAAATCTTCGGATAAATTTATCGTAAGAAGAAGAAACCAAAAGTAATTTTCGAGAGAGGAGGCTAACACGTAATGGCAAGATCGTTAAAAAAAGGACCTTTCTGTGACCACCACTTAATGAAAAAAGTTGAAGAGGCAATCGCTTCTGACAATATAAAAGCAGTAATTAAAACTTGGTCAAGAAGATCGACAATATTCCCTAACTTCATCGGGTTGACTTTTGGAGTGTATAACGGAAAGAAGCATATACCAGTACACGTGACTGAACAAATGGTAGGACATAAAATGGGAGAATTTGCTCCAACAAGAACTTACTATGGTCACGGTGTAGACAAGAAAAAGAAGAAGAAATAAGTAGAGTTATCAATATATTAGAGAGATAAAGGAGGTGCGACTAGTGGAAGCTAGAGCAACGACCAAATATGTAAGACTATCTCCTCAAAAAGCTAGACTAGTAGCTGACTTAGTGAGAGGTAAATCAGCTTTAGAAGCGTTAGATATATTACAGTTCGCAAACAAAAAAGCTGCGACAGTTATCAAAAAAACATTAGCATCAGCAATTGCTAATGCGACTAATAACTTTGATATGGATGAAGAAAAATTAGTTGTATCTACAATAATGGTAAATCAAGGTCCGGTTCTTAAGAGAATCATGCCAAGAGCTATGGGTAGAGCTGATATCATCAGAAAACCTACAGCACACATTGTAGTAGCAGTATCTGAAAAGTAGTTTAAGGAGGTAAGACTGTGGGACAAAAGGTAGATCCTAGAGGGTTAAGACTTGGAATAACAAGAACTTGGGACTCTAACTGGTATGCAGATAAAAAAGAATATGCTAAGTACTTCCATGAAGATATGACTATCAGAGAAGTTGTTAAGAAAACTTATTTTCACGCAGGGGTTTCTAAGATCAAAATAGAAAGAACTTCACCTTCACACGTGGTTGTTTTTATTCATACTGCCAAAGCAGGTATAGTGATCGGAAGAAAAGGTGCTGAAATAGAGTCTCTTAAGAAAAAGTTAGAAACTCTGACTGGAAAGAAACTTACAATAAAGGTACAAGAAGAGAAAGGCTTCAATACAGATGCAGTTCTTGTTGCTGAAAACATAGCAACTGGAATCGAGAGAAGGGTTGCTTACAAAAGAGCAATAAACCAAGCTGTAATGAGAGCAATGAGAGCAGGAGCTAAAGGTATAAAAATAATGGCTTCTGGAAGACTTAATGGTGCTGAAATAGCGAGAAGCGAATGGGTAGTAGAAGGAAAAGTACCTCTACATACACTAAGAGCAGACATCGACTATGCAACAGCTACAGCACAAACAACTTACGGAGCGCTTGGAATTAAAGTTTGGATCTTCCATGGAGAAGTTCTTCCAAGTAAGAAGGAAGGAGGCGACAAGTAACCATGTTAATGCCTAAAAGAACTAAACACAGAAAAATGTTTAGAGGTAGAATGAAAGGTAAAGCACAAAAAGGTAATACTGTTGCTTTTGGAGATTATGGACTAATGGCAATGGAGCCTCATTGGATTACTAATAGACAGATAGAATCTTGTAGAGTAGCTATCAACAGAACTTTCAAAAGAGAGGGTACTACTTATATCAGGATATTCCCTGACAAACCTATTACTGCAAGACCTGCAGGGGTAAGAATGGGTAAAGGTAAAGGAAACGTTGAAGGTTGGGTAGCAGTTGTAAAACCTGGAAGAATTATGTTTGAGGTTGCAGGAGTAACTGAAGAAAAGGCTATGCAAGCATTGAGAAAAGCTACTATGAAACTACCTATCAGATGTAAAATTGTAAAAAGAGAGAATGGTGGTGAAACTAATGAGAGCTAAAGAGATAAAAGAGATATCAACTGAAGACTTAGTTGTTAAATGCAAAGAGCTTAAGGAAGAGCTTTTCAACCTGAAGTTCCAACTTTCATTAGGTCAGCTTACTAACACTGCTAAAATCAGACAAGTTAGAAGAGACATTGCAAGAATTAAAACTGACTTAAACGAAAGATAATCTCATTGTATAGATAAGTCCTAAGAAGGAGGTTAGAATTTTGAGAAACGATAGAAAAGTTAGAGAAGGTATTGTTGTTTCTGACAAGATGGATAAAACCATCGTTGTTTTAGAAGAATCAATGAAACTACACCCGATCTACAAGAAAAGAATGAAATCATCAAACAAGTTCAAAGCTCACGATGAAAATAATGTAGCTAAAACTGGTGATAAAGTGAAAATTATGGAAACTAGGCCATTATCTAAAGATAAGAGATGGAGACTAGTTGAGATTATAGAAAAAGCTAAATAATCCCAATTATTGTGAGAGGAGGATATTTTAATGGTACAACAACAAACTATCCTTAATGTTGCTGATAATTCTGGTGCTAAAAAAATAATGGTAATCAGAGTACTAGGTGGTTCTAGAAGAAGATTTGGTAAAATCGGTGACATTGTTGTGGCATCAGTAAAAGAGGCATCACCTGGCGGAAACGTTAAAAAAGGAGATGTAGTAAAAGCTGTTATAGTTAGAACAAGAAAAGAATTAAGAAGAGAAGATGGTTCTTACATCAAATTTGATGATAATGCTGCAGTTGTTTTAAACAACAACTTAGAAGCAAGAGCTACAAGAATCTTTGGCCCAGTTGCAAGAGAGCTAAGAGCTAAAAACTTTATGAAAATAGTTTCCCTTGCACCAGAAGTAATATAATCAGAGAGGAGGCTATCAATCGTGGCTAGACCTAAAGTAAAATTTGTACCTAACAAAATGCACGTTAAGACTGGAGACACAGTTTATGTGATTTCAGGAAAAGATAAAGGTAAGACTGGAAAAGTACTACAAGTATTCACTAAAAAAGGTAAAGTTGTAGTAGAGGGAATTAATGTAGTAACTAAGCATATGAAGCCAACTCCAATGAACCCACAAGGTGGAGTTGTAACTAAACCAGCTCCTATTTTCTCTTCAAAAGTTATGCTGTTTGATGAGAAAGCTGGAAAACCTACAAAAACTGGATTTAAATTTGTGGATGGGAAAAAAGTAAGATACTCAAAAGTATCAGGAGAAGTTTTATAAGAAGGGAGGATAACGTAAGTGTCTAAATACGTTTCTAGATATCATAAGTTTTACAATGAAGAAATAGTTGCTACTCTTATGAAAGAGTTAGGACTTAAAAATGTAATGGAATGCCCTAAGCTAGAAAAAATCGTAGTTAACATGGGTGTAGGAGAAGCTACTCAGAACTCAAAGCTTATCGACGCAGCCCTAAGTGATCTTACAATTATTTCTGGACAGAAGCCAATAATTAGAAAAGCTAGAAAGTCTGAAGCAGGATTTAAACTTAGAGAAGATATGCCTATCGGTGTAAAAGTTACTCTAAGAAAAGAAAGAATGTACGACTTTCTAGATAGATTAGTAAACGTAGTGCTTCCAAGGGTTAGAGATTTCGAAGGAGTTTCTGCAAATGCTTTTGATGGAAGAGGAAACTATTCTATAGGTCTTAGAGACCAATTAGTTTTCCCTGAAATCGATTATGATAAAGTTGATAAACTACTTGGAATGTCTATCACTATCGTTTCTTCTTCCAAATCGGATGAAGAAGGAAGAGCATTACTTAAGGCTTTCGGAATGCCTTTTAAAAAGTAATTAGTGAGGAGGTTAAAGTAAATGGCTAAAAAGTCAATGATCGCTAGAGACGTTAAAAGAGCCGAACTTTGCGATAAATACGCTGCTAAAAGAGCAGAATTGAAAAAAAGAGTAAATGACGGTGATATGGAAGCTGCATTTGAGCTTAATAAATTACCAAAAAATGCGTCACCTGTTAGAAAAAGAAACAGATGTCAATTAGACGGTAGACCAAGAGGGTACATGAGAGAATTTGGAATCTCGAGGGTAAAATTTAGACAATTAGCCGGTGCTGGTTTAATCCCTGGTATTAAAAAGTCATCTTGGTAATTGATAGGAAGGAGGATTTTCGTAGATGTATTTAACAGATCCAATCGCTGATATGTTAACAAGAGTAAGAAATGCCAACGCAGTAATGCATGAAAAGGCAGATGTTCCTCACTCGAATGCAAAAGAAAGAATCGCTGAGATTCTTAAAGAAGAAGGATATATTTCTAACTTTAAAGTAATAACTGATGGAAATAAAAAGAATATCAGAGTATATCTTAAGTATTCTGGAAAAGAAAGAATTATTAAAGGAATTAAGAGAATTTCTAAGCCTGGAAGAAGAGTTTACTCTTCTGTAGAGGAAATGCCTAGAGTATTATCTGGTTTAGGAATCGCTATAGTGTCTACTTCTAAGGGGATCATTACTGATAAAGTAGCTAGAAGAGAAAACTTAGGTGGAGAAGTACTTGCATTCGTTTGGTAATAAAAGCATAGGAGGTGCACAATAAATGTCAAGAGTAGGTAGAAAACCTATTTTAGTGCCTGCTGGTGTTGAGATTACAGTTAACGAAGACAATCAAGTTGCTGTAAAAGGACCAAAAGGGACTTTAACTAATGAATTTTCAAAAGAATTAACTATAAACATTGAGAACAATGAAGTTATTGTGGGAAGACCTAACGATCTTCCGCAAATGAGAGCACTTCACGGGACTACAAGGGCCCTTATCAGTAACATGGTAACAGGAGTGACAGAAGGCTTCAGAAAAACTCTTAACCTAGTAGGTGTAGGTTACAGAGCAGCAGCACAAGGAAAAGGACTAGAGTTATCTTTAGGATATTCTCATCCAGTTCTTATCAACGAAGTTGAAGGAATAACATTTACTGTAGAAAAAAATACAGTTATTCATATAGACGGAATTGAAAAACAGGTAGTTGGGCAGATTGCTTCTGAAATCAGAGCAAAGAGAGCTCCTGAGCCATATAAAGGAAAAGGTGTTAAGTACTCGGACGAGATTGTTAGAAGAAAAGAAGGAAAAAAATCGTAAGGTAGCTTGACAAAAAGGAGGTAAGTCAGTTGTTTAAAAAGGTTGACAGACAAGCTGTAAGAAAAAGAAAACAATTATCTATCAGAAGCAAGATTTCTGGTACAGCTGAAAGACCAAGACTTTCTGTATATAGATCTAACGATAACATCTTTGCTCAACTTATCGATGACGTTAATGGAACTACATTAGTAGCTGCATCAACTGTTGATAAAGAGATCAAAGCAGATGTTAAACACGGAGGAAATGTTGAATCTGCTGTGTTAGTAGGGAAAGCTATTGCTGAGAGAGCTACAGCTAAAGGAATAACTAACATTGTATTTGACAGATCTGGATATGTATACACAGGAAGGATTGCTGCTCTTGCTGAAGCTGCAAGAGAAGCAGGTCTAAAGTTCTAATTCTTGTAGAGAGGAGGATATCACTTGTCTAAGTTTGTAAATAGAGAAGAAAAACAATTTGAAGAAAAGATACTAACTATATCTAGAGTTTCTAAAACCACAAAAGGTGGAAGAACTATATCTTTCTCAGTTCTGGCTGCGGTTGGAGATGAGAATGGTAAAGTAGGTATAGGACTAGGAAAAGCGAATGGTGTACCTGATGCAATCAAGAAAGCTATCGCTGCTGCAAAAAGAAATATGATCACAGTATCTCTTAAAGGAACTACTATTCCTCATGAAATCATTGGAAAATGGGGAGCTACTTCAATATGGATGGCTCCAGCTCATGAAGGTACAGGAGTAATAGCAGGTTCTGCTTGTAGAGAAATTCTAGAGTTAGCCGGTTTACATAACATCCTTACAAAGATCAGAGGATCTAGAACTAAGGGGAATGTTGCAAGAGCGACTATAGAAGGTTTAAGAGAGCTTAGAACAGCTGAGCAAATCGCTACTTTAAGAGGTAAAGAAGTAAAGGATATCTTAAGCTAGGAGGTAAGTATAATGGCAAAGCTTAGAATTAAGCTTGTAAAAAGCATGATCGGAAGAAAGCCTAACCATATAGCAACTGTAAAGTCGCTAGGGCTTAAGAAGATAAATAATGTTGTAGAACTAGAAGCAACACCTGATATCGTAGGGAAAGTTCATTTAGTATCTTACCTACTCAATGTAGAGGAGGTGTAACAAAGGAATGAAGTTAAACGAATTAAAGCCTTCTGTACCTAGAAAAGACAGGAAAAGAATCGGAAGAGGAGAATCTTCTGGTACTGGTAAAACTGGTGGTAAGGGAAGTAATGGTCAGAAGTCAAGATCAGGTTCTTACGTTCATCCTGGATTTGAAGGTGGACAAATGCCTTTAATAAGAAGAGTGCCAAAGAGAGGATTCTCTAACTCACTTTTTAGAAAAGATTATGCAGTTGTTAACCTTGATACATTAAACAGATTTGAAGAAGGATCTGTAGTGACTCCAGAAGCTCTTAAAGAAGCTGGAATCATAAAGAAAATGATGGCTGGATTAAAAGTTCTTGGAAAAGGATCTTTAGAGAAAAAGCTTACGGTAAAAGCTCATAAAATTTCTACATCGGCTAAAGAGGCTATCGAAGCTCAAGGTGGAGTAGTAGAAATCATAGAAGTTAAGACTTTTGCTGACATCGCTGGAAACAACAAGTAATAAAAATTCACCATAGTTATGGTTCTTAGTAAAAATGCGGGGTGAAGAGTTTTGACTTTGTTAGAAAGATTCAATGATAAGGTACAAGCCATAGGCAAAATACCTGAGCTGAAACAAAAGATTATCTTCACTCTGTTAATGTTCTTAATAGCCAGAGTAGGGACCCATATCCCTGCTCCTGGCGTGGACATTGACAGGCTAGCATCAATGACAGCTCAGAATGACCTTCTTGGCTATATAAATATGTTTTCTGGAGGAGCCTTTCAAAGAGTCTCCATTTTTGCGCTTGGAGTAATGCCTTACATCAATGCATCCATTGTGGTGAGCTTGCTGGCAGTTATTATTCCTAAGCTTGAAGAGATTCAAAAAGAGGGTGAATCTGGAAGAAATAAGGTAACTCAGTGGACTAGATATCTGACTATTGTAGTTGCAATGATACAAGGTTTTGGTGTGTGCATGTGGCTGCAGTCTGCAGGTCTTGTCACAACTCCAGGATTTGGATTTGTAACAACAACTGTAACAACGCTGACGGCAGGAACAGTGTTTCTTATGTGGGTTGGAGAGCAGATATCTCTAAAAGGTGTAGGAAATGGGATCTCTCTTCTGATATTCTTGAATGTAATATCTAGAATGCCTTCAACAGTTGTACAAACAGTACAAAACATGAAGGGCAGTAAGTTCCTTATTCCTATTCTTGTGATTGTAGCAATTTTTGCAATACTGACTGTAGCTGGGATAGTAATATTTCAACTGGGGCAGAGAAAAATACCTGTTCATTATGTAGGAAGAGGATTTAGTGGTAAAGGGGGAGTGGCTCAAAGCACTTACTTACCATTAAAACTAAATACTGCAGGTGTAATGCCTGTAATATTTGCTTCGGTACTTATGATGATTCCCTCTCTGATAGTAAATTCTTTGCCAGCAGATATGCCTGGAAGAATAATGCTAGGAAGATTGTTTACTCAAACTCATCCTGTTTACCTAGTAACTTATGCAGCATTGATTATGTTCTTTTCATTTTTCTATACGGCAATCATGTTTGATCCTGAGAAAGTTGCAGACAACTTGAAACAGGGCGGAGGTACTATCCCAGGGATAAGACCTGGAGAAGAGACAGTAGTATATTTAGAAAAAGTTGTTACAAAGATCACCTGGGGAGGAGCAGCATTTCTTGCGGCGGTATCAGTATTTCCTATAGCTATATTTAGTTCATTGGGGCTTCCAGTATTCTTTGGAGGAACAGGGATTATAATAGTCGTAGGAGTGGCGCTTGATACGGTACAACAGATAAATGCTCATCTTGTCATGAAGGAATATAGAGGTTTTTTATAAGCCTACTGGACACGGTCTAAGCCGTGTCCTTTTTATATTATATTGAACTTTATATTAAAGTGAAGCATTAAAAAAATCAGATGAAAAAAGTAGTATTTCCCACAAAAGCTTTAAAAAAAGTGCATTTTAAAGGCATTTATAGTATAATAACAACTGTGTGAAAATAAAAAAATGAATAGGAGATGAGTCTGAATGAATATTATGTTATTTGGTGCCCCAGGAGCAGGGAAAGGGACCCAGGCTAAATTTTTAATTGAAAAATACGGAATCCCTCAAATTTCAACTGGAGATATATTGAGAGCTGCAATAACAGAAGGAACAAAAATGGGACTGGAAGCTAAAAAATATATGGACGAGGGAAAACTTGTTCCGGACTCCACCATAATAGGAATAATAAGAGACAGACTGGCACAAGAGGATTGTAAAAAAGGATTTATTCTTGATGGATTTCCTAGAACTCTTGCTCAGGCAGAAGCACTAGAAGAACTTATGAAAATGATGAATATATCTTTGGACAAAGTAATATCTTTAAATGTACCAGATGAGATGATAGTTGGAAGAATAACAGGAAGAAGAGTCTGCAAGGATTGCGGAGCATCTTTCCATGTAGAATTTAATCCTTCCAAAGAGGAAGGAAAGTGTGATTTCTGCGGAGGAGAACTTATAACTAGAAAAGACGACACTGCAGAAACAGTAGAAAAAAGACTGGGAGAATATCACTCACAAACAGCTCCTCTTTTTGATTTCTACAAGGCAAAAGGTGTCCTTGCAGAACTTGACGGGACAAAGGATGTAGCTGAAGTGACCAAGGATATAGTTTCTATCCTCGGGTAATTCCTTCAGAATTGAAAGGATTGAAATATGATTGTTTATAAAACATTAAATGAAATAAAAAAAATAAAAGAAGCCAATCAGATAATAGCCCGTTTATATGAAGAGGTTTTGCCCAAGCACATAAAGGCAGGTATTTCTACACTAGAGATAAACAAAATTATAGAGGATTATATAAGGTCCCAAGGAGCTCATCCTGCAAGTATAGGGGTAGGTGGACCTGAAAATCCATATCCGGCAGGCTCTTGCATATCGGTAAATGAGGAAGTTGTGCACGGGATACCACGTGTAGATAAAATTTTAAAAGATGGGGATCTTGTAAGTATAGATGTTGTTACTGAACTAAATGGATTTTACGGAGACTCGGCAATAACTTTTCCTGTTGGACAGATAGATAAAGAGTCTAAGAGATTATTGGAAATCACGAAAAAATCCAGAGAAATAGGAATAGAGATGGCAGTGGCAGGAAACAGACTCGGAGATATTGGCAACGCCATACAGAAATTTGTAGAATCTAACGGTTTTTCTGTTGTGAGGGATTTTTGTGGACACGGGATAGGGAAATCAATGCACGAGGACCCTTCAATTCCTAACTTTGGAAGAAAAGGAAGAGGTCTGAAAATAGAAAATGGAATGGTGCTGGCAATCGAACCGATGGTCAATGCCGGCTCGTATAAAGTGAATATACTAGAGGACGGATGGACAGCTGTAACTAAAGACGGTAAAAGGTCTGCTCACTTTGAACACTCTATTGCTATAATCGAAGGAAAACCAGTGATTTTAAGTCAATTGGACTAGTCAAAAAAAACAAAAAAGACTAGACTTTTTATGGTGAAAGTGTTAGAATAATATGAAATTCTGTCTAGTAGGAGGAATTATGTCGAAAAAAGATGTCATTGAATTAGAAGGTACAGTTTTAGAAGCTCTTCCTAACGCTATGTTTAAGATAGAGCTAGAAAACGGCCATGTAATTCTAGGTCACATCTCAGGAAAGATGAGGATGCACTATATCAAAATCTTACCTGGGGACAAAGTAACAGTACAAATCTCACCTTATGATTTATCAAGAGGTAGAATAGTATACAGGAAGAAGTCATAATCAGGATGTGGAAGGGGGAAAGAAATGAAAGTAAGAGCATCTATAAAGAAAATTTGTGACAAATGTAAAGTTATCAAAAGACACGGAAAAATCAGATGTATCTGCGAAAATCCAAAACATAAACAAGTTCAAGGATAATTTTGCCGTTTGATTGGAAGTGTGTTTATAAGTATTATAGTACTGATATCAGGTACTGTAAAGGCATGTTGAGCCGTAGGGCCACCACCTGATTTAACCAGGGCATGTCGAAGAAAGTGTTTAGTTGATTATTATATCAACAAATATATAAATTTTCGGAATAGGAGGAAGAAACGTTGGCTAGAATAGCAGGAGTAGACATTCCTAGAAACAAGAGAATCGAGATAGCTTTAACTTATATTTATGGAATCGGAAAACCAACTTCTCAACAAGTTTTGAAAGAAGCTGGAGTAGATTTTGATACTAGAGTAAAAGACTTGACCGAAGAGGAATTAAACAAAGTAAGAGCTATAATTGACAAAATAAAAGTAGAAGGGGACCTTAGAAAGGACGTAAGACTTTCAATAAAAAGACTTATGGACATCAGGTGCTATAGAGGTCTTAGACACAAGATGAATCTTCCAGTAAGAGGACAAAAATCTAAGACAAATGCTAGAACAGTAAAAGGTCCAAAGAAACCTATCAAAAGATAGTAAGTGTGGCTTATATTCAGATAGACAGTTTAATAGTAAGGAGGTAGCTTAACTTGGCTAAGAAAAGAGTAGCTAAAATCAAGAAAAAATTAAAAAATATTCCTAACGGAATAGCTCATATACACTCAAACTTCAACAACACTATTGTTACCATTACTGACACTGAAGGAAAAGTAATTACTTGGAAATCAGGTGGAACATCAGGATTCAAAGGGACTAAAAAGTCAACTCCATTTGCTGCACAAATTGCGGCAGAGCAAGCTGCAAATGTAGCTATTGAAAATGGAATGAAAAAAGTCGAAGTAAAAACGAAGGGTCCTGGTTCAGGAAGAGAAGCTTGTATAAGATCAATGCAGGCTGCGGGATTAGAAGTTACTAAAATTTCTGACGTAACTCCAGTTCCACACAACGGTTGCAGACCACCTAAAAGAAGAAGAGTGTAGTTTCTCTACTTATCGAAGAATCGTAAAAGGTAGAAGCTCATTTTTGTGTAGAATTTTATAAAGGAGGAATATTAGAGAAATGGCAAGAAATAGACAGCCCGTTTTAAAGAAATGTAGAGCTCTTGGTATAGATCCAGTTGTTTTAGGAGTAAACAAATCTTCTAAGAGAGGACCTAGACCAAATGCAAATAGAAAACCAACTGAATACGCTATTCAGTTAAGAGAAAAACAGAAAGCAAAATTCATATATAGTGTAATGGAAAAGCAGTTCAGAAAGCTATATGCTGAAGCAAACAGAAGAGATGGGGTTACAGGTCTTAACCTGATACAGTACCTTGAAAGAAGACTCGACAACGTAGTTTATAGACTTGGTATTGCTAAGACTAGAAGACAAGCGAGACAAGTAGTTTCTCATGGACACATCGCTGTAAACGGAAGAAAAGTAAACATCGCATCTTACAGAGTGAAAGTTGGGGATGTTGTATCTGTAATCGAAAACTCTAAAAATGTTGAGATAATCAAGAGTGCTGTAGAAGCCTCAAATGCTCCATCTTGGTTAGAAGTAGATAAAGCTAGTTTTACAGGGAAAGTATTACAAAACCCTACAAAGGACGACTTAGATTTTGAATTAAACGAAGCTTTGATCGTTGAGTTCTACTCTAGATAATAAATCCTTTATATAGGAGTTGATTAAATGTTAAAAATTGAGAAACATTCAAGAAGCATTAATATTTCCGAAGTTAAAGAAAATGACTTTAAGGCTGAATATGTTGTTGAGCCACTATATAGAGGTTATGGACATACGATAGGAAATGCCCTGAGAAGAGTTTTACTGTCTTCGATTCCAGGAGCAGCTATAAAAGGTATAAGAATAGACGGAGTATTAAATGAGTTCTCTATCATTGAGGGAGTAAAAGAAGCAGTTACTGATATAATACTTAACGTAAAGGAAGTAATTGTAAAAACTGAAACTTCTGGTGAAAAAAGAATGAATCTCTCTGTTCAAGGACCAAAAATAGTTACAGCGGCAGATATCAATCCTGACTCTGAATTGGAAATAATAAATCCAGACCAGGTTATCTGCACTATAACTACAGAAAAAGAGATAAATATGGAATTTCTTGTGGACACAGGAGAAGGGTTTGTTGTTGCAGAAGATATCGAGAGGAAAGATTGGTCTGTAGACTACATAGCTATAGATGCAATATACACTCCGATAAAAAGAGTTTCTTACAGCGTAGAAGATACTATGGTTGGAAGAATGACTGACTTCGATAAACTTACTTTAAATGTTGAAACTGATGGAAGTATTGTTATAAGAGATGCTATCTCTTATGCAATAGAACTTCTAAGACTACACTTTGATCCATTCTTAGATATAGGCAACAGAATGGAGAATTTAAGAGGAGATCTAGAAGAAGAGGAAGTAGAAGAAGTAGATTCTTCTAAAGATGAAGATGTTCTTAACTTGAAGATTGAGGAACTTGACCTAACAGTCAGATCATTCAACTGTCTAAAGAAGGCTGGAATTGAGGAAGTAGGGCAATTAGCTATACTATCTCTTAATGAACTTCTAAAGATTAAGAACCTTGGAAGAAAATCTCTAGATGAGATTCTCGATAAAATGAAGGAATTAGGATTCGATTTATCGCAGAATGGATCTTCTGAATAATTAAAGATAAGGAGGATTGCTGAGTAATGAACCATAATAAATCGTATAGAAAGTTAGGTAGAAGATCAGATCATAGAAAAGCTATGCTTATGAACTTAACTATATCTTTATTGAGAGAAGAAAGATTGGAAACTACAGTTACTAGAGCTAAAGAATTAAGAAAGTTTGCTGAGAGAATGGTAACTCTTGGTAAAAAAGGTGACCTTTCTGCTAGAAGAAGAGCTTTCGCTTTCTTAAGAGATGATGCAGTTGTTGCAAAATTATTTGCTGAGATTGGACCAAAATACGCTGAAAGAAACGGTGGATACACTAGAATTATTAGAACCACTGTAAGAAGAGGCGATTCAGCAGAGATGGCAATTATTGAATTAGTATAATATTACTTTAAAGGAGAGACTTATGTCTCTCTTTTTTTCTTTTTTTGGATTTATCAGAGAAAAAATTATTTATAAAACTGGTCAAAAATTAAAAAGTTTGTGATATAATAAACTAAATGATAGAAAGATATGGAGGAAATATGAAGACTGCTGAGATCTTAAAAAAAGAAAAACTCACTAAAGAAGATCTTTTATATCTAATGAATATAGAGGATCCCGAGGACCTTAATCTTATATATAAAAAAGCTTATGAAATAAAAGAGAGAGAAATTGGGAAAAAAGTTTTTTATAGGGGGCTAATAGAGTTTAGTAATAACTGCATAAAGGACTGCAACTATTGTGGAATAAGAAGAAGCAGCAAAGGTGTAGATCGGTTTTTTATGGAGAAAAATGATGTATTGGAAAGTGCTAAGTGGATATACGAAAACAACTACGGATCTTTGGTCCTCCAGTCTGGAGAAAGACAGGATGAAGAGTTTACGTTATTTGTGGAAGAGGTAGTAAAGGAGATAAAGCAACTTTCCAATGGAGAATTGGGAATAACCCTTTCTCTAGGAGAGCAAAGTAGAGAAACTTATAAAAGATGGTTTGATGCTGGAGCCCACAGGTATTTGTTGAGAGTGGAAACTAGCAATGAGGAACTTTATAAAAGAATCCATCCTCAAGACGGGAAACATAATTTTGAAAATAGGATTAGGAGCTTGAAGGATTTACGTGATATAGGCTACCAAGTTGGGACAGGAGTGATGATAGGACTTCCCGGACAAAGTAATGAGGACTTGGTAGAAGATATACTTTTCTATGAAAAAATGGATGTGGATATGATTGGAATGGGGCCATATATAATTTCTGATGAAACTCCAATGGGTGAGGAGTATAGAGGAAGTGTCATTTCTAAGGAAAAAAGAGTATCTCTCGGACTTAAGATGATCGCCCTATCTAGGTTATATTTGAAAGACATAAATATAGCCGCGACAACAGCCCTCCAAGGTCTAGATCCGCTTGGAAGGGAAAAAGGACTAAAGGCAGGGGCAAATGTTTTGATGCCAGTAACTACCAAAGATGAGTACAGAGCCAAATATCAGCTTTATAATGATAAGCCGTGTATTGATGACACAGCAGAACAGTGTAAAGGATGCTTGGCTGGAAGAGTAAAATCCGTGGGAGATGAAATAGCTTACGGTGAATGGGGAGACTCACCCCATTATTTCAAAAGAAAAAATAAATTATAAAATTATTTTGAATAAGACGTTCTAAAATCCGGGGATTTTGCACCCGGATTTATTTTTGTTTAAATGTCGAGTTCGCTGCTAGAAAGAATAACAGCTCCCCCTTTTTTCATATCATCAAGGGCAAGTTCAGAATCTCTTGGGTTTAAGTTCACTCCCTGGCAACCATCTTCTATGACAAAAACTTTGTATCCTAGTGACAAGGCATCTAAAACTGTAAACTTTACACAATAGTCGGTGGCCAAGCCAACTACGTAAAGAGTTCCAATTTCTTGTTTTTTCAGAAGAGTTTCTAAACCGGTTGGTTGACCTGATGCACTGAAAAAGCCGCTGTAAGAATCGACTTCAGGGTCTGTCCCCTTATGTATAATCTCATCAACAGGTTTTAGATCAGGATGGAGCTCTGCACCTTCTGTACCTTGGACACAATGATCGGGCCACCATATCTGAGGGATTCCATTTAAGCTTCCCAATTCACCTATTTTTCCTCCTGAAACAGAGGCAAAACTTCTGTGATCGAACGGGTGCCAATCCTTTGTCGCTATAACAGGGGATGCACCTTGTCTAAATTTATCGATCAAATTATTTATGACAGGGATAATGTTAGAAGAATTCTTTACTTCTAAACTTCCACCTTCACAAAAGTCATTTTGAAGATCTACAATCAAAAGAGCTTTATTCATATACCCCTCCTTAAAAGACAGACAAGAAATCACTCGACATTTATTACGGGCTTTGCTACTTTTATATAGAGTATTATAAAAAATCTAAAAGTTCAAACTAAATAATAAAAAATATTAATTTAAGTTCAAAATCAATTGGAATCATTGACAAAAGAGATGGTTGATGGTATACTGAAGCGTTGTTTAAATACACACATTGGTTATTTCTAGGGATGGTGTCTGCAAAAGCAGATCTCCTAGTTTTGAGGCCAATGGAAGAAAAAACCAAATTATCTAGGAGGAAAAAAATGGCAGTAGTAACTATGAAACAACTACTTGAGGCTGGAGTACACTTCGGTCACCAAGCAAAAAGATGGAACCCTAAGATGGCTAAGTACATCTTTACAGAGAGAAACGGAATTCACGTAATCGATCTACACAAGTCACTTAAAAAAATCGAAGAGGCTTATTCAGTAGTAAGAGAAATCGCTGCTGACGGTGGAACAGTACTTTTCGTAGGGACAAAAAAGCAAGCTCAAGATTCTATCAGAGAGCAAGCTGAAAGATCTGGAATGTACTACATTAATAACAGATGGTTAGGTGGAATGCTTACTAACTTTGAAACGATCAAAGCTAGAGTAGAAAGACTAAAAATGCTTGAGACTATGGATAAGGACGGAACTTTAGATGATTCTTATACTAAAAAAGAAGCTGCTCAATTAAGAAAAGAATTAGCTAAACTTTCTAAAAACCTTTCTGGAATCAAAGATATGAAAGGATTACCAGCAGCTATATTCGTAGTTGACGTAAAGAAAGAAGCTCTTGCAATAACAGAAGCTGTTAAGCTAGGAATACCTGTAATTGCTATGGTTGACTCAAACGTAGACCCTGAGCCAATCACATACCCTATACCTGCAAATGACGATGCAATCAGATCTGTAAAACTTATGTCTACAATCGTTGCAAACGCAGTTATAGAAGGGAACCAAGGAGCTGAAGCTGAAAGAGCACAAGCTGCAGCAAAAACAGTAATAGAAGAAGGATCGGCTGAGTAATAGCTGGTTTAACATATAAAATAACGGATTGAGTACTTGAAATCGGTACTCAATTCTTGTATTGATTCATACAATCAAAAAGAAATAAAAAACTCACTAGGGAGGAAAATTAAATGGCAGTTATCACAGCTAGTATGGTAAAAGAGCTAAGAGAAAGAACTGGTGCTGGAATGATGGATTGTAAGAAAGCGCTTACAGAAAAAGATGGGAATATGGAAGTAGCTATCGACTACCTAAGAGAAAAAGGTATGGCTAAGGCAGCTAAAAAAGCAGGAAGAACAGCAGCAGAAGGACTTGTTTTTGACGGTGTTTCAGCTGATAACAAAACTGCTGTACTTATAGAGTTTAACTCAGAAACTGACTTCGTTGCTAAAAATGAAGCTTTCGTAAACTTTGGAAAGAAACTTGTAGAGATCGCTCTTAACAACGATGTAAATACTGTTGAAGAGCTTAAAGCTGTAGAGATAGATGGAAAAACTGTAGAAACTTTAATAACTGAATTAATAGCTAAAATCGGTGAAAACATGAACCTCAGAAGAATGGAAAAGGTTGCCACTGAAGGTTTTGTTTCTACGTACAGCCACTTAGGTGGAAAATTGGCAGTAATCGTAGAAATGTCTGGAGAGGCTACAGATGAAAACAAAGAAAAGGCTAACGGAATAGCTATGCACGTAGCTGCACTTGATCCAAAGCACTTAAATTCATCTGAAGTAACAACTGATGACCTTGAGAGAGAAAAAGAAATAGCTAGAAAGCAGCTTGAAGCAGAAGGAAAACCAGCTCAAATCATAGAGAAGATTCTTGTAGGTAAAATGAACAAGTTCTATGAGGAAAACTGCCTAGTTAACCAAGTATATGTAAGAGCAGAAAATAAAGAAACTGTTGAGGAATTTGCTGGAGACATCTCTGTACTTTCATTTAAAAGAATGAAAGTAGGAGAGGGAATCGAGAAAGAAGAATCTGATTTCGCAGCAGAAGTTGCAGCTCAAATTAACGGATAATAGTTAAAAATTATAGGGGATGCTGCTGCATCCCCTTTTTTTAAAATAACTGGGAGGTTAACGGATGAAACCTGTATATGAGAGAGTTCTTTTAAAACTCAGTGGAGAAGCTTTGATGGGAGACCAGGAGTTTGGAATTTCTTCAGAAGTAATAGGGTCCTATGCTAGACAGATAAAAGAAGTTGTAGATCTCGGAGTAGAAGTGGCTATCGTAATAGGAGGCGGAAATATTTTCAGAGGTCTGTCAGGGGCAGAACAAGGTGTAGACAGAGTAACTGGAGACCATATGGGAATGCTTGCTACAGTTATAAATTCTTTGGCACTTCAAAATTCAATAGAAAAAATAGGTGTACAGACTAGGGTACAAACAGCGATAGAGATGCCTAAAATTGCAGAGCCTTTCATAAAAAGAAAAGCTCAAAGACATATGGAAAAGGGAAGAGTTGTAATATTTGGAGCTGGAACTGGGAATCCTTATTTTACAACTGATACTGCAGCTGCCCTAAGAGCTATAGAGATCAATGCTGATGTTGTCATAAAAGCAACAAAAGTGGATGGAATCTATGATAAAGATCCTGTGAAGCATAGTGACGCCAAGAAATATGAAACAGTTACTTATACAGAGGTTTTAAACAAAGACCTCAAGGTAATGGATGCCACTGCAATATCGCTCTGCAGGGAAAATAATCTTCCAATTATTGTATTTAATTCTTTATTAGAGGGAAATATCAGAAGAGTTATAACTGGTGAGGAGATAGGAACAACTGTAATAGAAGGATAAATTTTGAAATATTTGGAAAAATTGAAAATAAAAAATTGATATTATATGGGAGGTAATAAATGTCCGCACAAGAAATCATGAATGACTGTAGAGAAAAAATGGATAAAGCTATCGAATCCACAAAACACAAGTTTGCATCAATCAGAGCAGGAAGAGCAAATGTATCAATGCTAGATGGAATAAAAGTAGAGCAATATGGATCTGAGATGCCGTTAAATCAGGTTGCCAACGTATCGGCTCCAGAAGCAAGGCTTCTAGTAATCGATCCTTGGGATAAATCTTTAATCCAAAAGATAGAGAAAACAATCATGACCTCAAATCTAGGACTTACTCCAAACAATGATGGTAAAGTAATAAGACTACAAATACCTGAATTAACCGCTGACAGAAGAAAAGAGTATGTTAAACTTGCAAAATCAGAAGCTGAAAATGGAAAGATAGCTATAAGAAACATAAGAAAAGATGCCAACAATCACCTCAGAAGAGTTGAAAAGGATGGAGACATAACTCAGGATGAGTTAAAAGCATTTGAAGATGATACTCAAAACATTACTGATGAGCACATCAAGCTAGTGGATGAATTGTTGAAAAAGAAAGAAAAAGAGATAACTACTGTATAAAAATAATATCAAGTTTTAAAAAATTTAGAAGTCTAGCTTATTGTGCTAGACTTCTATTTTAATTTCATCATAAAAAAATTGAATAAAAAAATTATACTGTTGACACTGGTTTAGGGAAAGCTTCTTGTGAGGATATTAAAAAAAATTAATTATAGATTTAATAAAGAATTTATTTCTAAGTATTTACCTAGAGCTATTGCCTGTGGAAAAAACATTCTAAATATGATAGAATATAATGTAATTTTAAAAAAAAGGCGGTAATTTTGTGTCGGGTTCGGAAAAAAAAATACCAAATCATATAGCGATAATAATGGACGGAAACGGAAGATGGGCAAAAAAAAGAGGGCTTCCAAGAACAATGGGACACAGAGCAGGAGCTAAGTCTCTAAAGAAAATTCTGACCCATGCAGGGGAATTAGGAGTAAAGCATCTAACTGTATACGCATTTTCTACAGAAAACTGGAAGAGGCCTCAGAAAGAGGTAGATACTCTCATGAAATTATTTAAAGAGTATCTCAAAAATGAAAAAAACACCATGATGAAAAATGGTGTTCGGCTAATGGTTTCCGGAAAAAAAGAGGGTGTCAACAAAGAATTACTTGAAGAAATAGAAAAGACAGAAAAACTAACTAAAGACAATACTAGAATAACCCTTAACATAGCTTTCAATTATGGTGGAAGGTCGGAAATAGTAGATGCGGTAAATAAAATAATTAAAGATGGGATAGCTGAGATAACAGAGGAAAGTTTTTCTAAATATCTGTATAGTGATATACCTGACCCTGAACTTCTAATAAGAACCAGCGGAGAATTGAGAATATCAAATTTTCTCCTGTGGCAAATAGCTTATACTGAGATATATGTCACAGATCTTGCCTGGCCTGACTTCAATGAGGCGGAACTTGAAAAAGCCCTGAATACATACATGAAAAGAGAGAGGCGATTTGGAGGATTAATTAATGAAAAGTAGACTAATTGTAGCTATACTTGGGATACCGGTTTTGATCTACATACTTTTGAGTGGAGGGCTGCTTCTTCTACTTTTTGCCAATGTAATAATAGGAACTGCTCTTTATGAGTTTTATGACATGATGGAAAGATCTGGGAAAAGGCCGCTTAAAAAACTAGGTATGATTCTGGGGCTTTCGATACCTAATTTCACTTATATATATATGAAAGGACATCATTTTGGTGAACTTTTACCATTTGTAATCTCACTGGGAGTAATGCTTCTTATAATCAGCAGGGTTTTGGAAAGTCGTTCTGAGGAAGCGAGCAGAGATATAGGGGGGACACTTCTAGGAGTTATGTATATATCATTTTTATTTTCCCATATAATTGCCATGAGTTTTCTCCAGCAAGGGAATCTATGGATATTGACGGCTCAGATTATGGTGTGGGTCTGTGACTCTTTTGCTTATTTTGTGGGACTTTCTACAGGAAGAAAGTTTTTTAGGAGAGGTCTAAGTGACATAAGTCCTAAAAAATCAATAGAGGGAACGTTGGGGGGGATATTTTTTACAGTCCTAACGCTAGGTATAATAAGATATTTTTTCTACCTCAAGGAAAGTCCGCTTTCTCTTCTAGGAGTGTTAGCTATGGGAATTTTTGTAAGTGTTATGGCTCAAATAGGAGACCTTGGAGAGTCACTTTTTAAACGTGATTTTAAGATAAAGGACTCAGGTAATATTCTAGGGGGTCACGGAGGAATATTGGACAGATTTGACAGTATGATATTTGTGGTGCCTACAATGTTTTATCTACTTAAAATATTATTTGTTTAAAAAACTAAAGGCAGCTAAAGCTGCCTATTTTCTTCATTAGGGGGTAAATAAATGAAAATGATAACAATACTTGGATCTACAGGAAGCATTGGAACAAATGCCCTTGAAGTAATAAGAAACAGCAAAGGAAAATTTAAAGTGCTGGCAATGAGTGCTCATAATAATCATGACCTCTTACTTGAACAGATAGAGGAATTCTCTCCAAAATATGTATCTATAGGAACTGAAGAGGGTTACAAAGTGATAAAGGATAGATATCCTGACCTTTTAGTCTACAGAGGAGAAGAAGGGCTAAAAATTCTAGGGGGACTCGAAGAAGCAGACACAGTCTTAACTGCAGTAAGCGGCTCTGTGGGGATAGAGGCTACAATAGAGGCTGTGAAGAAAGAGAAAAGAATAGCCCTAGCAAACAAAGAAACAATGGTGGCGGCAGGAGAGCTCATAAATAAACTACTAGAAGAGTATAAAGGGGCAGAAATAATACCTGTAGACAGTGAACACTCGGCTATATTTCAGTCTATGCTAGGCGGAAGAAGGGAAGAGGTAAAAAAAATAATAATAACAGCTAGTGGAGGAACTTTTAGAGGAAAGAATCTAGAGGAACTGAAAAATGTAACTGTGGAAGAGGCACTGAAACACCCAAATTGGTCAATGGGGAAAAAGATAACAATAGACTCTTCTACCCTTGTAAATAAAGGACTAGAGGTTATAGAAGCTCATCAGTTATTTAGGTTACCCTATGAGAGTATAGAGGTCCTAGTGCATCCACAGAGTATAGTTCACTCTATGGTAGAATTTCGTGACACTACAGTTATAGCACAACTTGGAGCACCTGATATGAAGGTACCAATTCAATATGCCTTTACATACCCAGAGAGGGAAGAAAACATAAGCTTCGGTAGTTTGGATTTTAAAAAAATATCACAGCTTAATTTTGAAGAACCAGATCATAAAGTTTTTAAAGGGATAGAATATGCCCTCGAAGCTGGTAAAGTAGGAAAATCAATGCCGACGGTATTTAATGCAGCGAATGAAGTGGCAGTGGATCTTTTTTTAAAAGGAAAAATAAAGTTTTTGGAAATATATATGATACTGAGAGAGGCTATAGACAGGCACACTCCTGTAGAAATAATTGATTTTGAAACCATAAAAAAAGTGGATCTAGAGACTAGGAACTGGATCAGGACTAATTTTGGCTAAAATTATTAAATTATTTTAACAGTAATTTAATATAAATACAGTAGGTTACATTTGTAGTGGTTTGGCAAAATCAGAAAGGACAATAGATGGGAAAACTGATAGTAATAGAGGGAACAGATTCTAGCGGAAAACAAACTCAAAGTGAAATTCTATATGAAAAATTGAAATCGGAAGGAATAAAGGTAAAAAAAATATCATTTCCAAATTATGAAAGTCCTGCTTCTGAACCAGTAAAAATGTACTTAGCAGGAGAGTTCGGAGAAAAAGCAAACGATGTAAACCCTTATCCTGTATCTACAATGTATGCAATAGACAGGTACGCCTCTTTTAAAAAAGATTGGGAAAATTTTTATTTGGAAAATGGAATAATCATAACAGATAGGTATACAACTTCTAACATGGTTCATCAAGCTTCTAAGTTTGCAGACCCATATAAAAAAATAAAATACCTTGATTGGCTTGAGGATCTCGAGTATGAAAAAATGGGGATTCCGAAGCCGGATGTAGTTTTTTTTCTGAATATGCCAGTGGATGTGGCTCAAAAGCTGATGTCTGAAAGAAAAAATAAAATAACCGGAGAGGAAGCTAAGGATATTCATGAAAAAGATGTAGAGTATCTGAGGGTGTCTCATCAAAATGCATGCAATATAGCGGAGACATATCAGTGGAAAGAGATAAAATGTGTGGAAGACGGCAAACTGAAAAAGATAGATGAAATTTCAGAGGAGATTTTTGAAGCTGTGAAAGAGATACTATAATAGTCTCTAAGAGGAGGTGTTATAGATGAAAAAATTAATTGCTTTACTCATGGTGTTATTATTAGCGGCATGTGGATCTATCGAGATCAAAGAATCTCCAGGAGATGAGGAAAGGTTCTCGAGAAGACCTGCAAGTGAGGACAAAGTCATTTATTCAGAATTTAACTTGGAAGAGGGAGTAGAGCCTCTTTACAAGGAACAATTTGTGCCTCAATATGACTACAGACCTGAAACAGAAAGCGGAGATTTGATACTTGAAAATTTAAACAAATAGATAAAATACTTTTATTACTTAGGGCGGTTTAATCTGGAGGATTTATGAATGTTTTAATAACCATACTTATACTAGGAATTATAATATTTATTCATGAGTTGGGGCATTTTTTAGCTGCGAAGTTTTTTAAGATGCCTGTTTCGGAATTCTCTATTGGAATGGGTCCGAAGCTTTATTCCTATGAAGGGATTGAAACCACTTATTCTGTGCGGTCGATTCCAATTGGTGGATTCGTGAATATAGAGGGGATGGAAGTGGATAGTGAAGTGGAAGACGGCTTCAACACCAAGTCCCCTTTTTCACGTTTTATAGTTCTTTTTGCAGGGGTATTTATGAATTTTTCTCTTGCTCTGATCATCATATATTTTATGGTGGTTTCTGGCGGTAAGATGATTCAAAGTGAGGAAGCTGTAATAGGAAGTGTAATGGAAAGCTCAAATGCTTATGAACTTATTCTTGAGGGTGACAGAATATTTGAGATAAATGACAGAGAGATCATAGATTGGGAAGATATAAGTCAAGTAATAAAGGAAGAGGCAGGAGAGATCCCTTTGAAAATAGAAGTTATGAGAGATGGGGAAGAGATGACCTTTGTTGTAGAACCGATATATGAAGCTGGAAGAGATCAGCCACTTCTAGGAATATTACCTGAATACAACGTTCAGAAGTATGGTTTCATAGAAAGTTTTAAAGTTGCAGGTGGGGTTTTTAAAGATCTTTTTTTACAGATAATTAATGGATTAAAACTTTTGGTTACAGGAAGAGTTAAGGCTGATGATATAACCGGTCCTGTGGGGATGGTAAAAGTGGTGGGAGAGGCATCGAAAGGAGGAGCATCACTCCTTGTATGGCTGACTGCTCTACTTTCGGTAAATATAGGAATATTTAATCTGCTTCCCTTTCCGGCCCTTGATGGAGGAAGAATAGTATTTGTAATACTGGAACTTTTGGGTGTCACCGTCAACAAAAAACTTGAAGAAAGACTTCATATGGCTGGAATGATAGTACTCATAGGACTAATACTTTTTATAACAATGAATGATGTATTCAATCTGATATCAGATTGAAAATCTTAAATCTAGATAGTTGGAGGTAAAATTTACAATGACAAAGATAGAAGAGATGAACTTGTGGTATCCTTATGCTCAGATG
Organism: uncultured Ilyobacter sp.; assembly: GCF_963663625.1. NCBI lineage: Bacteria > Fusobacteriati > Fusobacteriota > Fusobacteriia > Fusobacteriales > Fusobacteriaceae > Ilyobacter > uncultured Ilyobacter sp. Next base: position 1,823,309 of record NZ_OY760437.1, on the reverse strand, counting down.
AAAACGAAGGATGAAAATCTCCATGTAGAGTGGGCTAAAGGGATGAGGATAAAGATAAAAAATGGAGAGGAATTAATAGACGGAGTAGCATCATGGTGGTGTGCATGTCACGGGTATAGTAATGACGAGTTAAACAAAGCAGCAACGGAACAAATGGAGAAATTTTCTCATGTGATGCTAGGGGGATTAACTCACGATCCGGCTAAAAATTTGGCAAAAAAATTGGTAGAGATAACTCCAGAGGGCCTTAACCATGTATTCTTCTCTGACAGCGGGTCTGTGGGGGTGGAAGTGGCACTAAAGATGGCTATTCAGTATTTTTCCAACAAGGGCTACGAGAAGAAGATAAAGATAGTAGGCCTTAAAGGAGGCTATCACGGTGATACATTTAAAACTATGGAGGTAGGTGATGATCCTGCTTATCACGGTGCTTTTTTAAATCTTTTTAGGGATACCTACCACATAGACAGACCAACTGGTGGTTATGAGGCTTCAGAGGAAATGGTAGAGAGTGATATATCAAAGTTAGAAGAGCTTCTCAGGGAAAAACATGATGAGATAGCGGCGTTTATAGTAGAACCTCTCATACAGGCAGCAGGGGGATTTAATTTTTACAGTCCTAAATACTTGGAAAAGGCTAGAGAAGTTTGCGATAAATATGATGTGTTATTGATTTTTGATGAAGTTGCAACAGGCTTTGGAAGAACAGGAAAACTTTTTGCAATGAACCATACCAATATAGTACCTGACATAGTTGTTCTCGGAAAAGCACTGACTGGGGGTTATCTAGGTCATGCAGCCACCATTTCTAGCACGAAGGTATTTGAAGCTTTTTACTCAGACAGAGGAAGAGATGCTTTCATGCACGGACCTACATATATGGGTAATGCCCTAACTTGTGCAGTGGGACTCAAAAGTATGGATATATTTGAAAGAGAAAACTATCTGGGGAAAATAGAAATGATAGAAAAACAACTGATGAGAAGACTCGGTCAAATAAAGTCGGATAAAATAGAAAATGTGAGAATACTTGGAGTAACTGGGGTTATAGAGGTAAAAGAATCCAAGAGCCTCAAGGGATTCCAAAAATTTGCCTCTGAAAGAGGGGTGTGGCTCAGACCCTTTTACAAGTACCTCTATACAATGCCTCCTTATATAGCAACAGAGGAGGACATGGATCGCATAATAGATGTCATGGAAGAGTGGTTTAAATCATAGTCCTCATGTAAGTTTCCTTGGAGCAACAGTGTTGTAGTATATAAAAGTCCTCTTTACATTAAAATAATTTAATGTTATATTAATTCTACTGTAATATTGGGTGTTGAAAAATTATCTTGAATACAAATTATGATGATTTTGATGTCTTGAAAAATAGGAGAGAGTTATGGAGACTTTTGAAAATTTATGCAAAAGAGAGAATATAATCAATGCTGCAAGAAGGATATTTGTTAAAAAAGGATTCATTGATACAACCATAGAAGACCTGGCCAAAGCCGCAAAAATTTCAAAAGGAACTTTTTACAACTACTTTAATTCAAAGGAAGAGATCTTTGTACACATACTGAATTTGGATGTGAGAGAACGTCGTGAAAAGCTTGATAAAATACTTATCTTAGATCTTTCTCTGAAAAAAAAATACAGATATATATGTATGGAGTATCTAAAAGATTGTTTTGAAGCTCCGGATATGTCTCTCTACAGGCTGAAGGTTTTATTCTCGAATAATTTTGGAGATAGTGAAGAGATAAAGGCACTTAAATATAATCTTTGCTATACATCTACAAAGTATTTTGAGAAACTTCTTGAAATGCACAAAAATGAACTAAAAGAATCTCTTCAGAGTAAGATAAAGCTATCTGCACGAGGTCTATCAAATCATCTGAGGGTTTTTCTATATACTTTTCTCACGGGCGAAGAGTATTTTGGTGAGACAAAACTCAAGTCTAGGGATGAGCTCAGAAAGAATGTAAAAATGTTTAAATTGAATGAGATAACTTATTTGATGGAACAGATAACTATCGGCGGTTTCTTAAAATAGGGAATAAAAAAACCTTGAGAATAAATTTTTTAATATTTTGGAGTTTTCTAATTTTTATAAAGTAGATAGGATTCTTTGATGGTTATTTATAGAAAGTTTAAAAATATTTGAATAATTTGAAACATGAGGAGACCTTTTGGTCTCCTATTTTTATAGTTTTTAGTTACTGAACAACTATTCTGACAGAATCAACATCAAAACACCGATGGATATTACCCATGAATTGTCTTGTGATGATGCTTCTGTTGATATTCCTGTCTGTTGTTATCATCATCTGATTCTCAAACTTTTTAATATCAAGAAGTGTGTTGAAATATTTTTCAAAATTCTCATCGCCGATTTCATCTTTCAGTTTTTTCAAAGGTTCTAGTAATTTTGGTCTGTTTGATTTTATTCTTTCTATGAGGGGGGTAAATTTTTCTATTATAAATGCATCGGGATATTCTATAGAGATTTCATCTCCCGTTTCATTTGTTTCTATCATTTTGTATTTTCTTTCCATATATTCACTCCTTTGTATATAATTTAATAATATTCTATCATAAAAAATGACGATTAAAAATCACTATATATACTTTTTTGCAATAGCTTTTAAAAATTTTAATTTAAAATTTTTAAAAGAAGTTTTTAAATCAAGTGGTAAATAATTTTGTGGAGAATTCTAAAATTTTATGTGAGGAGAGATAGATATGAAAATTTTTTTTATTGTGACTTTGCTATGGTTAGTTTCTGTCTTTTCATATGGTGAAACAGTGACTTTAAACATAGAAGAGTGTGTGGAAAGAGCCCTGTCTAACAGTTATATTATAAAGAATGCAGATATTGATCTAAAAAATTCAGGTCTTCAGGTGAGAGAAGCCTACAAGGAGGCACTTCCTAAAATAAGCTATACAGGTCTGTATGGAAAAAGTCAGGAAGAGATATATGGAGGAGATGAGGTCAGAGATGATAACTACCTAAACAGGATTGAGCTTGTGCAGCCTTTGTATAGGGGAGGTCTAATAGGTGCCGGGATAGTTGCGGCAAAAAAAATAAGAGAGCGTTCAGACTATGAATATTTAAAATCTATAAGTGAACTAAGGCTGATTATAATAAAAAAATATCTAGATATATTAAAATTTCAAAGAGAATTGCAGGTCTACCATTCTTCCCTTGAAGATGTAGAGGGACAGTATAAAAAGGCTCAAAGGAAATATGATTTGAGGCTTTTTTCAAAGGCAGATGTGCTCCCCTTTGCTACAAGAGTTAGAAATATTAGGACCAACATTATAAGGGTTAGAAATGAAATAGAGGTTACAGAGCTAGAGCTAAAGAATGAGATGGGAGTCGATAGAGATGTTGAACTGCTGATTCAGCCTGTTGATCCTGAAAAATATGATTTATCAATTATAGATATAGAAAATGATGTGGCCTTTGCAAGGGAAGAAAGCAGGGAATCAAAAATAGCAAGGTTAGATTATGAACTTACCAAGGCAAATGAATCTGTGGCCAGATCAGAGTTTTTTCCAAAAATTGATTTTACCTTTGGGTATACAGGAGAAGATGGGGATTTTGACGGAGCTTTACAAGAGTGGCAGTGGAATGCAGGTGTGACGGTTACTATGAATATCTTTGAATTTGGACAGAATATAGATGCCTATAATAGATACAAAAATGAGACGGAAAAATCTAAAAATTTTGAGATGAAGGCAAAAGATGATATAGAGGTAACTCTTAGAAGCAATTATTTAGAACTGCTGAGACTTAAAGAGGGGCTAAAAGAGCAGGAGGCAGCAGTAGAATCTTCGTATGAAAACTACAGTGTTGAAAAAAGAAGGTATGAAAACGGGCTGGTGAGTGTGATAGATTTCCTTCAGATAGAGAGTGGCCTTAGGGAAGCGAAACTGTCATTGTTGGAGGCGGGACTAGATTATTATTTAGCCTATGAAAAATACCGAGAATATCTCAGATAGAGCTGAAATCTTTGTGAAACGGAGGAAAAAAGATGGAGGAGTATAAGCTGCTTAGAATAATATGCGACTCTTCACTAGAAGAAGAACTCGTTGGAATGCTGGTGGAGGATGGTATAGAGGAATATACAGTTTTTCCTTCCCTTAAAGGATCCTGGGAAAAAACAAAAAAACACCTAGACAACCATGTCTGGCCTGGTACGGACAGCATTATTTTTACTGTTTTAGAAAGGGATGAATGTGAGAAACTTGTTGAAAAATATAAAATAAAAAAAGAATCGTTGGATTATTATATTACATTTAAAATAATTGTGAGTGCTGTGGAGTTATATTTGAAATGAATCAATACGTAATATGGACATGCAAAATTAAAAAATGAGAGTACACAGAAGATTTAAGGGTACCAAAAAATAAACTCTTTGTTTTATTTTTATATATTTTTTTATTTATAGTATTGAAGAAATTCAAAATATCTATTATAATACAGATATAAAAACAATAAGCGGAAATAGAACGATTTATTTTAGTACAAACCAGGAGGATAATAGATATGAAAAAGTCAATTTTGGCAATTTCAGAGAGGAAGGAAACTCTTAAACAAATAAGAAAAGAACTTTCTGAAGAATATGAGGTAATAACATTTAATAATTTTCTAGATGGATTGGATATGCTCAGGGAAAGTGATTTTGATATCGTACTGCTTGACGAGTATATGACGTGGTTCAGTTTCTCAGAGGTGAAAAGAAAACTTGGTGGAATAGGAAAGGACTTTGTTATAGTAGGGCTAATAGATGAAGAAAAAGAAGATATAATAAATGAGCTTAAAAATGCTGATGTTTATAATTATCTCCTGAAACCTGTAAATTTAAAAGAAATGAACAGGATAATAATTCCAGCTCTCAAAAATCTAGAGCTTCTTAAAGAAAAAAGAAAATTGGAAGAGAAACTTTCTTATGTAGAAGAGACAAATGAGATAGTCGGTCAGACAATGAAGATTAAAGAGGTAAAAAATTTAGTTGAGAGAGTTGCTGAAAGTGACCTTACTGTTCTTATAAGTGGAGAAAATGGAGTTGGGAAAGAGCTTATAGCAAAAGAGATATTTAAGAAAAGTGATAGAAGAAGAAATAATTTTATAATTATAAACTGTGCTTCTTTGCCTTCTGAATCTATAGAATCAGAGCTTTTTGGTTATGAAAGAGGAGCCTTCCCAGGGGCAACTTCAAGTAAAAGGGGAATTTTAGAAGAAACTGACAGAGGAACTGTTTTTTTGGATGAAATATCTGCAATGGACCTCAAGTCTCAGGCAAAACTTTTGAGAGTGATAGAGTACGGAGAGTTTAGAAGAGTTGGAGGAAATAAATCTAGAAGAGTGGATGTTAGATTTATAGTATCCACAAATAAAAATCTTAAGGAGGAAACTGAAAAAGGTAAGTTTAGAAGTGACCTTTATCATAGATTATCAGCATTTCCTATAGAGGTTCCACCTCTAAGAGACAGAAGAGAAGATATACCACTACTGGCAAATTATTTCTTAAATAAGATAATCCTTGAACTGCATAGAGAGATGCCTGTAATTTCAGGAGAGGCCATGAAATATTTAATGGAGTATTCGTATCCCGGAAATATCAGAGAACTCAAGAATATAGTGGAAAGAATGGTCATACTTTCTAATACCAAAGTGATAAGTGTGGAGGACCTTCCTCTAGAAATAAAGATGAAGTCTGATACCTTGGAAAATAAAACTGTGATAGGTGTAGGGCCTTTGAAGGATATCCTTGAGCAGGAGATCTATGACCTAGCCGAAGTAGAGAAGGTTGTAATCGCAACTGCCTTGCAAAAGACAAGATGGAATAAGCAGGAAACTGCAAAGCTTCTTGGGATAGGAAGAACAACTTTGTATGAAAAAATAAGGAAGTATAACCTTGATCAAAAAGCATAATTGAAATTTTAAGTGATCAAAAAAGGCCTTTGGGCCTTTTTTTTGTTAAATAGATTGAAAATTGAATTATCAGTTGCTATAATTGAATAAATACTAAAAATTTTAAGGGGGACATAATGGCTGTCAGAAAACTCAGAAAAAATATGAAGCCGATCATTTGGATAATAACTATAGCTTTTTTTGTATCTATGCTTACAGTTATTGTATCAAATATCAAAATGGGAATGGGAAACCAGAATTATGCATTTAAAATCAACGGTAAAAAGGTAGACACCTTAAAAGTAGAGAGAACTATGACAAATCTTTCGGGAGTTTATAATCAGTACTTTGGTAATGATATGGATAAAGAGCTTAGTAACTTGGTTGCCTTTAATCAGGTTATTGAGAAGGAACTCACGATGCAAATAGCGAAGAAATTGAAAGTAAAAGTTCCTAAAAAAGATGTAGATGCTGAATATGATAAAATCGTGAAATCAGTGAATGATAAGGAACAGTTTAAAAGAATGCTTCAAATACAGGGTTACACAAAGACAACCCTGAAAAATGAGATTGAGGAGGGAATCCTTCTAGAAAAGACAATCGAGGTTATAAAAGAGCAGTATGTGCCTAGCGAAGATGAATTGAAAGAGGAGTATGAAGAAAACAAGTATGGAATATACCTTGGAAAAACCTATGAAGAGGTTAAATCTGAATTAGAAACTCAGGTTAAAGAAAGAAAGGGAATTGAAAAATACTCTGCCCTTTTACACGAGGAAAAGGAAAATATGAAATTAGAAGGGGTGGAAGACGGATATGTAAAATATCTAGAGCAACCTTCTCTTGAAAAAGATGGTTTTGTAATAACCAACGTGGACATGGCTAACAGAACTATCAGAAATTTGTTTGCTACAGGTGGAGATTCCAGTCAGGCAGAAGAGATGGCTAAAAAATCTTTTGAAGCTGATATAAAAATAGCGAAAGAGGCCATAAAAAGAGGAATATCGGTAGAGGAAAATATTTCTACTACAGACAAGCTCTACAAGTTCAGAGTAAAACTTGAAAAAGAAATAAAAGATTCTTATCAAGTAAGTGATAACGAATTGAAGAACTTCTTTGAAAAAAACAAACTAGCTTATGATACTGCAGCAAGTGCAGATGCAAACATTGTACAGTTTAAGGCTGAAGTTTCAGAGAAAGATAAAGAAACGGCTTTAGAAAAAGCTAAGAAAATATTGAAGGAAGCCACTCCTGAAAACTTTGAAGCCCTTGCTGTAAAATATTCTGAAGGACCTTCTGGGCCAAGTGGAGGAGATCTTGGATGGATTGAAAAGGGACAGATGGTGAAGCCTTTTGAGGATGCTGTATTTGAAGGTGAAGCGGGCAAAGTGTATCCAGAAATAGTTGAAACACAATTTGGACATCATATTATTTTTGTAGAGGGAAAAGAAGAGTCTAAAGCAAAAGCTAGGCATATCCTTGTTCTCAATAAAATATCTGATGAAACAAAAAAGCTTTTAAAAGATGAGGCTTTATCAGTAGTTGAAAAACTAAAAAATAAAGAATTGACATTTGAAGAGGTATCAAAAGGTGGAAAAAATATAGCTGTTAGTAAATTATATACTGGAATAACAGAAGGTGGTTACATTCCAGAATTGGGTTATAAAATTGGACTTGCAAAAGAAATATTTGAAAGTGAACTTAACAATTTTCAGCTTATAGAGACCGAGGGGGATATTTATATATTCCAAAAAGTAAAAGAAGTTAAGTACAAAAAAGCTATTTTTGATGATGTCAAGGATAGGGTTAAATATGATCTTTTAAATATTAAATCCCAAGAAGAGTTGAAAGAAATAGTTGAAAATTAATTAAAACAGGTCTGTATTTCAGCAGACCTGTTTTTTGTCCTTTAAATTATAAAAATATTTTTCTTGAGAATTGTATAAATCTTAAGGTAAGATTAGGTATGAAATAAAATAATGGAGGTAAAAATAATGGCAGATGTTATAGATTATAAAATTTATGGGCATGATATGCAGCTTGTAGAGATAGAGCTTGATCCAGGTGAAGGAGTGATGGCTGAGGCTGGTGCCATGAGTTATATGGAACAGGACCTAGAGATGCAAACTGGAACTGGAGGAGGGCTTTTTGGAGGATTTAAAAGAATGATCACAGGGGAAAGTTTTTTTATAACTACGTTTAAAAATAACGGGAAAATAAAAAGATCTGTGGGATTCAGTGCTCCGTATCCAGGACAGATAATACCTATAGACTTAGATAAGTTTAATGGAGAGTTTATATGTCAAAAAGATTCATTTTTATGTGCAGCTAATGGGATAGACATAGATGTGGCCTTTACAAAAAAACTTGGAGCTGGATTTTTTGGAGGAGAGGGATTTATACTCCAGAGACTCAAGGGTGATGGGATTGCCTTTGTCCATGCTGGGGGTTCGATTATAGAAAAAAATCTTGCTGCAGGAGAAGTTTTGAGAGTGGATACAGGTTGTATAGTTGGGTTTGAAAGGAGTGTAGACTATAATATAAAATTTGTAGGCGGATTTAAAAATGCACTTTTTGGAAAGGAAGGGCTTTTCTTAGCGACCCTAAAGGGTCCTGGAAGGGTTTATATCCAGAGTATGCCGATATCAAAACTTGCAGAGAGACTCTATGCAAACGCAGGGAGTACTAAAGAAAGGAGCGGGACTGGTGGGAGCCTCCTAGGCGGAGCTGTTGCAGGTGGCATACTAGGTGGCATACTAGACAGGGATTAATAATGTTATAGCTGAACCAAGAGGTTTAAAAGGGCAAGATTATTTTTTAGGATGATTACTGAGTACCGTATGATTAAAAATTGAACAAAGCCCTGTCTTTACGTAGCAAAATAAATGTGTTATTATCTTATAGTAATCATAAATATAGCATGGAGGTATTTAAGAATGACGACAATAGTAGACGTAAAAGCTAGAGAAATTTTGGACTCAAGAGGAAATCCAACTGTAGAAGTAGATGTAAGGTTAGAGTGTGGAGCAATGGGAAGAGCAGCTGTTCCATCTGGAGCATCAACTGGGGAAAGAGAAGCAGTAGAACTTAGAGACGAAGATAAATCAAGATACCTAGGAAAAGGTTGTCTTACTGCAGTGAACAACGTAAATACTGAAATTAGAGAAGCTATTTTAGGAATGGACGCAACTAACCAAGTCGCTATAGATAGACTAATGATCGCTCTTGACGGAACTAAAACAAAAGCAAGATTAGGAGCTAACGCTATACTAGGAGTATCTCTTGCAGTTGCTAAAGCGGCAGCTGAAGCTTTAGGTCTATCTTTGTTCAAATACCTTGGAGGAACTAATGCTAAAGAATTACCTCTTCCAATGATGAACATATTAAACGGTGGATCACATGCAGATTCAGCTGTAGACGTACAAGAGTTCATGGTTCAACCAGTAGGAGCAAAAACTTTTGCGGAAGGACTAAGAATGGGAACTGAAGTATTCCATCACCTTGGTAAAATACTTAAGGCAAATGGAGACTCTACAAACGTAGGAAACGAAGGTGGATACGCTCCAGCCAAGATCCAAGGGACAGAAGGTGCTCTTGACATAATAATGGAAGCTATCAAAGCAGCAGGGTACGAGCCAGGGAAAGACATCACTCTAGCACTAGATGCAGCAGCTTCTGAGTTCTGCACTAAAGACGGAGCAGATGGAGAAAAAACTTACCACTTCAAAAGAGAAGGGGGAGTTAAGAGAACTACAGACGAGATGGTAGATTGGTACGCAGGACTTGTTGAAAAGTATCCTATAACTTCAATCGAAGATGGATTCGACGAAAATGACTGGATTGGTTTCGCTAAACTTACTGCAAGAGTAGGAGCTACTACTCAAGTGGTTGGAGATGATTTGTTCGTAACTAACACAGAGTACCTTGCAATGGGAATCGAGAAGAAATCTGCAAACTCGATCCTAATCAAATTAAACCAAATCGGAACTCTAACTGAAACTTTAGAAGCTATCGAAATGGCTAAAAAAGCAGGGTACACAGCAGTAGTGTCACATAGATCTGGAGAAACTGAAGACGCGACTATCGCAGATGTTGCAGTTGCTACAAATGCAGGTCAAATCAAAACTGGATCAGCATCAAGATCAGACAGGATGGCTAAATACAACCAACTTCTAAGAATTGAAGAGGAGCTTGGAGAGACAGCTGTATACGCTGGAATGGGTGTTTTCTATAACATCAAAAAATAAATGAATTTAAGGCTGCCTTAATTGGTAGCCTTTTTTTATTAAAAAATGGATAAATCGGGATTTGAGATTCCTTATTATATTTTATGAGATTGGTTCTCGGAGTGTTTGTTTATTTGTTGTGTGTAATGTATGTATATTTAAAATTTTAAGAGGAGTTTTTAAATTATAATTTACGTGCACTTGATGCAGGAATGAGGAAAATAAAGCATTAGAGAATAAAAATAGAAAAATATAAAAAAAAATTGACGATTGTTTGTAGATATGTTATTATACTTCTTGTCCGCGAGAGAAAAGGACAAAAGAAACTCAGATGACAAGTCAGCTGAGTACTGAAAAACAAATATGTAAACATTCTTGTTTTTCAGCAAAAACAAAAGGACATTAGCAATTAAATAGAGAAGGAAGTCAAAAGAATGTCAGATATGACATAAAGAAGTCCAAACAAGATTTGGACACAGTTAGGTGTTGATAATCTCGCAAGAGATTTAAATAAACTTTTTGAATGAAGAGTTTGATCCTGGCTCAGGATGAACGCTGACAGAATGCTTAACACATGCAAGTCGACTGGAATTCACCTTCGGGTGATAGTACGGTGGCGGACGGGTGAGTAACGCGTAAAGAACTTGCCCTCTAGACTGGGACAACTGTTGGAAACGACAGCTAATACCGGATATTATGGAACTGCGGCATCGCAGAACTATGAAAGGCTATATGCGCTAGAGGAGAGCTTTGCGTCCCATTAGTTAGTTGGTAGGGTAACGGCCTACCAAGACGATGATGGGTAGCCGGCCTGAGAGGGTGATCGGCCACAAGGGGACTGAGACACGGCCCTTACTCCTACGGGAGGCAGCAGTGGGGAATATTGGACAATGGACTAAAAGTCTGATCCAGCAATTCTGTGTGCACGATGAAGGTCTTCGGATTGTAAAGTGCTTTCAGGTGGGAAGAAGAAAGTGACGGTACCACCAGAAGAAGCGACGGCTAAATACGTGCCAGCAGCCGCGGTAATACGTATGTCGCAAGCGTTATCCGGAATTATTGGGCGTAAAGCGCGTCTAGGCGGCCTTTTAAGTCTGATGTTAAAATGCGGGGCTCAACTCCGTATTGCGTTGGAAACTGGAAGGCTAGAGTATCAGAGAGGTGGGCGGAACTACAAGTGTAGAGGTGAAATTCGTAGATATTTGTAGGAATGCCGATGGGGAAGCCAGCTCACTGGATGAATACTGACGCTAAAGCGCGAAAGCGTGGGGAGCAAACGGGATTAGATACCCCGGTAGTCCACGCCGTAAACGATGATCACTAAGTGTGGGGGGTCGAACCTCCGTGCTCAAGCTAACGCGATAAGTGATCCGCCTGGGGAGTACGTACGCAAGTATGAAACTCAAAGGAATTGACGGGGACCCGCACAAGCGGTGGAGCATGTGGTTTAATTCGACGCAACGCGAGGAACCTTACCAGCCCTTGACATCCCAAGAACTTAGCAGAGATGCTTTGGTGCCTTTTCGGAGGAACTTGGTGACAGGTGGTGCATGGCTGTCGTCAGCTCGTGTCGTGAGATGTTGGGTTAAGTCCCGCAACGAGCGCAACCCCTATCGTATGTTACCATCATTAAGTTGGGGACTCATGCGAGACTGCCTGCGACGAGCAGGAGGAAGGTGGGGATGACGTCAAGTCATCATGCCCCTTATGGGCTGGGCTACACACGTGCTACAATGGGCGATACAGAGGGTCGCGATCCCGCGAGGGGGAGCCAATCTCAGAAAGTCGTTCTTAGTTCGGATCGCAGTCTGCAACTCGACTGCGTGAAGTTGGAATCGCTAGTAATCGCGAATCAGCAATGTCGCGGTGAATACGTTCTCGGGTCTTGTACACACCGCCCGTCACACCACGAGAGTTGGTTGCACCTGAAGTAGCAGGCCTAACCCGTTTACGGGAGGGATGTTCCTAAGGTGTGATTAGCGATTGGGGTGAAGTCGTAACAAGGTATCCGTACGGGAACGTGCGGATGGATCACCTCCTTTCTAAGGAGCACAGACAACCTTCTCTATTTATTTGGTATTGTTCTTTCCCGCGAGGGTTTGGGTAATAACCAGGATGGACATTGGAAACTATATAGTAGAGAAATCAACATTAAATTTTTTTTCTGACGAAATCTACTTCATTCGAAGTAAAGATTGTCAAGAAAGAGAGTTAGCTGATGAACAATTTAGGTTAAGATATTAAGGGCACACGGAGAATGCCTTGGTAACAAGAGCCGATGAAGGACGTGATAAGCTGCGATAAGCTGTGGTTAGCTGCAATTGAGCATTGATCCGCAGATTTCCGAATGGGGCAACCTGCTAGATTGAAGATCTAGCGCGAAAGAGGTAAGCGGGTGAACTGAAACATCTAAGTAACCCGAGGAAGAGAAAGTAAAAACGATTCCCTAAGTAGCGGCGAGCGAACGGGGAAGAGCCTAAACCAATACAGTGTCAAGGATGTAGCCGTTGCTGTATTGGGGTAGTGGGAAGAACGCCTGGAGAACTACAAGGTATCCGGCAATTTTAAAGACGTAACTGGAAGGAATTGGAAAGTTCCGCCGTAGCGGGTGATAGCCCCGTACAGGTAAACTCTTTAAGTTGTGTGTTCTATCCCGAGTAGCACGGGACACGTGAAACCCTGTGTGAATCCGCGAGGACCATATCTCGTAAGGCTAAATACTCTTGTTAACCGATAGTGAATAGTACCGTGAGGGAAAGGTGAAAAGAACCCCGGGAGGGGAGTGAAATAGAACCTGAAACCGTGTGCTTACAAGCGGTCAGAGCCTTTAGGGGTGATGGCGTGCCTTTTGGAGAATGATCCTGCGAGTTACGATCAGTGGCAAGGTTAAGTATAACGGAGCCGTAGGGAAACCGAGTCTGAATAGGGCGATACAGTCGCTGGTCGTAGACGCGAAACCTGGTGATCTATGCCTGTCCAGGATGAAGCTGTGGTAAGACACAGTGGAGGTCCGAACCCACCGTCGTTGAAAAGCCGGGGGATGAGGTAGGTATAGGGGTGAAAAGCCAATCGAACCAGGAGATAGCTCGTTCTCTCCGAAATGCATTTAGGTGCAGCCTTAAGCGTTCAACTATGGGGGTAGAGCACTGAATGGTCTAGGGGGCGTACCGCTTACCGAAATCAATCAAACTCCGAATACCATAGTTCTAGAGCTTAGGAGTGAGACTATGGGTACTAAGATCCATGGTCAAAAGGGAAACAGCCCAGACCACCGACTAAGGTCCCTAATTATAGCTAAGTGGGAAAGGAGGTGGAGATTCTGTAACAACCAGGAGGTTGGCTTAGAAGCAGCCATACCTTTAAAGAGTGCGTAATAGCTCACTGGTCGAGAGTCTCTGCGCCGACAATGTAACGGGGCTAAGCTATAAACCGAAGTCGTGGAATTCAACTTTTAAGTTGGATTGGTAGGAGAGCGTTCTGTAGGCCGTTGAAGGGGAACTGATAAGGGACCCTGGAGGTATCAGAAGTGAGAATGCAGGAATGAGTAGCGAGAAAGGGGGCGAGAATCCCCCTCGCCGGAAGAACAAGGGTTCCAGGGTAAAGTTTGTCTTCCCTGGGTAAGCCGGGACCTAAGCCGAGGCTAGATTGCGTAGGCGAATGGAAAGCAGGTTAATATTCCTGCGCCGGTTATAGTTTGTGATGGAGGGACGCAGAAGGGTATGCGCGCATGGCGACGGTTGTCCATGTGCAAGCATGTAGGGTGACTTGGTAGGAAAATCCGCCAGGTTAGATCTGAGGTGTTACGCGGAGTCTTCGGACGAAGGCGCAAATCCCACGCTGCCGAGAAAAGCTTCTAAACGTTAAACTATAACCGCCCGTACCCGAAACCGACACAGGTGTTCAGGGTGAGAAACCTAAGGCGTACAGGCTAACTCTCGCTAAGGAACTCTGCAAAATGGCCCCGTAACTTCGGGAGAAGGGGTGCCGCTGATTGTGATAGTTACAAGCGAACTAAAGCGATTGGCGGCCGCAGTGAAGAGTCTCAAGCAACTGTTTAGCAAAAACACAGGTCTATGCTAAGCTGAAAGGCGATGTATATGGGCTGACACCTGCCCAGTGCCGGAAGGTTAAGAGGAGGAGTGAGAGCTCCGAATTGAAGCCCCGGTGAACGGCGGCCGTAACTATAACGGTCCTAAGGTAGCGAAATTCCTTGTCGGGTAAGTTCCGACCTGCACGAATGGTGTAATGACTTGAGAGCTGTCTTGGCGGGAGGCCTGGTGAAATTGTACTACCGGTGAAGATACCGGTTACCTGCAGTAGGACGGAAAGACCCCATGAAGCTTTACTGTAGCTTGGTATTGGGTTTTGGCATTACGTGTATAGGATAGTTGGGAGACTGAGAAGACATGGCGCTAGCTGTGTGTGAGTCGCTGGTGGAATACCAACCACGTAATTTTGGAATTCTAATCTGTGGTTTGTAGCCATGGAGACAGTGCTAGGTGGGCAGTTTGACTGGGGCGGTCGCCTCCGAAAGAGTAACGGAGGCGTTCAAAGGTTCCCTCAGGTTGGATGGAAATCAACCGAAGAGTGCAATGGCATAAGGGAGCTTGACTGCGAGACTGACAGGTCGAGCAGGTGCGAAAGCAGGACATAGTGATCCGGCGATTCCGAATGGAAGGGTCGTCGCTCAACGGATAAAAGCTACTCTGGGGATAACAGGCTGATTTTGCCCGAGAGTCCATATCGACGGCAAAGTTTGGCACCTCGATGTCGGCTCATCGCATCCTGGGGCTGGAGAAGGTCCCAAGGGTTGGGCTGTTCGCCCATTAAAGCGGTACGTGAGCTGGGTTCAGAACGTCGTGAGACAGTTCGGTCCCTATCCACTGCAGGCGCAAGAGTATTGAAAAGATCTGTCCTTAGTACGAGAGGACCGGGATGGACAAACCTCTGATGTACCAGTTGTCACGCCAGTGGCACAGCTGGGTAGTCACGTTTGGAACGGATAACCGCTGAAAGCATCTAAGCGGGAAGCCAGCTTTGAGATAAGTACTCTGTTCTATATGAACTAAGACACCTTCGAGACCAGGAGGTTGATAGGTTGGGGGTGTAAGGACCGTGAGGTTTTTAGCTGACCAATACTAATATGTCGAAGTCTTAACCTAAATCTACTATATAGTTTTGAATGCCCATGGCATGCAAAAGAATATGATGTCAGCAGTTAAATGTTGATAACAGCTTGGTGAGAATAGCTGTAGGGGTACACCTGGTCACATTCCGAACCCAGAAGTTAAGCCTGCATACGCTGAAAGTACTTGAGGGGCAGCCCTCCGGGAGGATAGGTACTTGCCAAGCTTTTTTTATTTTAAAGCTCTTATTTTGCTTTAGTAGATTGACTTTATTGAAATATTGTGATAAACTAACTAAGTTATTATACAGGGTATTCCGCTTTAATTTAGGAATATTAAATGAATATCTTTGAGGAGGAAGAAATGAAAGAAAAATTAATCCAATTAGTAGAACAAAACTACCTTAGAACTGATATGCCTCAGTTCAAAGCAGGGGACACAATTGTTGTTCACTACAAAGTAAAAGAGGGAGAAAAAGAAAGAATCCAACTTTTTGAAGGTGTAGTAATCAGAGTCAATGGAGGAGGAGTAGCTAAAACTTTTACTGTTAGAAAAGTAACAGGAGGAGTTGGAGTAGAAAGAATCATCCCTATAAACTCTCCAATGATCGAAAAAATTGAAGTTAAGAGAATAGGTAAAGTAAGAAGATCTAAACTTTACTACTTAAGAGAACTTTCTGGAAAGAAAGCAAGAATCAAAGAGATCAGAAAATAATTATCATATTAAAGAAGTCCAAGGCGTATGCTCAGGACTTCTTTTTTAGTGTCAATGGGAATTTTAATTTAAAACTTACAATGATATGTGTTTGAAATTAAAAGTTAAAGTTGATATATTTGATGTTAGAATATGTAGAAAAAAATAACTTAAGTATATTTTTTGATTTTTAAAGATAAAAAAATAGCTTATAAAATTAGTTTTATATGAGTGGAAAATATATATGAATAAAAGTTTGTGAAAAAGGAAGTATTGTAAACTAAGGAAAAAGATAACTATTATTTACAGGTGCAAAGAGATAAAATATACTAGAAAGGTAAAGGCAAGCTGCTAAATAATAGGAGGGATTTTATGGAGAAGATCAAATGTCCGCATTGTGGAAACTTATCAGGTGAGGTAGATTATGAAAAAGGTACAAAATACTTCATTTGCAATGAATGCAATTCTATGTTTCATACGATTCAGGAAAATGGGAAGATAAAGGTTGAACTAGAAGGATAAGCCGACATATGTCGGCTTATTTTATTTCTCAGACGTATAAAGAGCAGTAGGGTAAAAAAAGTCGAAAAAAATAATTAATTATGCTAAAATAGGAGAGTAAAATACTGAAAGAGGTGCATAAATGGAAAAAGAAAAAATCATAATTAATGGAATTTTTTACTTGTTTTTGACTACATGTTTTCTTTTGTTGTGGATAAAGGAAAAAGAGGTAGTTGAGCTCATTAAAGAGTACAGGGGGGCTTTCTCTGAAAAGATAATAGAGATATTCAATGTAGAGAGTGGTGCAACCCAGAAAGGTATAAAAAAGACTGTTAATTTTGTGGAAACAATCGGGTCAGCGCTTATACTTGTTCTGATAATTCAAAAATTTTATTTGGGAAATTTTCTTGTTCCAACGGGATCAATGATACCAACGATTATGCCTAAAGACAGAATATTTGGAAACATGGTAATTTATAATTTTAAACAACCTGAAAGGGAAGATATAATAGTTTTTAGAGAGCCTGTAGAAAATAAAGTTTTATACACCAAAAGAGTTATGGGGCTTCCAGGGGAAGAAGTGAAGATAGAATTTGGACATCTGTATGTAAATAATAAAAGAATAGATATCAGAGAGTATTCAAACCTAGGATTCATAGAGTATGATACATGGACAATACCTAAAAAGGGAGACACTGTGGAGATCGTTCCAGGAGCTAATTATTCTTCTGAAATAAGAAGTGAGGATATAAAGGAAATTCAAGAGTTTTTACTTGAAAAACCAGGACAGTTAAGAGAGATACTTCCAGATGTTGATTTTTATGTAAATGGAAAAAAGACAGGAATGATTTTAGATTTTATCCATGAAGAAAAGACTATAAATGAGATATTAGATGGAAACACTGTAAAAATTCAAATAGATGAAAATTATTATATGGTACTAGGAGACAATACAGACGGAAGCTATGATTCTAGGATGTGGGGATTTGTTGCTGAGAGCAGAATAAAGGGAAAAGCATTTGTAAGATTTTGGCCACTAAACAGGATAGGCCTGTTAAAATAAGGAGATTAGATGCAAGTAATTCAAGGGATGGATATAGAAAATATAGAGGAACTCTATCAGTTGGAGAAGAAATCCTTCCCAGGAAATTCTTATAGCATGGATTCTCTATTTAAAATGTTAGAAAACAATAAATACTATTTTGGGGGAGTCTGGAAAAGAGAAAAGCTGATAGGATACACCATTTTACTAGACAGCATAGATATCTTTGAAATAATCAAAATAGCTGTAGACACAAGATACAGAAATCAAGGTATAGGGGAAGAGATGCTCAAAACTATCTTGCTGAACGTGGAAAAGAACATACATCTCGAGGTCAGGGAAAACAACACGGCTGCCATAAAACTTTATGAGAAAATAGGATTTAAAAATATTTTTAAAAGAAAAAATTACTACGGTGATACAGGAGAAGATGCATTGGTAATGGTATTAAATAGATAATAATTAAAATACCTATATTAACTGGGTTATTTAAAAAATAAAATATTTATGAAAGGGTGGAAAAAATTGGAAAATAACGTTTATTCAAATCCATTGGTTGAAAGGTACGGATCAAAAGAGATGCTGGAGAATTTTTCTCCTAATAAAAAGTTTTCCACTTGGAGAAAGCTTTGGATAGCACTTGCGGAAGCTCAAAAAGATTTGGGATTAAACATCACGGAAGAACAACTGGAAGAAATGAGAACAAATGTGGATAACATCGATTATGAACTTGCTAAAGTAAAAGAGCGTGAATTCAGACACGACGTAATGGCCCACGTACACACATTTGGTACAGCAGCTCCGAAAGCCATGCCTATAATCCATTTGGGAGCTACAAGTGCATACGTAGGAGATAACACTGACCTTATTCAGATCAAAGACGGACTAGAAATTCTAAAAGTAAAAATGGTAAATGTAATCAACTCAATGGCTAAATTTTCTCTTGAGTACAAGGGACTTCCAACACTTGGTTTTACACACTTTCAACCTGCTCAGTTAACTACAGTTGGAAAAAGAACTACATTGTGGCTTCAGAGTCTACTTCTTGATTTTGAAGAGCTTGAATTCAGAGAAGATACTCTCAGATTCAGAGGTGTAAAAGGAACAACTGGAACTCAGGCAAGTTATTTAGAACTTTTTAACGGTGAATTTGAAAAAGTTAAGAAACTGGATGAAATTGTGGCAGAAAAAATGGGATTCAGTAAGAGTTTTCTAGTGACAGGTCAGACATATGATAGGAAAGTTGACTCTGAGATACTGAACCTACTTTCAAATATAGCTCAGTCAGCACACAAGTTTACAAATGATCTGAGACTATTACAACACTTGAAAGAGATAGAGGAACCATTTGAAAAAAGTCAGATAGGGTCTTCAGCAATGGCATATAAAAGAAATCCAATGAGAAGTGAAAGAATTTCCTCGCTTGCTAAATTTGTAATTGCAATGCAGCAGAGTACTGCTATGACTGCAGCGACACAATGGTTTGAGAGAACTTTAGATGACTCAGCAAACAAAAGACTTTCTATACCACAGGCTTTTCTGGCAATAGATTCAATACTTCTAATCTGGCAGAATATAATGGACGGTCTTGTAGTATATCCTAAAATGATAGAAAAGCGTATCATGTCGGAGCTTCCGTTTATGGCAACCGAATATATAATAATGGAAGGTGTAAAAAATGGCGGGGACAGGCAAGAACTTCATGAAAGAATAAGAGTTCACTCTATGGAAGCCGCCAAGACAGTGAAACTAGAGGGGAAAGATAACGACCTGATAGAAAGAATTTTAAAAGATGACTATTTTAACATAGATAAAGATAGACTCTTGGAAATTTTGGATCCTAAAAACTTTATCGGATTTTCTTCAGAGCAAACTGTAGAGTTTATTGAAAAAGATGTGAATCCTATCATAAAAAAATACGAGACTATGATGGGAATTGAAGCGGAGTTAAGAGTTTAGTGGCAAAGAATAAAAGAGAGGGCTATCTGATTGCATTAGTTTTGATAGCCCTTTATTTTTCTCTTCTTGAGAATCTAATACCGAAACCATTTCCTTGGATGAAGCTAGGATTATCAAATCTAGCAACAATAATAGCTCTCGAAAAATTTGACAAAAAGATGGCCTTTGAAGTGGTAGGGCTCAGGATAATGATACAAGGTCTAATGCTTGGAACCCTCTTTACTCCTGGATTTTTTGTGAGTTTAACTGCAGGAACAGCCAGTACAGGAGTAATGGTATTTTTATATAATTTCAGAAAAAATCTTAGTCTGATGGCAATAAGTTCTTTTTCAGCTGTGGTACATAATATAACACAGCTTTTTGTAGTTTACTTTCTGATGTTTAGAAATATAGATGTTTACACTAAATCAATACTAAGTTTTATATTAATTTTTCTCGCTCTCGGATGGCTTTCTGGAATGGTGACAGGTTATCTCGGAGAGAGACTGAATTTGAGAAGGAGGATAAAAAATTGAGAAAATATTTTGGAACCGACGGTATAAGGGGCGAGGCAAACAAGGAACTAACAGTTGATATAGCCTTAAGATTAGGGTATGCCATCGGATATTATTTGAGAAAAAAAAATCCAAACAAAAAGCTAAAAGTAATAATGGGTACTGACACAAGAATCTCTGGTTATATGCTGAGATCAGCACTTTTTGCAGGGATGACATCTATGGGTGTAGATATAGATTTTGTAGGAGTAATACCTACTCCAGGAGTAGCTTACTTAACCAGAAGACTTTCTGCAGATGCTGGGATAATGATATCAGCGTCACATAATCCTGCGAAGGACAACGGAATAAAGATTTTTGCATCTAATGGGTATAAACTGCCTGATGAGCTTGAACTTGAACTAGAGGACCTCATGGATAGGTTTGAAGAGATAAGTAAAGAGTGTATGCCTGGGGACAAGGTAGGTAAATTTAAATATGCAGACAATGAGTACTATCTCTACAGAGATTATCTGGTATCAACGGTAAAGGGAGATTTCTCAGGAATTAAGATAATACTAGATACGGCCAACGGAGCGGCCTACAGAATAGCAAGAGAAGTATTTTTGGCTTTAGGAGCAGAGATAGTGGTAATAAATGATGCTCCAAACGGGACTAACATAAATGTAAAATGCGGTTCTACAAACCCTGAGATACTTGCTAAGGTTGTGACGGGTTATGAAGCTGACTTGGGTCTTGCTTATGACGGAGATGCTGACAGACTGATGGCGGTAGACAAAAACGGAAATGTCATAGATGGGGACAAGATAATCGCTATCTTAGCCAAAGAGCTGAAGAGCAAGGGAGAGCTGAACGATAACAGGGTGGTTACAACTGTTATGAGTAATATGGGATTTGAAAATTATCTAGATAATAACGGAATAGGTCTAATAAGGGCAAACGTTGGGGACAGGTATGTCCTTGAAAAAATGAAGGTAAATGGATTGAATATAGGTGGAGAACAATCAGGACATATAATTTTACTTGACTACAATACGACTGGAGACGGTGTGCTGACATCACTTAAACTGGTGGAGGCTCTGAGAGATAGTGAAAAAACTCTAGATGAGCATGTCTTAAATATCCGTGATTGGCCACAGGTACTCATAAACATAAGAGTATCAAATGATAAAAAGAACCTCTGGAATCAAAATAAAAAAATTATGGATATTATACAGAAAAAAGAAGGGGAGATGTCTGGCCTTGGAAGAGTACTGGTACGAACCTCTGGAACTGAGCCTATAGTAAGAGTGATGGTAGAGGGGAAAGATCAAGAGATGGTGGACTCTGTAGCTTTTGAAATTTCTGAGATAGTGAAGCAGGAACTTTCTTAAAATTCTTGCAATTTCATGGAAAATATATTAATCTATGAACAATAAATAAATTAATCACAAACCTTACATAAAATTTCTAAAAAAGAAATTTTATGTAAAAACTGTAAATGTCAAATTTAAAGATTATATACCGTGTGAATAAAAAAAGATAAAAGTCTCAAAAAACATATTTCTTATCATAAAAAAGCAAAAAAACAGTGCAAATTGATAAAAAATAAGCTATCATGTATTATGTTACTGCAAAAGTTAGTGATTTTTAAAACTTTATTTATTATAGCATGGGCATAAATTATATTAGAGGTGTAGTATGTATCAGGAGTTTGCAAAGGTTTACGACAAGTTCATGGAGTTCGCTGACTATGATGGGTGGCATGACTTTGTATCCTATGTTATAAAGGGAAATAATCCCGGTGCAAAAACTCTTTTAGATTTGGGGTGTGGGACTGGAGAAGTTCTGAAAAGATTTATCCGCGAGTATGAATGTACCGGAGTTGACCTTTCTGAGGAGATGCTTTTCATCGCAAAAGAAAAACTAAGTGACTCAGGGAAAGAGATTCCTCTGCTGTGTCAGAATATGAAGGACCTAAGTCTAGATAAAAAGTACGACATAGTGATATCTCTGTTTGATACAGTGAACCACCTTTTAAGTATAGGGGACTTAGAACGACTATTTGAAAAAATAAAAATTCATCTGAACACTGGTGGCATATATATATTTGACGTTGTAGATAGGAATTTTATGGATGAAATGTTCCAAGATGGTTTTTTTATAGATAAACGTGATGATATGACTGTAATTTGGGAACACTATCGAGAAAATCAACTAGATCATATAGATACAACTTTTTTTGTGAGAGAAAAGAATGGGCTGTATAAAAAATACAATGAAGAACATACTAAAAAAATTTTTACTCATAGAGAAATACAGTTAACTGCCAAAAAATCTGGATTGCATGTAGAAAATATATATGAAGAAAGTAGCCTTGCTGGAGAACGTTTTTTTTATGTGATAAAGAAATGATGACCTAATTTATAAGTTGGTGAATATGATGAAAAATCTTTATAAAGATGTAGTTTATTATTTTTCTTTACTTGGCTATTTAGGATTTGTTATGATTTTTAACATTCTTTTTTTTATAATCATTTATAAAGTAGTCGAAAAATATTTTATTTCAAGTGATTTATTGTTTATAGTTTTTACTATTATAGGTATATTCAGTGGTTTATATAATTCGTATAAATTGATTATGAAAAAAAAATAAAGAGAAAAATACTTAAAGCTATGGTGGTTAAATGAATCAAGATATAAAAAAAATTTTGAAAAATTCTATTATAACATCGGTAATTGTTCTTGTTTACGGAATTTTGATAAGGAGTTTTGCGGTATACATAGGAATGTTTGGAGGGTGTGTAATTTCCTGGATTGGTTTTTATAGTATATGTCTAGAGGCCGAAGCAGCTGTAAAAAATGACAATCCATTCAGAGCAACAGTAACGGGATATTTAAAGAGATATTTAATATACGGTATTTATTTGGGGATACTTATAAATTTTTTTGGGATTCCAACTTTTTTAGGCGGAGCCATAGGACTACTAAATATTAAATTTAATATTTCACTTATGGCTGTATTAACCGTCTTAAAAAAAATACAAAGCAGGTTAAAAAAATTAAAATAATTTTAAAGAAAGGGGGTCAACGGAGAATTATGAAAAAATTTGGACCTATAATACTAGCAGCGATAATAGCAGTTTTCACCTTTGCCATGAAGATGCTTGGATTTGTTCAGTTTGAAACTCCACCATTGGTAGAAGGGCCAAAGATAATGTTTTTTGTGCCACTTCCACAATCAATGCATGATTTTCCTTTTGCTTTAAAAATGGCAGAAGGTAGCTATGGGTTTCCAGTAACGATAACAATAATCAGTACATGGTGTGTTATGCTATTCCTCATACTGATTTTTAGATGGGCTTCACAAAATCTAGAAATTATGCCAGGAAAGAAGCAGGCATTCTTTGAAACTGTCTATGCATTCTTTGATGCATTGATAGGACAAATGCTAGGTGCTTGGAAGAAAAAATATTTTACTTACATATCGACTTTATTTTTATTCATACTGATTTCAAATATTGTTTCATTTTTTCCAATTCCAGGATTTTCCTATGAAGATGGTCTTTTGAAAATTGCACCAGCACTAAGAACACCAACGGCAGATCTTAATACGACAGTAGGTTTGGCTTTAATAACCACTTATAGTTTTATGGCTGCTTCATTTAGAGTATCAGGATTTTTTGGATTTTTTAAAGGTTTGTTTGAACCTATGCCGCTTATGTTTCCCATTAACCTGGCTGGGGAATTTGCAAAGCCGACAAATATTTCAATCAGACTTTTTGGAAATATGTTTGCAGGAATGGTAATACTGGGCTTACTTTATAAAGCTGCTCCAGCTCTTATACCGGCACCTATGCACTTATATTTCGACTTATTTAGTGGAATAGTACAAAGTTTTGTGTTTATAATGTTGACAATGGTATATATTCAAGGTTCCATTGGAGACGCGGAGTATGTTGATTAATTTTTTTAATTAGAAATATATTTTTTAAGGAGGGAATTATAAAATGGATATGTTATTAGCTAAAACTGTAGTATTGGCAGCGTCTGCTATAGGTGCTGGAACAGCAATGATCGCAGGTATAGGACCAGGGGTAGGACAAGGATATGCAGCAGGTAAAGCGGTAGAATCTGTAGCTAGACAACCAGAAGCAAAAGGAGATATTATCTCTACAATGGTACTAGGACAAGCGGTAGCGGAATCAACTGGTATCTACTCACTAGTTATTGCTCTGATCCTTCTTTATGCTAACCCATTTGTCGGACTATTAGGATAATTTTAGGGAGGTCGCTATCCTGAAAGGGATGCTGCCAAATTTTGACGAGAAAACTTTGCGATTTATGCATAGAAATCGTTCCACAGAAAGGAGGTAGACGACTTGGCAACACAAAATATGCCTGCTGTGTCTATTGACATTAATATGTTTTGGCAGATCATAAACTTTTTGATTTTAATGTTTTTCTTTAAAAAATATTTTCAAAAGCCGATCGCCAAAATGTTGGATGCTAGGAAAGAAAAAATAGCTAACGAGTTGAAACAGGCTGAGACAGATAGAAAAATGGCAGCTGAAGCCAATGAGGAAACCCAAGTTATCCTGAAAGCGGCTAAAGCAGAAGCCAATGAAATTCTATTTAGGGCTGAAAAGAAAGCTGACGAAAGAAAAGAAACTATTTTAAAAGAAGCCAATGCTCAAAGAGAAAAGACTATAAAGTCTGCTGAATTAGAAGTTGAAAAAATGAAAAAACAGGCTAGGAAAGAGCTCCAATCAGAAATTACTACTTTAGCAGTTATCCTTGCTGAAAAAATGATCAATGAAAAACTTGATTCTAAATTGGGAGAAAACCTACTCAATGACTTTATTGAAGAGGTAGGCGAAGACAGATGATAGAAGCGCAAGTAGGGAAAAGATATGCTGCAGCCATTTATGAAATATCAGAATCTAATGAAAAAGTAAAAGAACTTTACGAGGAACTAAATCTTGTAATGGAGCTTTATAAAGGGGATAAGGAATTTAAAAACCTTGTGGATCACCCTCTTATAAAAGTGGAAGAAAAAAAAGAATTTATGGGTAAAGTCTTTTCAAAATTTGAGGAATCCACTCTTAATGTTCTTTTCTACCTAGTAGAAAAGAAAAGACTGTCTTATATAAAGTCGATTGTAGCAGAGTACCTGAAAATCTACTATACAAAAAACCATATAGTAGATGTAGAAGCTATTTTTGCCATTGAACCTAGTGAAGAACAGAAGAGCAGACTTGTCAAAAAGCTAGAAAAGAAAACCGGGAAAAAAGTTAACTTAATAGTTAACATAGATAAATCCATTATTGCCGGTGGAATTATAAAAATCGGTGATGAAATAATCGACGGAAGCGTTAGAAGACAGCTTGATACAGTTGCAAGCAACTAGTGTCATGACAGTTCGAAAGGTAGGAGGTGTAACCGCTTGAAGATCAGACCGGAAGAGATCAGCAGCATAATAAAGACTGAGATCGAAAATTATAAAAAATCTTTAGACATTAAAACTTCAGGTTCTGTCGTAGAAGTAGGAGATGGAATCGCAAGAATATACGGTCTTAGTAATGCAAAAGCCGGAGAACTTTTAGATTTTCCTAATGGAATAAAAGGAATGGTACTAAATCTTGAGGAAAACAATGTAGGTGCCGTATTACTAGGAGACCCTACAGGAGTAAAAGAGGGAGACGAGGTAAGGGCCACTGGAGAAGTAGCAGCGGTGCCAGCCGGAGAAGGTCTCTTAGGAAGAGTAGTCAACGCTCTAGGAGAGCCTATTGACGGTAAGGGTGACATAAAGACAGAAAAAATGATGCTGCTAGAAAGAAAGGCTTATGGAATAATCGCCAGAAAGCCCGTACATGAACCACTTCAAACAGGTATTAAGTCAATAGACGGAATGGTACCGATAGGAAGAGGTCAAAGAGAACTTATCATCGGTGACAGACAGACTGGTAAGACGGCTGTAGCACTTGATGCAATTATAAACCAAAAAGGTACAGGGGTAAAATGTATCTATGTAGCCATAGGTCAAAGAAGATCAACTGTAGCTCAGATAGTCAAAAAACTTGAAAATGCCGGAGCAATGGAATATACAATAGTAGTTGCAGCAACGGCTTCAGAACCAGCACCTCTTCAATATATGGCACCTTATTGTGGTGTATCTATGGGAGAATATTTCATGGATAAGGGAGAGCACGTATTAATAATATACGATGACCTTTCTAAACATGCGGTTGCATACAGAGAGATGTCACTTCTACTGAAGAGACCTCCAGGAAGAGAAGCTTATCCAGGAGACGTATTCTATCTTCACTCAAGACTTCTTGAGAGAGCGGCAAAACTATCTGATGATCTAGGGGCAGGTTCAATAACGGCACTTCCAATAATTGAGACACAGGCAGGAGACGTATCTGCGTTTATTCCTACCAATGTAATTTCAATAACAGACGGACAGATATTCCTAGATTCTGAACTGTTTAACTCTGGATTCAGACCAGCAATAAATGCAGGTATATCAGTATCGAGGGTTGGAGGATCAGCACAGATAAAGGCTATGAAACAAGTTGCCGCAAAAGTAAAACTAGAACTAGCACAGTACAGTGAACTTTTGACATTTGCACAGTTTGGATCAGACCTAGACAAAGCTACAAAAGCTCAACTTGAAAGAGGACACAGAATTATGGAGGTCCTAAAGCAGGATCAATATAAGCCTTACAGAGTAGAAGAGCAAGTGGTTTCATTCTTTATGGTTTTAAATGGGTACGTCGACGATACACCTATTGATGAAGTAAGAAGATTCGAAGAGGAACTAATAGCTAATTTAAAAAACAACACTGAGATACTGAAAGAGATACTAGAGAAAAAAGCTCTTGATGATGAAATAGAGGCTAAGTTAAGAAAAGCCATTGAAGATTTTAAAAAAAACTTTAGTTAAAGAGAGGTGAGATTATGGCTGGAGGAAAAGAATTAAAAGGTAGAATTAAAAGTGTTCAGTCTACTCACCAGATCACAAAGGCTATGGAGATAGTTTCTTCGACAAAGTTTAAAAGATTCTCTGCACTGGTAAATCAGTCGAAACCATATTCTGAGAGTATGGATATTGTACTAAAAAATATCGCTGCAGGGATAAAGTCTGAAAGGCATCCACTTTTTGATGGAAAAAAGGATGTAAAGAAAATAGGGGTTATCGTGATGACTTCTGACAGAGGACTTTGTGGAGGCTTCAACAATGCCACCTTAAAAAAGATGGAAATTCTTATTGCCGAAAATCCAGACAAGGAAGTTTCTATTATTGGAGTCGGAAAAAAAGCCAGAGATTACTGTAATAAAAGAAATTACGATCTTAAGGCCGAGTATATTCAGCTGATTCCAGAAACTATGTTTGAAAAGGCTAAAGAGATAAGTGAAAATATTGTAGAATATTTTTATGAAGATATCTTTGATGAGGTATACATGATCTACAATGAATTCATATCTGCAATGCAGACTGAGCTGATTGTAAAAAAAGTGTTACCTATCGAGAGAGTAGAGGTTCAAGAAAATACTACGTATATTTTTGAGCCTTCGGTAGAGGGGATATTATCAAGCCTACTTCCAAAATACCTAAATATTAGAATATATCAGGCTATTTTGGAAAATACGGCAAGTGAGCATTCGGCTAGAAAGAATGCTATGAAAAATGCAACTGACAACGCTGAGGAAATGATAGCTGATCTGAACCTTCAATATAACAGGGAAAGACAGGCTGCTGTTACTCAAGAGATATCTGAAATTGTCAGCGGAGCAGCTGCTCTATAAAAAATTGAGCAGAATTTTTCAAAACCTTATTGAAGAGGAGGCAGTTTTAGTGGAGAATAAGGGAATTCTTACCCAAATAATTGGTCCGGTTGTAGACGTATCATTCAATAGCGAATTGCCTAAGATTTATAATTCACTTAGAATAGATCGTGGCAACGGAGAAATCCTAGTAGCTGAGGTACAGCAACATTTAGGTAACAATGTTGTAAGAGCTATTTGTATGGATGGATCTGAGGGGCTGCAAAGAGGAATGGAAGTAGTAGATACCGGTGCCCCGATAACAGTACCGGTAGGAAAGGCTGTACTAGGAAGAATATTAAATGTACTGGGAGAGCCAATAGATCAGGCAGGAGAAATAAACGCAGAGGAGTATTCGTCTATTCACAGAAAAGCTCCTGCATTTGAAGATCAGGGAACTGAAGTAGAGATATTCGAAACAGGAATCAAGGTAATAGATCTTCTGGCTCCCTATGTAAAAGGTGGAAAAATCGGTCTGTTTGGTGGAGCAGGAGTTGGTAAGACAGTTCTTATAATGGAGCTTATCAACAATATCGCTAAGGGACACGGAGGTTTATCAGTATTTGCAGGTGTAGGGGAAAGAACGAGAGAAGGTAGAGACCTTTTTGACGAAATGACCGAATCTGGAGTACTTAGCAAAACTTCTCTTGTTTACGGACAGATGAATGAGCCGCCTGGAGCAAGACTAAGAGTAGCACTTACTGGTCTTACAATGGCTGAGAACTTTAGAGATAAAGAGGGGCAGGACGTTCTCCTGTTCATAGATAATATCTTTAGATTTACTCAAGCAGGATCGGAAGTTTCGGCACTCCTAGGAAGAATGCCATCGGCAGTTGGATACCAGCCGACACTAGCAACAGATATGGGTGCCCTTCAAGAGAGGATAACATCTACTAAAACTGGATCGATCACGTCAGTACAAGCTGTATACGTACCAGCAGATGACCTTACTGACCCGGCTCCAGCGACTACATTTACGCATCTAGATGCAACAACAGTACTTTCTAGAAGAATAGCATCGCTTGGAATCTATCCAGCGGTTGACCCACTAGACTCTACATCAACAGCTCTTCAGCCTGGAATCACAGGACATGAGCATTATACAACAGCAAGAGAGGTACAATCTGTACTTCAAAGATATAAGGAACTTCAGGATATAATCGCTATACTAGGTATGGATGAATTATCTGACGAAGATAAAATAACAGTAAACAGAGCAAGAAAAATCGAAAGATTCTTCTCGCAGCCGTTCCACGTAGCGGAGCAGTTTACAGGAATGGAAGGTAAATACGTAACTGTAAAGGAAACTATAAGAGGATTTAAAGAGATACTAGAAGGTAAGCATGATGACCTTCCTGAGCAGGCTTTCCTTTATGTGGGAACAATCGATGAGGCTATAGCAAAAGCGAGGGAATTAATGAAGGGAGATGCATAATCATGGCTACTTTTAAGTTAGAAGTGATTACTCCTATCAAAAAAATTATTGAAAAAGAAGTTGAAATGATCATTTTAAGAACCACTGAAGGGGATATGGGAGTTTTGGCAAATCATGCTCCCTTCGTGGCAGAAATAGCTATCGGAGAAATGAAAATAAAATCTCCAGATGAAGAAGTAGCATACTTTGTATCTGGTGGTTTTATAGATATTTCGAGAGAGCAGACCACAATTCTTGCTGATGAAGCTATAGATGCAAGAGAGATAGATGTGGCAACTGCCAAAAAAGATGCCGAGATTGCTCAGGCTAAGCTTACGAAGCTCAAAGAGGACAGAGATATTGCTTCTACTCAAAAAGCACTTCAAGATGCACTTACCAAGGTAAGAATAGCTGAACAATATCGTTAATTTAAAAAGGCTGTGCTTTAAGCACAGCCTTTTTTCTATGGTGATATAAAAATTACATCAGCTTGTGGGTAAACTCTCTTTTCATTGGAAATCTCTAATGATATTCGACTCTCTAGAGACTTGTTTCTGAAAAAAGTCAGAATTTTTTCTTTTCTGGAGTTCATAAGATCATCAACTTGTGATTCGGGAGTCTTGGAATCTTTTGAGGACATAAATATAATATCTTTAATATTTTTAAGCCTAAGAAGCTCTGTCTCTCTGAAAAAATCTGTATAGAGGGTAAATTTAACCTTTAATTTTTGGTTATCTTTTAACATCTGGGATATTTTTTCTAATTTCTGAATTTCAGTAAGAGCAAGACTGTCTGAAAGAAATATGAAGTTTATTTTTGATATCTCCTTGGACTCGATTGTCTTTGTAATAATATCAATAGGAGATGTAACTGTTTTTATCAAGATACTTTTTAAGCTTTGGATAAAAATATCTCGCAATTTAAATTGTGGATTGTTGAAATCTCCAGAAATTGGTATTTTTAAATTAAAGTTTCCGCTTTTATCAGAGAGTATACTCACAGCTGTTTTCAAAGGAATGGACGTATTATTTCCTGTGGATACTCCTAGAGAGATGTTTTTGAAGGTTATATCATTCATTCCGTCGAGCTTACCTTTCTTTATTTTGTAGGTTGCTTTCCAATCTGTTTTACCTGAGTTTAACTGGTTTGGAAAATAGAGTTCTAAGATATTTTTGTAAGGAATGAGATCTAAATTATTTAGTGTGAATTCACCGTCTATATCCATTGTCTTGGGTGAAAATCCCCAGTCTTCTCTCAGTGAGTATGAGCCTTTTGCAGAAAGTGTTCCTCCGGTTTTGACGATGGAATCCAGAGTCATATCTGTTTTTTCATTTTTTGATGTGGTAAAATTATTTGATTTAAGCAATATTTTTTGTATAGGATAGGAGGTGTTCTTGGTGAAAATATTGAAATCACCATCTAATATATTTAATTTTTTTATATTGATTTTTACTTTTGCTTTTTCCGATTTTGTTGTTTTGGTATCATCTTCTGATTTTTTATTGAGAACTACAATGGGCTTTGAAACGGTAAGCTCATTGGCAGCGAACTCTTCCTTGGTCAACTTGTTTAAAATTAGGTTGATATTATGTCCTGAAAAAGATAAGTATTTATCCTTACCAAAGACTCCTTTAAACTCATCAAGATTAAACTTACCTTTTGTAATATTATATTTTTTATCTTTGATCTGAATAAAAAATGACGAGTTGATTTTTTTTGCTGAAAATTCATCTGTATTTATTTTATTATGAAGGCTTAGGTTATCAAAAGACAGAGCAGTCTGAGAGGCAATATTTCTTCTGGCATAGAAAAGGTCTGCATCTAATTTTGCAAAACCACCTACTGTGTAGTCTATCTCTTTTAAAAATGGTGTGAGCTCCCCTATACTGAGTGAAGCAACATTTACCTTGCCTTTATACCCTATATCCTTTATATCTTCAGAAAATTCCAAATCCTTATCTAAAATAAGATTTCCCCCTATACTCACGGGAGTTTTTCCGTTTAATTTTCCAGCTACACTTATTTCCGATCCGCCTTTTTTTGTAGAGAAGTTTTTAAGCAGAGCGTTGATCCCGGTAACTGAAAAATCTTTTAGAATAACATCTGAATTTTGTATTTCAAGCTTTGTAAGGTGGATCAAAGGTATTTTTTTCTTTTCTTTCTTTACAGTTTTTTTGTCTTCCTCAGTTTTTTTAGGTGAGGTAAGGTCGATCTTTGCATTTTTAAGATTGATAAAATCCAAAATTATAGATTCCTTTGAAATCTCTTTTGAAAGAAGTGAAAGGTCTCCCTTGAAAAGAGTCTTTCCATCCTTTGATTTGAAGACCATATTTTTTATATCTCCAGGACCTGAGATTTTAAATTTTTTATCTGCTGTATGGTAGGCTACTTTACTTGATATTTTGAGCTGGTCTAGAGACAAAACAGATTCACTATCGTCGGAAGCGTCTATACCTATCAATGATATGTCAGCAAGGGCAGAAAGCTCCGGGTAACTGAAGGTGTAGTCGCCTCCTATGGAAAAATTGCCACTATTTACTTTATAGGGGATATTTTCTATGGTTTTCAGAGAGGCAAGGTCAGCTCCACTGGCTTTTAATTTTCCTTCAGCCCACATGATCTGAAGGAGATCTTTTGGATTTTTTAAAGTTTCCTTGAATCTTACACGGGAATTCGTGGATATTGATGTTTTTTCATCAAGATCAAAGGACAGTGCTATTTCTGATGCACTCTCTTTTTCATTTGTAAGGTTTTTTCCGTTGAAGCTGATATTTGTGGCCGAAGTTCTAGTGGTCAAAAGAGATGAATTTGAAATATTGAGTTCTCCGATTTTAAAATCAGGAATTTCAAATGGTTTTTCAGGGTCTTTTTCTTCCTCTTTTGATGGAGTTTTGTCATGAACCACGAGGTTATCTATAGCTATATTCTCTATATTGAGATAAGGTTTTGGAAAGGTTACCTCTTTTAGATTTATATCTCCCGATTTGAAAGAGATGCTCTGAGTGTCATTTTTAATATTAAAATTCTCCGAATGAATTATCCCATTCATAGCATAGACTTTATTTTTAAAATTCCCCTTAAATGGGATGTCAGCTTTTACATTTCCAACCAAAGAATCATATCCCTTTATTTTCTTTACAATAAAAGGATTTTCATCTAGGGTAATATTTTCAGCAGTGAAAACTCCCTTAAAATCTCCTGTAGAGGTATCTGCCTCTAAGGAAAGGGCTATTGAATCTTTTTTTGAAAGTTCCAGTCCAGATGAAAAATTTAAGATGTTGTCGATATATTGAAATTTAGGAGATTTGAATTTCATAATACCTTCACCCTTTATTGATCTATCTGCATAGTAGAGGGTGTATCTGTCTATAAGGATGCTGCCTACCCCTATTTTTTTAAAAAACATACTGCTTTCTTTTGAGTCTTTATCTTTATTGGAGCTCATTTTTTTTAATATATCATCGAAGTTTTTACCCTCATCAGAGACTTCATATCTGAAAGTAGGATTTATGAGGGATATCTCCTTGAAGTAAAGGGTCTTGGTGATGAATTTAGTAGGGTCTACATTTATGTTGAAAGAATCAAAGGATAGGAAGACCTCTTTTTCATCGGCCTCCATAATCTTAAAATCCTCTAAATATATGGTTGCTGTGAGATGGTTATATCTGAATTTTCCTGAATTTATTTTTCGTCCTAAACTTTCTTCTAGCTTTTTTAGTGCTGTATTTTTGATATAAACCGGAAATTTTAAAAGGAAAAAGAAAAGCATGGATATTAATACAACACCGGTGATGATTATTTTTTTATTTGGTTTCATATTTTTACCTCCAAAACAATGACTTAATATAATATACAATTATAATATTGTCTCTCCTACATTGGATGAAGTTAAATAATATTAAGTTTATATTTTAAAAAAATACTGAATTTATCCAAAGTCTTCTGTCACTTTTCCTTGATGAAAAGTAACCAAAAATCAAGCCTTGTCTTGTCCAATCTAAAATATAATAAATTTTACTAAAAATACAAAACTCGCTACGCTCAAACATTGTATTTTATTAACGTAAAATTGATTATATTTCTTAACGCTCGTCCTGCGAATAGGCACTTTAAATCCTTTAAAAGATTTTAAAGATTCTAAAGACTTTAAATTTTTTTAGAATTTTTAAGTGGCATTGACAAAATTAGCGTTAAGAATAACCGCAGTAAAATCCTTAGAAAAAATCGATGTCTGAGCGTAGCGAGTTTGGAGTTTTTCTTGGATTTTCAAGGTTATTTAGATGATTTTTCACAGCCTTGAACTTTTGGTTACTTTTCTTTCAAGAGAAAAGTAACACTGTGTAAATTCAATAATTCATCTTAGCCCAGAACTTGAGTAAAAAATGTATGGATGCTATAATGAACATATATTTATCTAAATCAGGAGGTATTCTACATGACAAAAGAGGAATTTTTAAAATCCATAAATATTACAGAAGAGGTTTTGAAGGCTCAGGGCAAAGAGGTTGTCAGGTTTGATGACGGTGACCCTGAATGCCCAGGGTGGGAAGTTAGATACGTAGACAAGGAAAATATAGAGGTTATACTAGGGTGTAAATGTAGTGATACAGGGAGTATACACACTAAGCTATAAAAAAAGTCTGGGATTTTTCAGACTTTTTTTATTGAACTAATTTGGAGACAAAACCATTGTCTGAGGTTCATGTGAAAAAATACAGAAAAATTGTATGATTGTCACAATAGTTGCTCGTAATCCCTTGTTATTATTGATATTATAAAATATAATTAAGTGTATTTTGAATTTTTTAATCTGGATTTAATGATTAAATATTTTTGTTCATAGAGGGGTGTTTTTTTGAAAAAAGTAATTTTTATTTTAGTTATTGTTCTTTCCGGACTTCTTTTGTGGAATGAATTTGAGAATACAAACAGGATAAATATAGGGGTAGTTAGTACATTATCTGGAGAAGAATCAATTTTTGGAGTGGCGATGCTGAATGGGATAGTGATGGCTACAGATGAATTTAACAATGGCAGAAAGTTTTATGAAAAGAAAGTAAGCCTTATAATAAGAGATGATAAAAATGATCCCGAGGAAGCAAAAAAGTCTGCAACGGAGTTGATAGATTCCGGAGTTGTGGCTATATTGGGTCCTGCCCTATCTGACTCCGGGTTAGCCGTAAGTGAAGTGGGGAATGAGAGAAAAAAACTGATAATAAGTCCTACAGTTGCAACTACAAGACTTTCGGGAAAGGATGACTACTTTATAAGAATGAGTCCCTCTGTAAATAAGAATGCAGTATCCTTTGCAGAGATATCTAGGAATTACCTAAAAATGGAAAAAGTTTTAATTATTTACGGGGAGAAAAATTTGGCTTATACAGAGTCTTTTAAGGAGGAATTTATAAAAAAATTCAAGGAAAATCCTGAAAATGAGAGTCTTCTATATATAAAAAAGACCTCTGACAAGATAAGCTCTTATTTTCCAGATATTAAAGATGAAATAGACGGAGTGGTAATAATAGCAAATCCATTGGATACAGCAGAGATAACTCAAAATATAAGACAGATCAAGGGAGACATGCAGATACTTGCCTCAGACTGGGCATTTCATCAAAGTTATATAACCTACGGAGGAAAGTATACCGAAGGGGTCTATATTGCCCTTTATTATGATGATACTTACTTTGGAGAGGACGGGATCTATTTAGATGAGAGATTTAAAAAATTTAAGAATAACTACGTTGAGATGTTTAAAGAAATTCCAAATAACGGATCGCTTTATGGATATGAAAGTCTAAATGTTTTAGCTAATGCGGTAGGAAGAACTGGTGGCCGTAGCAGTGAGGAGTTAAAGAAAGAGGTTCTCTCATCAGAATCGGAAAAATATTTTTTGCAGCCTGGAAGTTTTGACAAATACGGAGACTGTGAAAGAGATCTCTTTATATTCCAAGTGCAGTATAAAAAATTTAAAAAAGTTAAACTTTAGAAAAACAAGCTTTTAAGAGGAGTTAAAATCTGAGATCAAGGATGGATAAAAATGAAGAAAAAAGCTTTAAAAGAGTTTTTATTTTATAGAATCGTTCTCATTGTGATTCTTCCCATGTATATAATAACCTGCGCTTCTATACTATTCTCTGCAAATAGTATAAAGGAAAGGATAGTGGAAAGGAATAATGCAGTAATAAATATTGTGAATCATTTTGTGAGTCATTGTGAAGAGGAAATAAAACAGATAGGAGAAGTTATTTCAAAAGGGTATATAACTGATCTCAGAAAAAATGATTATCTCAGTACCTTTAAAGAAAACTACAAACTTCTTAAAAAAATTCAAATTTTGGATCTGGACGGGATCGTAAGGTATTCCTCAGAAGGAGCTGTAAAGATAGGGAATGACATGTCCAACTTTGAATTCGTAGAAGCAGCTATAGAGGAGAATGGCTATTACTGGTCGGGAGTAATGGTGTCTCCATTGGACGGTACTTCAGAAATTATGATTGCCAAAAAAATTGGTGAGAATATTTTTGTGGGGTATGTGGATATAGAAGAGCTCAACATTGCCTTGAAAGAAAATATTAAAAATACAGGAAGCAAAATGGTGGTGCTAGACAGCAAAGGAAATATGATTTTTTATGATGTAGACAGAATGGATTCTGCGAGAAAGAGTGAGGTCAAATATAAATATATATCTGCAGCTGGAAATAAAAATCGTGGGAAATCGGACTTTATAAAAGTAGGGAATAGGTCTGATATAATAGAAAATTACGGTAAGATAGAAAGTACAGGATGGGATATCATAATTGTAGAAGATGCAGGCAGAAGTTTTGTTTTTATGTGGAGTTTTTATAAACAGATAGTTGCTGTCATAGGTCTATTTACTCTGCTTATAATTTATATATCTTATTCTGCAATCAATAAACTTTTAGAAGATATGAAAAAATTGAGAGACATTTCTGAAAGGGTAGCTGCTGGAGATATGCCTGTGATGACAGAGTATAGAATATCAGAATCTGAAAAACTTGCAGAAAGATTTCTGAATATGGGAAAGGTGGTTTTGGAAAGGGAGAAGAATGTAAAAGAAAAGGCTGTCTTCCTCCAGAGCCTCATAGATGCTATACCAAACCCGGTTTTTTACAAGGATAAAAATCATGTCTACATGGGTTGCAATGATGCCTTTGCAGAGTATATAGGGGTAAAAAAAGAGGAGCTTCCAGGAAAGTCTGTGTATGAGCTAGCACCTAAGGATAAGGCTGATATATACAGGAAGGCAGATGATGAACTTCTAGAATCTGGAGAAGATCAAGTATATCAGTCAAGAGTTGTAGGCGCAAACGGGGAAATAAGGGATGTGAAATTTTATAAGTCTATATTTAGAGACCTTCATGGGAATAAAATGGGGATTATAGGGATTATATTGGATATTACAACTCTGAAGGAAGCTGTAAGGGTAGCCGAAAAGAGAGAAAAATTTATAGAGACTCTTTTGGATACAGTTCCACTTCCTATTTATTATCAAGATAAGGATGGAAAGTATATAAACTGCAACAGGGCCTTTGAAGAGATGGTAGGGAAGAAAAGAGAAAATATAATAGGTAAGTTACATAGAGAGGTGTGGGGAAAAAATTTAAAAGGGTGGTCTACCAAAAAAGACCTAGAATTTCTTAGGGATAAAAAACTACAAACGGCTGAGTATGAGATAGTAGATAAAAATGGTCATACCAGAATTGTGGTATTTGACAAGACCCTTTTCTATACAGAGCAGGGCGAAGTAGGGGGAATAATAGGGGCAATATCAGATATAACAGATATCAGGCAGATGCAGGAAGATCTGAAGGTACTCTCTCTAAAAGACAGCCTTACAGGGATCTACAACAGACGTGGGTTTGAAGAGATGTCTGACAGAATCTGGAGGGAATCTTTGAGAAATACGAACAGTGTTTCGGTTATTATGCTAGATATAGATAAATTTAAATTATACAACGATCATTATGGACATCAGGCTGGAGACGAATGCCTGAGGCGGATAGCTGAAAAATTGGAGAAATCCTGTAAAAGACCTTCGGATATTGTAGCCCGTTACGGGGGAGAGGAGTTTGTAATTTTTCTTCCTGACACAGCTTTAGAAGGGGCCAGAACTGTAGCAGAAAAAATAAAGAGAAATATAGAGGACATGGGAATAGAGCATGTGAAATCAAGACACGGGGGAAGGGTGACGGTCAGCTTAGGGGTAGCTTCTACTGTGCCAAAGAATGACGAAGATATTGAAGAGTTGATAGGTGTAGCAGATAAGATGCTTTACCAGGCAAAGGAGAGGGGAAGAAACAGAGTAGAGGGATAATAAAAGGCACCTAGAATTAGGGGTGCTTTTCTAGAGTTTCCTTAGAGAATACAGCATGAGGGTTGGTAAAATTATAATACAGAGTAAAGATATATTTAGGAGGAAGTAGATGATTATCGGTCTGACTGGAGGGATAGCTTCTGGTAAAAGCACAGTGTCTAAGATATTGAGTAAGATGGGTATAAGAGTTGTAGATGCTGACATAGTCGCAAGGGAAGTCATGAATTCAGAGGAAATAATTGAAAGAATAACAGGTGAATTTGGGAAAAATGTGTTAGATAAAAATGGTAAATTAGACAGAGCAAAACTGAGAGAACTGGTTTTTTCCTCAAAAGAAATGGTGGATTCACTGAACTCAATAGTTCATCCCTTTGTGATAGCAAAATTTCAGGATGAAAGAAAAAAAACTATAAGAACAGGGGAGACGGTAATATTTGACATACCACTTCTTTTTGAAGCTGGGATGGAGAATCTATGTGATGAGATAATATTGGTATATGTAGATAGAGAGACCCAGATAAAAAGGGTCATGGAAAGAGACGGGAGCAGCAGAGAAATTGCAGAAAATATAATAGAGAGTCAGATGTCATTGCTGAAAAAACTAGAAAAATCTGATATAAGCATAAAAAATGACGGAACCATTGAAGAGCTTAAGAAAAAAGTAGATAAAATTTTTTCGAAATATCGAAGTGAGGAAAATTATTAGACAGATTCATGTTTATAAAGATCAATTTAAACACAGAAAGAGATTAAAATTTTAGTTAAGTATAGGTTACCATAGTTTTGCAAAATTAAATTTCCTGTGATATAATTAGGGGTAATTTTATATTCAGAAATAGAGGAGAGAGAAGTTATGAACATAGTGGCTCCAGCAGGAAATATGGAGAGATTTTATGCCGCTGTAAAGGCAGGGGCCGATGAGATATATATGGGTATCAAGGGTTTTGGGGCCAGAAGAAATGCCGAAAACTTCACTCTGAGTGAATATATGGAAGCCATTGATTATGCCCACGAGAGGGGAGTAAAGATTTTTCTTACTCTGAATACTGTTATGAGGGATAGAGAGATAGAGGCTCTTTATGAAAATCTGAAGGCTCTCTATGAACGGGGACTAGATGCGGTGATAGTCCAGGATCTAGGACTATTCAGATTTATTAAAACTAACTTTCCGGATATAGACGTACACGGAAGCACTCAGATGACTGTATCCAACCATGTAGAGGCAGATTATCTTAAAAATATAGGCTTTTCCAGGGTTGTTTTATCCAGAGAGCTATCCCTGGAAGAGATAAGGTCGGTGAAAGAAAATACAGAGATAGAGCTAGAAGTATTTGTTTCAGGGGCTCTATGCATATCATATTCTGGAAACTGCTATCTCAGCAGTTTCATAGGCGGACGGAGTGGAAACAGAGGTCTCTGTGCTCAGCCGTGTAGAAAAAAATATGAGACATCCCAAGGGAGCAGAGGATATTTTTTGAGCCCTAAGGATCAACTCATGGGACAGAAAGAGATAAAAAAACTAAAAGAGATAGGTGTGGAGTCAATTAAATTGGAGGGAAGGATGAAAAGCCCTCATTATGTTTTTGAAACTGTAGGCTACTATAGGGGCCTCGTAGATGGGATAGATAGAAATGAAAGGACCTCGGACCTATTTAATAGGGGGTATTCAAAGGGTCATTTCTACGGAGATAGAGAGGGGATAATAAATTCAAAATACCCCTCTGATTTTGGGAAGTTCATAGGACGTATAGAGGGGAGAGAGATAAGGATAAATGAGGATTTGACACTAGGAGACGGTGTGTCCTACGTGTCTAAGGAATATGAAAAACTCGGCGGAGAATATGTCAGCAGGATCAGGGTAAAAGGTGAGGCTGAGAATCAAAAATCCGCACGTGCAGGGTCTACAGTAGTTTTGGAAAAGATCCCTCAAGGAGTTAAATACGTATATAAAAATTACTCGAAATATTTGAATGATGAGATATCAAGAGGCATAAAACATAGTAAAAAAAATATAATGATATCTGGGATTTTTTCTGGTAAAGTTGGAGAGAGAGCAATACTAAAACTAATGTGCAAAAACAACAGAGGGAAAAATATTTCAGTCGTAAAATACTCTGATCAGGTCCTGGAAAAGGCCACTAAACGTTCAATGACTCCTGAAGAGATAGAGTCAAGGATAGGAGAGATGGGAGAAACAACTTTTTGTATAGAGGGACTTAAAGTAGAATTTGACGGAGAAGCTTTCATGCCTCTTAGCCTCATAAAGACACTGAGACGTGAGGCCTCAGAAAGCCTGAGGGAAAAGCTTGTATCAAGCTATCGAAGAGGGGCTTCAGAAAATATAAAAAAGATAAATTACAACAGATTTTCTAAAAAAGATATTTATTTTTCGGTGATAGTATCAAATCCTCATCAGAGAGAGGCAGCTCTGAAATTTGGTATAAAAAAAATATATGAAAAAGGTCTGGATGTGGCGAAAGAATCACAACTTAGGGCGATAGACCTAGAAAGCAGACTGGCATCAAATTTATACCAGCTTCTTGAAAATAAAAATAGAGCTGTGTCAGTTAATTGGAATATGAACATAACAAATACTTATGCCCTAGAAGAAATTGGGAAAATACCAGGAACAGATACAGTGATACTATCTCCTGAGCTCAATCTAGATAGAATAAAGGAGATAGGTGAAACAGGGATCAAAAAAGGCCTCATGATATACGGTAGATTAAAGGGGATGTTTGTAGAGATACCGCTTTTTAAAGATGGGGAAACTATCCTTAAAAACGACCAGGGAGATGAGTTTGAGGTAATAATAAACTCTAATGGAAACAGTGAACTGTATCTCAAAAGTCCGATGAACCTTATACCGAAGTTAGATGAAATTTCAGATGCTGGGATAGATGAACTGGTACTTTCATTTACCAATGAATCAGCAGAAGAAACAGAGAATATTTTAAATTCACTAAAAACTAAAACAGGAGAGTATAATCCTTATAATTTTCAAAGAGGAGTTTACTAAGGAGTGGAATAGATGAAGAAAAAGAC
Organism: uncultured Ilyobacter sp.; assembly: GCF_963663625.1. NCBI lineage: Bacteria > Fusobacteriati > Fusobacteriota > Fusobacteriia > Fusobacteriales > Fusobacteriaceae > Ilyobacter > uncultured Ilyobacter sp. Next base: position 1,782,760 of record NZ_OY760437.1, on the reverse strand, counting down.
AGTAAAAAACCTGGCTACATGCTTTGGTCTAGGGGATCTTCCTAAAGCACCGGGAACCTTTGGGACTCTAGGAGGAATACCGATATTTATAGGGCTCACCTTTATCAGAAGATTTTTTCCAAACAACATGGTATATAACTCGTTTTATTTTATGTTCCTGATTACTTTTTTTGCGGTGGCGGTCTATGTCTCTGATATATGCGAAAGGGAGATATACAGGGAGAAAGATCCTCAAAATGTGGTAATAGACGAGGTTCTTGGATTCCTGACCACACTTTTTCTCATAAATCCAGTAGGAGTAGTGCAGAACATAGTTGCAATTTTTATTGGATTTGTTATCTTCAGAATACTAGATATAACCAAAATAGGGCCCATATATAAGTCTCAGATGTTTGGGCACGGGGTAGGTGTAGTTTTAGATGACTTTTTGGCGGGGATAATCGGAAACTTTATCATGGTATGTATCTGGACTATTTTCTTTTAGTAAAGGCGGAATAATAGCATGAAAGCATTTATTATTTTGGTAGGAACAGAACTATTGAACGGAATGACAGTGGATACAAACAGCCTGTTTATGGCAGAAGAGCTCAATAAATACGGCATTGAAATATGCTCTAAAATCACCGTCGGAGATAATATAGAAGAGATAATAAAGGCCATTGAATTTGGGAAAAGTCAAAGCGACCTCGTAATAATGTCGGGAGGCCTAGGACCTACAATGGATGACCTTACCAAAGAAGCAATCGCTAGATATCTAGGGAAAAAGCTGGTGGTAGACCCGGAAGAATACAAAGAGCTCAAAGAAAAGTTTAAGAAGATAGGGATAGAACTTTTAGACAATAACGTAAAAGAGGTTGAAAAGCCAGAAGGTGCAGTGAGTTTTAGAAACGGGGCTGGAATGGCCCCGGGAATATATATAGATGGAGTAGCTGCTTTTCCAGGAGTACCAAGAGAGCTACATAACCTATTTCCAAAGTTCCTGGATTATTATGCAAAGAAGAACAATCTGAAGGATGAGATCTATATAAAAGATATTATAGTCTGGGGTATCCCGGAATCTCATCTAGAAACAAAGATAAAACACTTTTTTGATCAGAAAGATATTTTTTATGAATTTCTGGTAAAAGATTACGGGATAGTTGTGAGGCTTCAGGCAAAGGAGAGCTCAAAAAATCTAGTAGAAAAAATAATAGAAAAAATATATAATGAAATAGGTCATTATGTGATAGGTGAGGATGGAAAAAGGATTCAAGACAGTGTAGTGTCTCATCTAAAAACACTAGATTATAATATTTCTCTCGCAGAATCTTGTACTGGGGGTCAGATAGCTTCAATGCTTGTTGAGGTGTCTGGAGTTTCCAAGGTGTTTTTTGAAGGGATAGTATGCTACAGCAACGACTCGAAGGTCAAGAGACTAGGTGTAAGTCCGGAAACATTAAAAGTTCACGGTGCCGTAAGTCATGAGACTGCGAAAGAGATGTTGGATGGATTGGAAGGGGATGTGGTTATTGCCACAACTGGAATAGCTGGGCCTGACGGGGGAACTGAGGATAAACCGGTGGGAACTGTCTATATAGGGGTTCGTATTTTTGACGAATATTATATAAAAAAATATGAATTTAAGGGAAATAGAGAAAGAATAAGAAGATATTCATCTATGACCGCTTTGTTTAAATTACTTAAAATGCTTGAAAAGAGGGTGGAGTACTGATGTCATTAGGAGAAAGAATAAAGAAAAATAGAAATGAAAAAGGATTATCTTTGAGAGACTTAGCTGGTATGGTGGACTTGTCAGCAAGCTTTTTGTCTCAAATAGAGCAGGGGAAAGCATCTCCGTCTATAGAAAATCTAAAAAAAATAGCTAACTGCCTTGATGTAAGAGTCAGCTACCTTATAGAAGATGATGAAGTGAAAAAAAACACTGATATAATTAGAAAAGACGAAAGACATTTTATAGAGAGTATAGACTCTAGCACAAAAATATCACTTCTTACCTCTTCTGACATAGAGAAAAATATGGAACCTATTCTTTATGAGATATATCCAGGTGGCGAAAGCGGTAGAGACTATTATACCCATCCAGGTGAAGAGTTTATCTTTATATTGGAGGGAGTTCTTGAGATATATATAAATGATACAGTTCATTTATTAAATGAGGGAGACAGTCTGTATTTTAAATCCAGCCAAAAACACAGATTTGTAAATAACGGGGATAGAGTAGCCAGAGCCCTATGGGTGGTAACGCCTCCAAGTTTCTAGTAAGATACTGAACATTTAAGGAGAAAAAATGCGTGAAAAAGCGAAAAAAATAAAAATTATTGTACTTGATGTAGACGGAACACTCACTGACGGTAAGCTGTATATAGATAACAACGGTGTAGAGACAAAGGCTTTTAATGCAAAAGATGGAATGTCCATAGCTCAGGGGATAAAGTATGGAATGAAGTTTGCAATCGTAACAGGTAAAAATTCAGAGATAGTAAAAACGAGAGCTCAGGAATTGGGTATAGAGGAGATACATCAAAAGATATCTAATAAGATAAAGGTTCTAGATGAAATACTGAAAAAAAATGGACTGACCTATGAGGAAGCAGCCTATATGGGAGACGACATAAATGACATTCCGGCCATAATGAGGGTGGGAATGTCAGGAGCACCTTCTGACTCCTCTAATGATATACTTCAAATGGTTGATTTCAGGGCCTCTTCTAAGGGAGGAAAAGGTGCTGTAAGAGAGTTTGTAGAGTATATTTTGAGAGAGAATGGGCTCTGGGATAAAATTCTAGATGACTATAGAAACAAAAGATAAAGAGGCTGTGGAGGAGATACTATGAAAATTGAAGTAAAAGTTCTTAATGTACAGAGGCTGACAAAACTTTTTATTGCATCTAGTAGATGGCTGTCAAAATATGCCGATGTATTGAATGATCTCAATGTGTATCCCGTTCCAGATGGAGATACAGGAACCAATATGTCAATGACCCTCCAATCTGTTGAAAATGAACTGGTAAAATTGAATCATGAGCCGGATATGGAAGAGTTTTGTGAAATTGTATCAGAAGCTATCCTTTTAGGAGCTAGAGGGAATTCTGGTACTATTTTATCACAGATAATACAGGGATTTTTGTCTGGCATATCCCATACAGAGAATGTAACTGTAGATGATGCTGTTGTGGCTTTTAAGAAGGCAAAAGAAAAGGCATATCAGTCAGTAACAGAACCTGTAGAAGGTACGATACTGACGGTAATAAGGGCAGTATCTGAAGAGGCTGAAAAATATAAGGGTCCTAAAGATGACTTTATATTTTTCCTGGCTCACCTCAAAAATGTAGCTGCCCAGGCTGTTGATGAGACTCCGAACCTTCTCCCAAAACTTAAGGAAGCCGGAGTTGTAGATGCTGGTGGAAAAGGTATGTTTTATATTCTGGAAGGTTTCGAAAAATCAGTAACTGATCCAGAGATGCTAAAAGATTTGGAGAGGATAGTACAGTCACAATCTAATAGGCGTGAAAGGTTAGAGCACAGTGTGGCTTCTCATGAGGAAATAAATTTTAAATATTGTACAGAATTTATTATAGAATCTGGAGATTTTGATCTGGAGAAGTATAAATCTGAGATTTTAACTTTTGGTGACTCTGTGATATGTGCCCAGACCTCAAAAAAAACCAAGACTCATATACACACAAATAATCCAGGAAAAGTAATAGAGATAGCAGGGAAGCTTGGAGATCTCTATCACATAAAAATAGAAAATATGAAGATACAGCATAGAACGGTCCTGTCAAATGACACAAGGTATAAATCAGAGAGTTCAGCGAAAGCAAAAACAATACTGAAAAATGAAAATAGTCGTCCAGTGGCTTATTTTGCAATAGCAGATAATTTTCAGATAGGAGAACTTTTTGTAAACAGTGGGGCCACTGCAGTTTTGATAGGCGGCCAAACTCAGAATCCTAGTGTCTCTGATATAGAGAAGGCATTGGATCAGATAAAGACTGATAAAATAATAATGCTCCCAAACAACAAAAATATAATCTCGTCAGCTAAAATAGCAGCCGAGAGATCCTCTAAAGATATAACTGTCATAGAAACAAAATCTATGCTAGAGGGACATTACATCTTGAAAAACAAGGCAGAGAAGCTGAATGAGCTTGTAAAAGGTGTGAAGAGGAATATCTCAGTGGAAATTACAAGGGCTGTCAGGGATACAAAGTCTGACGACATGGTCATAAAAAAAGGGGATCATATAGCCCTTATAAACGGAAAAATATCGAAAAAATCAGACAGGGTAGAAAGACTCATAGAGGATGTATATAGTACCTATATAACAGAGGGGACCCTGAGTGTTTTTGCAATAATAGGAAAAGACTCTACAGAAGATGGGAACAGGGTGTTAAAACCTGTATCGGACGTAAGATATTCAGACTATCCTGGAATGCAGGATAATTATTCTTATTATATCTATATAGAAAACAGAGACCCTGAACTTCCGGAAATAGCGATTGTGACTGATTCGACTTCAGACCTTAATGAAGAGTTTATTGGTGACCTGAACATAGATATAATCCCTCTCAAGCTTAAGTTTGAAAGCGATAAATACTATAAAGATGGTGCAGATATTTCCAAGGGTGAGTTTTGGAAAAAAGTACTGAGGAAAGATGTGATTCCGAAAACTTCACAGCCATCTCCGGGAGAGTTTAAAGATCTTTATGAAAGACTCTTTAATAAAGGGTATAAAAAAATTATATCTATTCATATTTCAAGTAAACTTAGTGGAACTCAGCAGGCTGCAAAAGTAGCCAGAGGTATGCTAGGAAGAGAAAAAGATGTGGCGATCCTAGACTCTAAATCTGTGACTTTAGGACTAGGACATCTGGCTCTAGAGTCAGCAAGACTGATAAAAGAGGGACATAGCTTTGACGAGGTTCTAGAATGGATAGATGAGGCTCAGAACAAGATAAAAGTGTATTTTGTAGTGAGAGAGCTTTCTTTCTTAGAGAAGGGTGGAAGAATAGGAAAGGCCTCTTCTATGATAGGAGATGTTTTTCAGATAAAACCTGTTTTGACAATTGAAAACGGAGAGGTCTGCACTGAGAAAAAGCCTATCGGAGACATTGGTGCTATGAGATATATGGAAAAGATTATAAAGAATGAATCTAAAAATGGATCGATAATTCTTTATACAGGATGGGGTGGAACCCAGTATGAGCTGGATAGTGCTGATCAACTTAGGTCCATAGGAGATAAGCAGAAGAAATCAGAGTATAGGGGTAGATTTGAAATAGGAGCCGCTATAGGTTCACACAGCGGCCCTGTTTATGGGATGGTCATTTTTCCAAAAATAAGATAAATATAAAGAGTGCAAAGTCGGATATTTTCCGGCTTTTTTTTTAAAAAAGAATATAAGGTGATAAATTTGGTCAAACATTAACAAAAATAAGATTTATTTTTTAGGAGTTAAATTTCTTGACAATATTATATATTAGTAGTATAAATAAATTTGAAATAAAAAAGAAAATATTTTTTTAAAAAAATTTGTTAGATATTAGTTAACAAAAATCAGTTATTTTAGTTTTTAGATAAATTGATCTGGTTCTAGGAAAATATTAAATAAAGAGTATACTTAGATAGAAGATTACAAACTATTGTGAGGAATTTATATTATATTAGGAGGAAAATTATATGAAGCTTTCCAGTTATTTAGATCCGAAACTTATTTTTACTGACTTAGAAGTAGAAACAAAAGAAGATGCTATAAAGCTACTAATAGAAAAAGCAGCACAAGAGGATAAAAAAATAGCCTCTATGAAAAATAAGATAACAAAAGGTGTATTAGATAGAGAAAATGAAATTTCGACTGCCATGGGTCAGGGTATAGCTATCCCTCATGCTAGAATTGAAGGATTAGACGATTTTATAATTATAATAGGTCTGCTTAAAAATCCTGTCAAATGTCAGGTTGCTGCACTTCACAAAGAAGATGACGTAAAAATGGTAATCCTTCTTGTTTCTGAGGTTCTTAGAAATAAAAGAATGCTAAAAGTAATGTCTGGAATCATGAAGATAGCAGTAAAACATCCTAAAATATTAGAGGAGATAAAAAATAGCTCCAGTGCCAACATATTATTTGATTTTATAAAAAATGCTGAGGTAGAAATTGATGGAAAAATAATAGCAGAAGATGTCCAGAGTCCAGACCTTATGCCGGTACATCCTAGTGATACACTAGAAGAAGTGGCTAAAAGGCTAATAATAGAGGATAGAACAGGACTCCCAGTGGTAGAAAATGGGCGTTTTCTAGGAGAGATAACAGAAAGAGAACTCATAGAGTTTGGTATGCCTAAATATATATCGGTTATGCAGGACCTAAATTTTCTTACTGTAGGGGAACCTTTTGAGGAGTATCTGGTAAATGAAAAAACGGCGACTATAGAGGAATTATATAGGAAAGCGGATGTTCTCACAGTAGATAGAAAAACTCCGATTATGGAAATCTGCTTCTTGATGGTAAACAAGGGAAAGACAAGAATTTACGTTGTAGAAGACGGTAAGTATTTTGGAATGATCCAGAGATCAGACATAATTAAGAAAGTTCTTCACATTTAATGGAGGTTATTTAATGTTACAATTGATTGTCGGGATATTGATTTTTGTATTTGTGTTTTTTTTGATAATAACAGAAAAGGTTCCTAGTGTATTAGCTACCATGGGCGGCGGACTTGCCATGGCCCTTGTTGGATTGCTAAATGAAGAAGAAGCTTTGGAAGCTGTGGCTTCCAGGCTTGAGATAATATTTTTATTGATAGGGATGATGATAGTTGTACATCTCATATCTGAAACTGGAGTATTTCAGTGGTTTGCAATCAAGGTCGCTCAGCTTGTAAGAGGTGAACCCTTTGCCCTGATAGTACTATTATCTGTAGTTACCGCAGTGTGTTCTGCGTTTTTGGATAATGTAACTACGATACTTCTTATGGCTCCGGTATCTATATTACTTGCAGAGCAGCTTAAACAGAAGCCTTTTCCATTTATAATGACAGAGATAATGGCTGCAAATATAGGTGGATCTGCTACCCTGATAGGAGATCCGACTCAACTTATCATAGGGAATGAGGGAAATCTTGGATTCAATGAATTTATAATGAATACGGCCCCGGTTTCAATAGTCGCCTTTATTTCTCTTATGATAACGGTTTATTTTATTTATGGAAGAAAAATGGAGGTATCTAGAGACCTGAAGGCAAGAATAATGGAGCTAGACGCTTCTAGATCATTGAGAAACATGAGTCTTTTGAAGCAGTCTGGAACAATATTTGTGCTCATAATTACAGGATTCATCATGAATAATTTCATAAATAAAGGTCTAGCTATTATAGCACTAAGTGGTGCAGTGGCACTTATTATTCTTGCTAAAAAGAAGCCTGAAGATATATTTAAACATGTAGAATGGGATACACTTTTTTTCTTCATAGGTCTTTTTATCATGATAAAGGGTGTGGAGGAGACACATTTAATAGATATGCTAGGAGAAAAGATAGTTCATCTCACAGCTGGAAACTTTAATTTTGCAGTGATGCTGATCACGTGGGTTTCAGCTCTGTTCACATCTGTTATCGGGAATGTAGCCAATGCAGCGACTGTATCGAAGATAGTTCATGTAATGAGTCCATCTTTTCAGACGCTAGGAGATGTAAAAGTATTTTGGTGGGCGCTTTCACTGGGATCTTGCCTAGGAGGGAATGCTACAATACTAGCTTCTGCAACCAATGTAGTGGCAGTGGCTGCAGCTGCAAAGGCCGGATGTAAAATATCCTTTGTAGAATTTATAAGGTTTGGAATGATAATCTCGCTGCAGACACTTTTTATTGCGAGTATCTATATTTGGTTCAGATATTTATAGAGAAATTGGGAGCCATAAAGGTTCCCATTTTTTTATATAAAAGCAACAAAACGATATGTGATCTACTAACTCTTTTTTAAAGTCAGAGATTAGATAAAAAATCCCCTTTGTGATATAATTTTATAAAGGAAAGGGAGGTATTTTGATGAGAGTTTTTAGGTTTGATGAGATAGATTCTACCAATAGTTTTTTGAAAAGAGAGAGTAATCTTGAAAATTATGATCTGGCAATTGCTAAAAATCAGACCGATGGAAGAGGGAGAAGAGGAAATAGCTGGGTCTCTAAAGAGGGAGCTGCACTTTTTAGTTTTGTGCTGAAAGAGGATGCTGAACTTTTGATGGAGGAATACAGGAAACTTCCTTTGGTGACAGGAGTAGCTGTCCTTGGGGCACTTAAAAAATTTAAAAATTTGAATTATAAATTCAAGTGGACAAATGATATATATGTAAATGACAAAAAAATATCTGGAATTTTGGTTGAAAAAATAAATGAGAATTTTATAATCGGAATAGGGATAAATGTCAACAATAAAGAGTTTGGTGATTTAAGCAGTTCTGCCACATCTATGAGAATAGAAAGCGGGAAAGAATTTAATATAGAGGAGTTAATATTTACAGTTGTAGAGGAGTTTAAAAACTGCTTCGGAAAATTTTTAAGTGGTGGATGGAAGTTAATACTAAATGAGATAAATGAAAGAAATCACCTCTTGGATAAGCCTGTAACAATAAAGATAATAGACAAGGTAGTAAGAGGTATAGGGGGAAGAGTCCTAGAGGATGGAACTCTGGAAGTAACTGTAGATGGTATTAAAAAAAGCTTTGATATAGGAGAGGTACATATCTCATTCAAAGATAAACCTGCAAAATAAAATTGGTGAATGCAGAGGGAGGGAAAAATTGAAAGGAAAGGTAGTGGTGGGAATGAGCGGAGGAGTGGATTCCTCTGTGGCGGCTTACCTTTTGAAGGAAGAGGGATACCAGGTTATAGGGGTCACTCTAAAGCATCTAGGGGATGAAGATTCTGAAAATATAAATACAAAAACCTGCTGCTCTCTAGATGATATATACGATGCAAAAATGGCATGTTTCAAGCTTGATATACCTCATTATGTTGTAAGTGCAGTGGATTCCTTTGAGAGAGAGGTGATAGATTATTTTGTAGGGGAATATTCTAAAGGCATAACTCCTTCACCATGTGTTATATGTGATGAGAAGATAAAGATAAAGAAGCTAGTAGAAGCCGCAGATAAACTGGGAGCAGAGTACATATCTACAGGGCACTACTGTGATGTAACTTACAGTCAAGAATTGGAGACATCTCTCCTGAAACTATCTAAAAACTCTACAAAAGATCAAACTTATATGCTTTACAGAATCGGAGAAGAGGTGTTGAAAAGAATGCTCTTCCCTCTGAAAAAACTAGAAAAAAAAAGAGTTAGAGAGATAGCTAAAGAAGTTGGGATACCAGTTCACGACAAAAAGGACAGCCAAGGGATCTGTTTTGCACCTAAAGGATATAAAGAACTTCTTAAAAGAACCCTCGGAGAAAAAATTAGAACTGGAAACTTTATCACAAAAGACGGTTATTTACTGGGGCAGCATGAAGGATATCAGCTGTATACCATAGGACAGAGAAGAGGTCTAGGAATAGATCTTCCTAAAGTTTGCTTTATAACTGGGATAGATCCAGACAAAAATGAGATAATTTTAGGAGATTTTGAAGAGCTTATGAAAAAAGAGGTAGAGTTGACTGACACTGTATTTTTGACAGATATAGAAAAACTTGAAAAAATGGAGCTCTTAGGAAGACCTAGGTTTTCAAGTACGGGGCTTTCAGGAAGATTGAAGAAAATAGATGGTAGGATATTTTTTATATATGATGAAGAAAATGCAAGAAACTCTCCAGGACAACACATGGTAATATACTATAAAGATTTTGTTGTAGGTGGAGGTAAAATAATTTTTTAAGAAAAATGGATCCAGAATTTTGTCTGGATCCATTTAAATTATTATTTTTTATAATAATTGATAAGGCATCCTTCTATGATAGTTTCTCTTTCTTCATCTGTCAGGTCTGAGAGTATCAGATCGAACTCCTTGACAGAATCCCCTATAACATAGGCCTTTATAGTTTCCACCTTATTATGAATAGAGTTTTTTATATCCCTGATTAAAATAAAGTCGTCATCTCCAAAAGGAAGCTCACCCTCTATGGTAAATGGAATCATTCCCCAGTTAATTAGGTTTGAACGATAACGCTTGGTAGCATATTCCTTGGAAATATTGGCCCATCCTCCCAATACCTTTTGACAGGAAGCTGCCTGTTCACGAGCAGAACCGTCCCCTGGTTTATTGGCATAAATGGTACTTCCAATCCCAGTGGCTTTTGGATCGATATTTTCTAGTCCGGGAATGGTTTTTATTTTATTAAAAATTTTTTTTAAGTTGATATCTGAAGAGGTAGGATCATTTCCATTCTCTCTGTATTTTTCAAATACCTGCACAGCCTTTGATTTTTCAACATACTCAGGAACCCTACGGGACAAAGTAAACTCCGCCAGTTTCAAAGGATTGGAACGGAACGATGATGCCTCCCCAGAAGGGATAAGCTCGTCTGTGGTGGTAACAGGGTCTTTTATAAAGGCAGTTACCTTCAGCAGAAGATTGTCTGTTAGTTTTGGCATTGCAGGCCAGTCTACGATGTTTGGACCAAAAGTGAGTTCCGAGTCCACAGGATGTTCATATCCGTAATAGACCCTGTTTTTGTATACAGTGTCATCAAATTTATATTCAGGTTTTGTATACTCTATGTTCAGCTCTGTTGCAGGAGTGAGGATACCTCCATTGATAGCAGTAGCTGCTATAGACCTTGCATCCATTAGAGCAACAGATGATATCTGTCCCTCTCCAGGTTTAGAACCCTCCCGACTTGGAAAGTTTCTGGTAGTGTGACGGAGACTCAGCTGATTGTTAGCAGGAGTATCTCCGGCTCCAAAACATGGCCCGCAGAATGCAGTCCGAACAATAGCCCCGGCAGCCATAAATTTTGCAGTAGAACCATTTTTTACAAGGTTTAGGGCTGTAGGCTGACTAGAAGGATATATACTCAGTGAAAAGTCATGGCTGCTTATTGGTTTGCTGTCTAGAATGTCAGCAACATCTACAAGGTTATCATATGTACCTCCGGCACATCCGGCAATAATTCCCTGTTCTGCATGAAATTTTCCATCGATAATTTTGCTTTTAAGATCAATTTTAAGTCCCTGTTCCGAAGCTTCTTTTTCCACCTTTGTGAGAATCTTTTCTAGATTTGCATTGAGATCTTTTATAGTGTAGACATTACTTGGATGGAAGGGAAGTGCGATCATAGATTCGATCTCTGACAAATCTACCTCAATCATCCTGTCATAGTAGGCTATGTTACCAGGTTTTAACTCCTTGTAGTCCCCTATACGTGAATGAGCCGCAAGGTATTCCTTTACCTTTTCATCAGTAACCCATATGGATGAGAGGCAGGTAGTCTCTGTAGTCATTACATCGATACCATTTCTGAATTCTACACCTAATCCAGAGATTCCATCTCCTACAAATTCCATAACTTTATTTTTAACATATCCGTTTTTGAAGACAGCCCCGATTATTGCCAGGGAGATATCTTGAGGTCCTATGCCTTTTTTTGGGGTTCCTGTGAGATAGACCCCTACAACCTCTGGACATTTGATATCATAGGTTTTGTTCAGGAGCTGCTTTGCAAGCTCTCCTCCTCCTTCACCGATCGCCATAGTACCAAGGGCTCCGTATCTTGTGTGAGAATCAGATCCTAAGATCATCTTTCCACAGCCAGCCATCTCCTCCCTCATATATTGATGGATGACAGCCTGATGGGCAGGGACGTAGATGCCCCCGTATTTTTTGGCTGCAGACAGGCCGAACATATGGTCATCTTCATTGATGGTCCCACCTACTGCACATAGGCTGTTGTGACAGTTTGTTAAAACATAGGGAATCGGAAATTTCTTAAGTCCACTGGCTCTTGCTGTCTGGATAATGCCCACGTAGGTTATGTCATGGGAGGCCATACAGTCAAATTTTATATTGAGTTTTTCCATATTATCAGATTTATTGTGAGATTTCAGTATGGAATAAGCTATGGTATTTTTTCTAGCTTCACTGGCAGTAATACCGGGGTCTTTTCCAGAGTCGGCAGGGATTATTTCATTTCCATTTACAAGGTATACTCCTGTATCACTAAGTTTTATCATTAAAATCCTCCTCAGATAAAGTCCTGACTTAAAAAATCAGATTTTTTTAATTGTTTAAACAGATGTGTTTACCTAGCATCGGCTTATTTTGTGATTCTAGAAGAAAATGATTTTATGTGGTTTATTTTGTCGATGATGGCCTGTGTAATTTCTGTAGTAGTGGCTTTTCCACCCATATCCCTCGTGAGGTGTTTCCCCTCTTCCATAACTTCAATGATAGCCCTAGAGACTAGCTCGGCTCTGTCAAAGTCTTCTAAGTATTTCATCATATGAACTGCACAAAGAAGCACAGCAATGGGGTTAGCAAGATTTTTTCCTGCAATGTCAGGAGCACTTCCGTGTACTGCTTCAAAAATAGCGATGTCCTTACCGATATTTGCACCTGGCACAAGACCGAGACCTCCTACAAGACCGGCGGCAAGGTCAGAAAGAAGATCTCCGTAAAGATTTGGTGCTACAATAACCTCGAACTGAGAAGGATTCATAACCATCTGCATACACATATTATCTACAATAACTTCTGAAAGCTCTATATTAGGATAATCTTTTGCCACTTCCCTTACGCAATCTAAGAACAGACCGTCAGCAAGCTTTAGAATATTTGCTTTATGGACAGCGGCAACCTTTGTTTTTCCATGTTGTACGGCATATTCAAAGGCTGACTTTGCAATTCTCATAGAGCCTTTTCTAGTGACTACTTTTTTTGCCACAGCAGTATCATCATCTTGCATCTCCTCTATACCTATGTAGAGCCCCTCAGTATTTTCCCTGAAAATAACAAGGTCAATATTTTCGTATTTAGATTTAACGCCCGGGATATTTTTAACCTCTCTTATATTTGAATAAAGATCATATTTTTTTCTCAGTTGGACGTTTATGCTTCGAAACCCCTTTCCTATGGGAGTGGCTATAGGTCCTTTTAGGGCGACCTTATTTCTTTCTATACTTTCAAATACTTCGTCTGGGACAAGAACTCCTGTCTTTTCAAATACATCTGCACCGGCATTGACTATCTCCCACTCTACATTAAATCCAGCAGCCTTTAGTATTTTAACAGTACTTCCTGTAACTTCGGGACCAATTCCATCTCCAGGAATAAGTGTAATTTTATGCATAACATCTCTCCTTTCTAACACAGTTAGATTTATTATTTAAAATATTTTTTTGATATTAAAAAGTTTTTATTAGGGACTTATTTGAATAATATACAAAGGAACAAAATCAAATCCTTTACATAAACAAAGTTAATTATAAAATTATTTTACATAAATATAATATATAGTAACATTGGACACTGTATACAACAAGTTTATTTTTTATATCTTATACATATGGTTTATATATAGGTCTTATTTATCCACATTCTTAATAATAAATTAAATTTATGGTTGAATAGTTTCGTCATAGATGTATAATTATAAAAAAGATCGAGGGGAGAAAATATGATACTGAATAAAATAATGAACGAACTTGGAGCTCAGGGAATATTAATTACAGATATTATAAATGTCAGATATTTCACTGGTTTCACAGGGACCACGGGTGTTGCCCTTGCCTTAGGAGACAAAAGGTATTTTCTTACGGACTTCAGATACGAGGAGCAGGGAAAAAAAGAAGTTATCCCAAAAGGATTTCAACTCATAAGAGAGGACAGAGACCCTGTTGGAAAAGCCGGTGAACTTATAAAAGAAGCTGGCATAAAGAAACTGGCTATAGAGGACGGAAGTGTGACATTAGCTCAATACAAAAGTTTTGAAAAGAACTTTGGACCCCTTGAGTATACAGGTATAGAGGATAGATTTTTGAAGGCTAGAATGATAAAAACAGAAGAGGAGATAGAACTTATAAAGGAGGCAGCCAAAATAGCTGATAAAGCCTTTGAAAATATAAAACCTCTAATAAAAGAAGGAGTATCAGAAGAGAGACTGGCTACAGAGCTAGAATATGAGATGAAAAAACTAGGTGCAGAGGGACCATCGTTTGATACGATTATAGCTTCAAACCACAGGTCTGCTATGCCTCACGGGGTGGCCAGTGAGAAAAAACTCCAGAAAGAGGGCTTTGTTAAGTTTGATTTTGGATGCTTTTACAAAGGTTATGTGTCTGACATGACAAGAACATTGTACCTCGGAGAAAATCCTACTGAAAAACATTATGAGGTATACACTACAGTAAAAGAAGCTCAGCAAAAATCCATAGATGCAGTTAAAGCTGGAATCACAACTAGAGAGTTAGACAAGATAGCAAGAGACTATATAAACCAAAAGGGCTACGGAGACCATTTCGGTCACGGGTTAGGTCACGGAATCGGCCTAGAGATTCATGAATACCCTTATCTATCCTATAAAGCAGAAAATCTGGTTCTTGAGGAGAACATGGTCGTCACCATTGAACCTGGGATATATATAGAGGGATTTGGAGGAGTCAGAATAGAAGACGATGTAGTTGTGAAAAAAAATGGATGTGAAATCCTTAATAAAACAACCAAGGAATTTGTAAAGATTTAAAATTTTAAATACAGTCTATCTACAATGTGGAGATAGCGATTTTATTTTAGAAAGTTATTCGTCCAAAATATAAATGAAATTTTGATAATGCAGATAAAAATCATTTTTGTTTTTTTTTAATATGACTTTGGATTTTTTCCTTTGAATTTATTTAAATTGACAAAATATTACCGATAAATTACAATAAGTTATTGTGATTTATAAAAAATATTTATTTTTAACGAGAGGAGAGATCCGTGATCATACAAAAAAACAAGCCTATGAGAGAGCGTGTATATGAAATTTTGAAAAAAATGATAATAGATGGGGAGATTTCTCCTGAGGAAAAAATCGTTGAAACAGAATATGCTGAGAAATTTCAAATAAGCAGAACTCCCTTGAGGGAAGCCATAAGAATGTTAGAATTAGAAGGCTATGTAGAGCCCCACAGTAAGGGTGGTGTAATAGTAAAAAATTGTACAAAAGAGGATGTAGAAGAGATATATAAGATCAGAATAGCTTTAGAAGGGATAATCCTAGAAGAGGTTATAAAAAAATCCTCTCAAACAGATATAAAAAAATTGGAATTTATAATAAAAGACACAAAAAAAATGATGATTGAGAATAAAAATAATGATGATGTATTCAAGCTCTTTTCTAAATTCAACAATACTCTCTACAGTATTGCAAAAATGTCAAGGGTAGAGGATCTAATAAAGAATATGAACCTTTATTTGAGAAGATTCAGGAAGATGGCAATAGAAGATTTTGACAGGAAAAAACAGGCCTATGATGACCATGTGGAGCTTGTAAATGCCATAAAAGAGAAGGATATAAATAAAGCCTTGGAAATAAATAAGATTCACCTAGAGAGATCTAAAAACTTTATAATTTCTGAAATTTAAAAAGTTATAAAGGGATATGTACTTTATGTAAAAGGTTATCAAAAATAGGATATACGGATTTTCGAAAAACTGGTTTTGTTGCGATTTTTGTTTAGGCATCAGAAATTGTTATACAAACTAAAGGAGATAAGGAGAGATGACTTTGACTGAAGCCATCTCTTTTATCTTTTGGATTTATTTTTGAAGAGCAAAAATAATATATTTATGTTATAATTTCCCTGTGGGCAGATAAACTTTTAAGGAGGCACAAATGAAAATAAGAGACTTTATTAATAGAGAGATAACTAAAGAGGAAGCTATAGAGCTTTCAAAATTAAAGGGATCAAAATTGATGGAACTCTTTTCTGTTGCAAATGAGATAAGAGAAAAATACTGTGGAAATACCCTTCACACCTGTACAATATCCAATGCAAAATCAGGTGAGTGTGAAGAGGATTGTAAATTTTGTGCTCAGTCGGCTCACTATAAAACTAATCTTTCCACTTATGACTTAAAAGAAAAAGATGTTCTAATATCTGAATATAAAAGAGCGGAGCAACTAGGGAGCACTAAATTTGGTGTGGTGACAAGTGGAAGAAGTATAAAAAAAGGATCAGAGGAATATGACAGTATAAAAGAGTTTGTAAGGGAGGCTAAAAAAGAGGATATAACTACAAACATATGCTGCTCTATAGGTCTTCTAAATGAAGAGGAGCTAAATGAACTGAAAGAAGCTGGAGTGACTAGATTTCACAGTAATATGCAGACCTCTATAAACGCCTACAACAAAATAGTGGCCACCACTCACAAGATAGATGACAGGCTAGCTACGATAAAAGCAGCCAAGAAAATAGGAATGGAAGTGTGCAGCGGAGGAATAATAGGTATGGGTGAAACCTGGGAGGACAGGATAGATATGGCCTTTACTCTGAAGGAACTCAATGTAGATGGTATACCTGTGAATATACTGAGTCCTATAGAGGGTACCCCTCTAGGTGACAGAGAACATTTGTCTATGGATGAGATACTAAAAACTATAGCAATCTACAGAATAATATTTAAAGATAAAGTAATAAAAATAGGTGCTGGAAGAGAGGGGATCCTAAAGGATTTTATGGGCATGGCTTTTATGAGTGGTGCAAATGGAATGCTCGTAGGGGGATACCTGACAGTAAAGGGAAGAACTTTTGAAGAGGATTTTGTATTTATGAAAAATGTTAAGAAAATGTGGGAGTTGGGTTAAGAGATGGCTATTATTGATAAGAAAAGAGTAAGCCAAAATTTTTCTAGAGGCGCCAAAACCTATGACACCTATGCAGAAGTACAGAGGCATATGGCTGATAAATTAGAAATTTTTGTGCATGGATCTAAAAAAGCATATAACATACTAGAAGTAGGATGTGGTACAGGGATTTTTTCTGAAAAAATAATGAAGAGATTCCCGAGCTCTAAAATAGATCTTTTGGACATTTCTCCCGCAATGGTTGAAGCGGCAAGAGAGAAACTAGGCGAGGCTCCGAATCTTAACTTTATAGTTGATGATGTAGAAAATTATAATCCTTCAAAAAAATATGATCTGATTTTTTCAAATGCCACATTTCAATGGATAGATGACCAGAGTAGACTTTTTGATCATCTGTATTCTATATTGGACTATGGAGGGAAAATCGCATTTTCTACATTTGGAAACAAAACATATTTCGAGTTGAGAGAAAGTCTGAATAATTTGGACCCGGAATTAAAATACTCTCAAAAATTTGTAAAACTTTCTGAAATTATTGAAATAGTTAATAATAATTATAGAGTCCTTGCAGCAGACGAAGATTTTTTTGTTGAAAATTTTGAAAATGTAATGGATTTTTTGAAAGCAATAAAGGGAATAGGTTCTAACAGTGCTCTTTCTAATAAAAGAAACTTTACTCGAGAGAAATTCAAGGCTCTTGATAAGATATACAGGGAGAAGTACGGAGATGATGACCACATAAATGTTACAAATCATCTCATATATATGGTTTTAGAAAAAGTGAAAATGCTTGATAAAAATATATAGCCTAAATTATATAAAAAAGACCCAAAAGCCAGAAAGGTTTTGGGTCTTTAATTATTTACTAATTTTCGCCTTTTTTCTGTAAAATAATATCAATAGGTGAACCTTCAAATCCAAAGGCATCTCTAAATTTATTTTCTAGGTATCTCATATAAGAGAAGTGTATGAGGTCTGGGTAATTACAGAATAATACAAATCTTGGAGGCGCAGTTGAGATTTGTGTGGCATAGTTTATTTTAACCAGTCTACCTTTTCTTGTAGGCGGAGCATTTAGAATTAGAGCCTCTTTAAGCACAGTATTTAAGATACCCGTTGAGATTCTCTTTGTGTATTCATCATATACTGTGTCTGCAAGATCCAATAATTTCAGAGTTCTTTGTCCTGTAAGAGCAGAAACAAACTCCACCGGTGCATAACTTAGAAAAGGGAGCTCAGAAAGGATAAGTTCTTTCATATCTTTCATGGTATTTGTTTCTTTTTTAAGTGCATCCCATTTATTCATTACAACAATTATAGGTTTCTTTTCGTCGTATGCAATACCTGCGATTTTTTTATCTTGGTCTGTAATTCCTTCTTGAGCATCTAGCATAAGAAGACATACATCTGATCTTTTTATTGTTTTAATAGCTCTAAGTACCGAGTAATATTCAAGACTTTCTTCAACTTTAGATTTTCTCCTGATACCAGCAGTATCAATAAGAACATATTTATTGTAATTATATTCAAAGCTAGTATCAATAGCATCTCTGGTAGTACCAGCTATGTCACTTACTATCGCTCTCTCTTGTCCAGACAATCGATTAACCAAAGATGATTTTCCTGCATTTGGTTTTCCTATAATGGCAAGTTTGAGTCCTTCTTCTTCCTCTTCAGGTATCTCCAACTTATTAATATTTTGAACGATTGTATCTAACATGTCACCTAGGTTTAGTTTGTGTTCTGCAGATATAGGCATAAGATATTCAAAGCCGAGAGACCAGAAGTCATAGACATCATCACTTTGACTTTGGAAATTGTCTACTTTGTTAACGCAAAGAATTACTGGTTTATTTTTCTTTCTAAGAATATATGCTACTTCTTCATCTAAAGCTGTAACTCCTGCTTTTCCGTCCACAACAAAAAGGATTACATCAGCTTCGTTTATAGCTACTTCAGCCTGTTGTTTTATTTTTGTCATCATAAAGTCTTTGTTTCTAGGTTCTAGACCTCCTGTGTCAACCAATACAAACTCGGTTCCTAACCACTCGGTTTCCCTGTAAAGTCTGTCTCTTGTAACTCCAGGCTGGTCATCTACAATGGCGATTCTGTCTCCTACAAGTTTATTAAAAAGCGTTGATTTTCCTACATTTGGTCTTCCTACTATTGCAACTATTGGTTTCAAAATATTCCCTCCTTAATCATCTTCCATAGGGGATTGTTATATTCGTCTATAAAATTAATCATTACTGTTTTAACGATTTTTCCATTTTTTATTTTTATTTTTTTTAACTTTGTTTTCAGATGAGATATTTTTTTTGTCTGTTTTCTTATAAGCTTCTTTTGAAACAAGAATGTCTTTTTGTTTTTGTTTTTTACCCGTGTCTTTCTCTACAAAAAGTTTTTTACCCGTGAAAGGGTCTATCTCGGTATAATACATGAGAGTAGAGTATGTAGAGGGGGTAGGAGTGAAAATCTGAACCTGTTCTGGATTTGTATTCAGCTCCCTGCTGGCAAATTTTTTGAGATTTTCCATATCCTTTTCATTGCATCCAGGATGGGCAGCTATAAGGTAGTAGGTTAGGAATTGTTTCTTTCCTAAATTATCGTTTATAGAATAAAATTTTTCTTTGAACTCTTTAAGAATATTTTTTCCCTGCTTTCCCATTAGAGAAAGGATTTTATCCTCTGTATGTTCAGGGGCTATTTTCAGTTGTCCTGAGACATGATTTTTTATAAGTTCTTTAAGATAAAGATTACCGCATTTCTCATCACTTAAGATAAGATCATACCTTAGACCAGAGGCAATAAAAACCCTCTTTACCCCATCTAGTTTCTCTAGTTTTTTTAGAAGTGAAATCTGCTTAGCGTGGTCTGGCTTCAGTACAGAACAAGTTTCGGGATACATACATTTTTTGTCTTTGCATGCACCAGACTTAAGTTTTTTTTCACACTCAATCCCATACATATTTGCAGTGGGTCCGCCTACATCAGAGATATAACCTTTAAAGTTAGGTGAAGATATTATAATGTTAGCTTCAGAAATTATAGATTCTTCACTTCTGCCTGTAACGGTACGTCCCTGGTGGACTGCAATAGCACAGAAGTTACATTCTCCATAACATCCTCTATGAGTTGTTATGGAGTTTTTTATTGTATCAAGGGCTCTTACCTCTCCAAAGACTCGGTAATAAGGGTGTACTTCTCTTTCAAAATCCATCCCGTAAATATTGTCCATCTCTTCTGAAGTGAAGGGCATAGACGGAGGATTCTGTACAAGGTACCTTGTATCTTGTTTTTGAAATATTCCCTTTGCAGTTATAGGATCGCAATTTAGGTAAAAAGTTTCAAAGGCAGTTATAAATTTTTTTTTATCCCCTATACATTCTTCAAAAGAAGGGAGTTCAAGGTATCCTTTACGGGGATCTCTTGAGATATAGGCTATCCCCCTTATATTTTCCCAAGGCTCTCCTCTTTTCATTGCAAGAGCTAGTTCAAGCATTGATCTTTCTCCCATTCCATAGGAGATTATATCTGCTTTTGCATTAAATAAAATAGATTTTCTGAGTTTATCAGACCAGAAGTCATAATGAACTATTCTACGAAGACTAGCTTCTATCCCACCCAAAACTACTGGAACTTTATTATCTTTAAAGTATCTTTTTATCAGGTTGGTGTATACGATGCTGGCTCTGTCGGGTCTTTTGTTGTTTATTCCTCCAGGTGTAAAGTCATCGTTTCTTCTTCTTTTTTTTGTGGCTGTGTAGTTTGCGACCATAGAATCCACACACCCTGCAGACACCCCCCAAAAAAGTTCCGGAGAACCTAGCCTAGTGATATCATCGGGAGAAGATATGTCAGGTTGGGCAATAATTCCTACCTTAAATCCATGCTTTAAAAGCCACTTACCTATAACAGCAGTCCCATTATAGGATGAATCAATATATGTGTCTCCAGAGACTAAAATTACGTCAAGGGAATCCCACCCTAGGTTATTCATCTCTTCTCTTGTGGTAACCAAAAACATAATATCACCTTATTTTTCGAAATTCTACATATTATATCATAGATACTAAAAAAAATGAAGACGGCAAAAGAGCTGGAGAATATGGACAAAATTAAAAACCAGCCCAGGCTGGTTTTTTTAGGTTTATTAGAGGAGTAATATTTTAATCGATTTTTATTTCGGTGATTATATCCTCCGCAGATTCCTGTTTAGATTCTTTTGGGAGCCTGATAAAAAGAACCCCGTTATTGTAGCAGCTTGAAATGGATTTCTGATCCACGTCTGAAGGGAGATTAAAACTTCTTTCTAAGGCAGAATGTCCAAACTCCTGGGAATAATATTTTTTATCTTTGTTTTCTGTCTCGTCTATTTCAGCAAGAACAACAAGCCTGTTAGATTCAACTGTAACTTTAAAAAACTCTTTTTTAAGCCCAGGAGCTGCAACCTCAATCTCATAGGCGTCAGCCTTGTCTAAGATATTTGAAGCTGGTATTTTGCCACCGTGTTTGAATAGCGGATCATCCTCTTCCATAAAATCATCCATAAAATCACTGCTCAAAATCCCTCTTTTTTTTTCTGTCATAAAATCCCTCCTTAACTATACTTACTTATCTAAAATGTACCGAATAATTCTCAGTATCCTTTTGAATAGAGAAATAAAAAAAGAAATTTTAAAAAATTTAATCTGTGACTCTAATTGCAGCTAGTGCTTGATTTATAAGGGGAAGTTACAGTGTGAAGAATTTTTATATGCAAAAATAGTGATTAAGTCCAGAGAGTACGGTGATAAATTTATAGACTATTTTGTAAAAAACATATAAAAAAACCGAGAAATTTATCCCGGTTTTTAAAGCTTATATAGACTGACTGGCAGCCATTAGGAAAGGTACAAGTTGTTTTTTTCTCGAAA
Source organism: uncultured Ilyobacter sp. (assembly GCF_963663625.1). Taxonomy (NCBI): domain Bacteria; kingdom Fusobacteriati; phylum Fusobacteriota; class Fusobacteriia; order Fusobacteriales; family Fusobacteriaceae; genus Ilyobacter; species uncultured Ilyobacter sp. The sequence continues at coordinate 1,761,070 of NZ_OY760437.1, read as the reverse complement.
CTACTCCCTCTAACCATGCAGAATTATTCTCAAGTTTTGTATTAAATCCGTTTTCCACAAGAGATGCCCAATGACCAAGAGCAATTACCTGTGAACCTGCATTTATAATATCTGTAATAGCCAATATAAATGCATCATATCCATTTTCAGATATCATCTGCTTCATTTCATTTTCAAGATCTTCCTGCTTATCAAGGGTTCCCTTGACATCCACTGTGTTTACCTGAGCTACAGCTACAGATAGTCCGGACATTTTAAATTCTTTCATATCCATGGTAATTATCTCCAGAGGGCTATTTTCTCCGAGAGAAGTTCCGGCTATGAGCATATCCATTCCGTATTTCTTATAGTCGAAGTCTAGGATTTCAGCGAGCTCCTTAGCAGCTTTTACATCCTTTTCAGTACACGTAGGAGATTTGAAAAGAAGAGTGTCTGAGAGTATGGCACTAAGCATAATCCCGGCAGACTCTCTAGAAGGAGAGATCCCCTCTTCTTTATAGAGGTTAAAAATAATAGTAGAAGAACATCCCACTGTTTCGGCTCTTATAAGAAGAGGTTCATTGGTTTCAAAATTTCCGAATTTATGATGATCTACAACCTCTAATATTCTAGCATCATCAATTCCGTCTACAGACTGACTTTTTTCATTATGGTCCACAAGAACTACTTTCTTTCTCGTGAAATTAATAAGGTTTTTTGATCTGATAGTACCATAAATTTTACCTTCTCTATCAACAACCGGGAAGTTTGTCTGGTCTGCTTCTTTCATCATATCTTTTATCTCATGCAGGAAATCATCTTCTTTAAATTGATAAAATTTCTTGTTATGTGGCATTATAGAGGATATGGATACAGACTGTGTTATAAGTCTGAAAGTCTTGAAAAGACTCTTATTAACTCTCATTATAGCACAATTTACATCTTTTCTTGGAGATATAACATCATTTTCATTTGCACAGATTATTATTACCCTGGCTCCAGCAGCGATATACCTTTCCACAGCTCCCTCAATCAGCGTAGTAGTAACTACAATATCTCCGTCCGTTACCGAATCAATCTCAGAGGCTGCCTTAAGCTTTCCTGTGATAATTCCAGAGGGATAATTTCCGCTAACTATCTCCCCTTTTAGAATATCCTTCAGATTTTCATAGAGGGTGGTGTAGTTGTCGAAAAGGTCTGAATGATCCAACTCCAAATATGTATTTGCTATATCAGATACATGTATCATCCCCACAAGTCTTCTTTCTTCATTCACCACAGGAAGACTTGAGAAATTTTCCTTTATCATGAGGTCTAAGGCAGATTTTAAAGAGTCATTTACATAGATAACCTCTTTTTCTAGATGAGTAAGGTCAGAAATTTGCGGCCTAACTGTGTCTATAAGCTCAGGGGCCTCTAGGCTAAAGTGGTTTAACACAAATTCAGTCTCTTTACTTAGTGCTCCAAGTCTTACAGCCTGAGATTTCTGACCAAGTTTATTTTTAAGTTCGGCATAGGCGATGGCCGAACATATAGAGTCGGTATCCGGATTTTTATGTCCAAAAACTAAAACAGAATCCATTTTTTTAAGTCCTCCCTTGATTTTTAATATTCCGTATGAGATTTTATCATTAATTCATAAAATCAACAAGTTGAAAATATGTATAATTTTAGAACTTTCAGAGTTATAAAAAAATCAAATGAAAAAATTCTGATTGCTAAAAAAGTAGAGACTTTGAGAGCCCTTCTTTATTATTACATCCCTATTTGTAATTATATGTTGTAAAGCAAAATAATTATACACTTCTAAAGTTATATGTAAACAGCAAATGACGTTTATATTATGAATATTATATTTTTATAATGTTATTAAATAACAGGTTTTTTAAATAAGTTGCCAAAGTTGTTAAAATAAAAAATAATTAACTTAAAAGCCTTAAAATGTTGGATTTGAACAGGGTTAAAAAAGTTTTTTAAAACTGTTGACATTTCATTCGGAAACGAATACAATCACTGTGTAGTTAAGTTAGTTGATTGGCGGTGATTTCATGGATATTAAAAATTCTGTCATAGGGGAAACTTGTGCAATATCAATTATTAGATATATAAGTGAGGAATTTGGAGAGTATCTTGAAAAAGAGCTTAGAAGAAGAAAAATCCCTATACAGAGAAAACACGCGGGGCTTTTTATGATTCTTTTTTCCAAAGGTGAAAAAATAGAATTCAAAGAGTTGGCGCGGATATGGAGAAAATCAAAATCCACACTTTGTGATATCACATCTAAATATTCAGATCAAAAGCTTATCAAAAAAATCAATTGCTGTACAGATAAGAGGAATGTCTATATTGAGATCACTGAAGAGGGTCTTAGATACAAGAAAGATTTCAATGAGATAAGCGAAGCTTTTTTAAAAAAGGCAACTTCAAATCTATCTGATGAAAAAGTTGAAGAATTAAAATTTATTTTAGATAAAATGATTAAGGCTTTTATATGAACTTTTATGAAAAAAGTTATCATAAAAATATCAAGCATAATAAAATGTGAATATTTAAAGTATCAATGATTTATTGATACTTTAAACTTTATAGTCAAAATAATATTCGAAATATCGAGAACAAAATAGGAAAGCTGATTTTTAGATTTAAATGCAAAACACCTCTTTAATACTTCCTACTCTCGCAAAGTTTGAGAAGGCAATTAAGGAGATACACTGAAGATATTAACATTAACTTTTATAGTTATATTTTTTTTGAAACATCATTCGAAAACGAACGACGGGTATTTTTTTCAGCTTTTCAGGTGTTTTTTTTAATAATATTATTTCATCAACAATTTAGACAATTATTTAAGATAGAAAATGAAAGAGGAAGTGCTAGAAGGTAGAAAAAACCGTGATTTAATCGCTGTATTACCATCTTACTCAAGAGCTTTCGTAAAAATGTGAGTTTATTTTGCATTTTTATGAGGGCTCTTTTTGAATATAATTTTGGTAGACCCAGCTCAAATTCTGAAGTAATTTTTTTAAAATTATCCAAAAATTTATTTAGGATAATTAAATTTTAAAATTATTTAATAACTTAAATTATTTATGGTAAAATCTTTTAAAGTTTTATGGTTGAATTTTAAAGAAACTAAAGATTTATTTGTAATTGGAGGATTGATGGAAAATATTTTGGAAAAAGCCGCAAAAATCAAAGAGAAGATAGATAAATATAACTACTATTATTATGTGAAAAATGAAAGTCTGGTGTCAGATATAGAGTATGATAAACTTATGAAAGAGTTAGAAGAGATAGAAAGAAAAAATCCCGAGATAAAAGACGAACTTTCTCCAACAAAGCATGTAGGTTCTGGCTTGAGTGATACAAAATTTCAGAAGATAGCGCATAAGAAGCCGATGCTTAGCCTGTCGAACACTTACAATATAAAAGATGTAGAGGATTTTCATCAGAGGATAAAAAAAATTATAGAGAAGGAGAAAGAAACTGATGGTAAAGATTCTATAGAATATGCTCTAGAGCTGAAGCTCGATGGCGTTTCAATAAGCGTCCACTATAAAAACGGTAGGCTGGTAAAGGGTGTAACGAGAGGAGACGGTGCAGTAGGGGAAGATGTGACTGAAAATATCCTGGAGATAAAGTCCATTCCTAAGTACCTGAAAGAAAATATAGATATAGAGGTAAGAGGGGAGATAGTACTCCCGTTAAGTGAGTTTAAAAAACTTAACCAAGTAAGATATGACAGTGGGGAGGATCTTTTTGCCAATCCTAGAAATGCTGCCAGTGGAACTCTAAGACAGCTTGATTCTAAAGTAGTCAGTGAAAGAAATCTAGACTGTTATTTTTACTTTTTAGCAGATTGCGATAAACTTGGGATAGACAAACATTCTGAAAGTGTTGAATTCCTAGAAAATGTAGGGCTCAAAACAACTGGGGTTTGTGACGTGTGTAGCAGTATAGAGGAATTGGAAGAGAGGATAAAATACTGGGAAAATAGCAGGGGAAAATTAGACTATGAAACTGACGGTCTTGTGATAAAGGTAAACAGGGTAGATTTGTGGGAAGAGTTGGGATCTACTACAAAGAGCCCTAGATGGGCTATATCTTATAAATTTCCGGCAAAGCAGGTAACGACAACCTTGATGAATATTACCTGGCAGGTTGGAAGGACAGGGAAGGTAACTCCTGTTGCAGAGTTGGAGGAAGTGGAAGTTTCGGGAAGTAAAGTAAAGCGTGCTAGCCTGCATAACTTCGATGAGATAGTGAGAAAAGATGTCAGAATAGGTGATAGGGTGTTTATAGAAAAGGCAGCAGAGATAATCCCTCAAGTAGTAAAAGTAGTAAAGGAAGCCAGAACAGGAAACGAAAAGGAGATAATCCCTCCCACGGTGTGTCCTGAATGTGGAAGTGAACTAGGGAAAGAGGAGGGTCTCATAGATTTAAAATGCCCCAATGAAAAATGTCCGGCCAAGGTGAGGGGGCAGATAGAATATTTCGTTTCAAGAGATGCGATGAATATAAACGGTCTCGGAAAAAAGATTGTGGAAAAATTTATAGAGATTGGAAGGATAAGAGACGTATCTGATATATATGATCTTCACCTTTACAGAGACGAGCTCAAATCACTGGAAAAAATGGGAGAAAAAAGTGTAGAAAACCTATTGAAATCTATAGAAGAAAGTAAGAAAAGAGATTATCCAAAGACACTTTATGCCTTGGGGATAACCCATGTTGGTAAATTTCTGGCCTCGTTACTTGCCAAGGAAAGTAAAAGCATAGATAGACTGGCTCAGATGAGTATAGAGGAGCTCCTAGAAATTGACGGGGTTGGTAAAAAAGTGGCAGAGAGTGTATGTAAAGCCTTCAAAAATAATGAATTCATAGAGATTGTAGAAAAACTTAAAACCCATGGAGTTAATTTTAAAATAACAGCGACGGAAGATGTAAGTGAAACTTTGAATGATAACTTTAAAGGGAAAACTTTTCTTGCAACAGGAAAATTAGAGAATTTTACAAGGGATGGAATAAAAGAATATATAGAATCCATGGGAGGTGAAAATATTTCAGGAGTGAGTAAAAAGTTAGACTATCTCATCGCAGGAGAAAAGGCCGGGAGTAAACTCAAGAAAGCAGAGGAGCTAAAAACAGTAAAAATACTCACAGAGGAAGAATTTTTGGAGATGGCAAAGATAGGAGAAAAGTAATCAAACTTGTAAATTCAATAATGTTATTAAAGTTTAAAATTAGTGGCTTAAGTAAAATATTTACTGAGATACTTTTATTTTATATTGGTCTGAAGGGTCCCGTATGAAAAGAATAAAAACTTTTCAAATAAGATATAATAGAAAAGTCAGGAATGACTGTAAAAATAAAGAACCTAAATTTTTTTAGAAGTCAAAAAAGTCATCTGTAGAATAAGGCAGTCTATAGAGGATATCTGCACTAAAATATATAACTTTTTATGTGGAAGGATAGTCTAAAAACTTGAGCATGTGAGTTTAGAGTCAAAATAAGATGAAGAAGTTGGGTTTTGTTGACTTGAGTATATCTTTGTGATAACATAATAATGGGTTAGATTATACTACTTATGGAAAGAGGTAAGCTATAATGATTGGTTCACTAATGAAAAAAGTATTTGGAACGAAAAATGACAGAGAAATTAAAAGAATAATGAAAATAGTTGATGAAATTAACAAGCTGGAACTTCAGTTTGAAGGTTTTTCTGACGAAGAGTTAAAAGGTAAAACTGTAGAATTCAGAGAGAGACTGTCAAAGGGAGAAACCCTTGATGACCTTTTGGTAGAAGCTTTTGCAGTAGTAAGAGAAACATCTAAGAGAGTTCTTGGTATGAGACATTATGATGTACAGCTTATAGGTGGAGTAGTTCTTCATGAGGGGAAAATAACTGAGATGAAAACTGGAGAAGGTAAGACCCTTGTGGCTACTTGTCCTGTTTATCTAAATGCACTTGTGGATAATGTACATTTGGTAACAGTAAATGATTATCTGGCAAAAAGAGACAGAGAGTTAATGGGAAGAATCTATGAATTTTTAGGTCTTACTTCAGGGGTTATAGTTAATAGTATGCCTGTCCTAGATAGAAAGGCAGCCTACCAGTGTGATATTGTTTATGGTACAAATTCAGAGTTTGGATTTGACTATCTGAGAGATAATATGGTCAGCAGACTAGAGGACAAAGTACAGAGGAAGCTTAATTTCTGTATAGTAGATGAGGTAGATTCGATACTAATAGATGAGGCTAGAACTCCTCTTATAATATCGGGGCCTGCTGAAGATACGGCAAAATGGTACAAGATATTTTATCAAGTCTCTCAGATGCTAGTAAGAAGCTACGAAACAGAGACAATAAAGGACCCTAAGAAAAAGAAAGAGATGAATATCCCAGATGAAAAATGGGGAGATTATGAAGTTGATGAAAAATCACACAATATAACTCTGACAGAAAAGGGAATAAAGAGAATAGAAGAGATTATGAAAATAGATAATCTTTACTCTCCTGAAAATGTAGAGCTGACACATTATATGAATCAAGCGCTCAGGAGTAAGGAACTTTTCAAAAGAGACAGAGACTACCTCGTGAGAGAGGGAGAAGTAATAATAATAGATGAATTCACTGGAAGGGCTATGGAGGGAAGAAGATATTCAGATGGTCTTCATCAGGCTCTAGAAGCGAAAGAGGGCGTGACTATAGCGGGAGAAAACCAAACTCTTGCAAGCATAACCCTTCAGAATTATTTTAGAATGTACAGTAAACTTTCTGGAATGACTGGTACTGCAGAGACTGAAGCATCTGAATTTATGCATACATATGGATTGGAAGTAGTTGTAATACCTACCAACAAGCCAGTTATTAGAAAAGATAATCCAGACCTTGTATATAAAACTCACGCAGAAAAAGTAAATGCAATTTTTGATAAGATAGAGGAACTTCATAAAAAGGGACAGCCTGTGCTCGTAGGTACAATTTCAATATCTAGTTCGGAAATGTTATCTAGTCACCTTCAGAAAAGAGGAATACCTCACAATGTCTTAAATGCCAAATTCCACGCAAAAGAGGCTGAAATAGTAGCTCAGGCAGGAAGATACGGATCCGTGACAATAGCCACTAATATGGCAGGTAGAGGTACCGATATAATGCTAGGAGGTAATCCTGAATTTATGGCCCTTGAGGAGGTACCTTCAAGAGATGATGAAAGGTACGCAGAAGTTTTGAAACAATATAAAATTCAGTGTGAAAATGAGAAACAAAAAGTTCTCGAAGCTGGAGGACTCTTTATACTTGGAACTGAAAGGCATGAATCTAGAAGAATAGACAATCAGCTTAGAGGAAGATCCGGGAGACAGGGAGACCCTGGTGCTTCTGAATTTTACCTGTCCCTAGAAGATGATCTCATGAGACTCTTTGGTTCTGACAGAGTAAAGGCTATGATGGAAAAATTAGGTCTTCCAGAGGGAGAACCTATAACTCATAACATGATAAGTAAAGCGATAGCAAATGCACAGAAAAAAGTTGAGTCTAGAAACTTTGGAATAAGAAAGTCCCTTCTTGAGTTTGACGATGTAATGAACAAGCAGAGGGAAGCTATATACAAAAGTAGAAATGATGCACTGGCTAAGGATGATCTGAAACTCAGTATTGCTGGGATGCTAAAAAGGACTATCTATGCCCTTGCAACGGAGAAGCTTGTAGGGGAATATAAAGAAGACTGGGATATAAATGGATTTGTAGAGAGAATAAATGACCTTTATGAGTACAAGATTGAGAATTTGGAAGAGTATAAGGCTTTCACCGTTGAGTCTTACAGTGAAAAAATCTATAATGAAGTCATGGAAAAATATAATGAAAGAGAAAGTATTTTTGGAAGCGATATGATGAGAAAGCTAGAAAAATACATGCTTTTTGAAGTTGTGGATTCTAGATGGAGAGAAAACCTAAAAACTCTAGATTCTCTTAGAGAAGGGATATACCTAAGATCTTATGGTCAAAAAGATCCTATCGTAGAGTACAAGCTACTCTCAGGGGAACTTTATCACCAGATGCTAAAGACAATTGACGAGGAAACCACTTCATTCTTGTTTAAGATAAGAATAAGAGATGAAGAGGAGGAGCTCGAGATGAAAAGGAAAGAAGCTCCTAAAAATATAAAATATAGCGCAGGTGATACTCCGGCAGGAGAGACAGAAAATCAGAGACAGTCTAACAAAGTTGGTAGAAATGACCTTTGTCCTTGTGGGAGCGGAAAAAAGTACAAAAAATGTTGTGGAAGAGTATAATAACTACTATGGAGGCTAGGAAGGCATGAAAAAACTATTATTTTTACCGATATTGCTTGTGATGGTATCTTGCAGTTCTCTTTTTGCACCTAAATCTGACCTTGTAGAAAAATACAATGTGGATAAGGAAGCTGTTAAAAATTGGGATAAAACTATAAGCAAAACAGTGAAAGCCGAGGCTCTTATTGAGGACTGGTATGGAAATGATGAACCTGTATTCTATTTAAGAAAAATGGGAATCATGAAAGAAAAGGAATACAGTTTTCTTACATCTCTTTCGAAGAAAGAAACTATAACCCAAGAGGACACAGAGAAATTCAACAGTCTGCTAAAAAAATATAATAAAAAACTTGAAAGAGAATTTTGGCTAAAGGATGAAAACCTAAAAGATCCTAAGGGACTTGCAGAAAAAATGGTTAAAGAAGCCAATTTAAGGATACAAAATCCTTCGAATTATATTTTAAACAGCGTAGCAACTGGAAAAGAAAAAGAGCTTATATCATCTTATGCAAAGAAGGAAGATCTTACAGAAAAAGAGACCAAGAAACTGAGAAAACTTTTTAACTCTTTTTTAAAAAGAGAGGAGTTTTTCATGGCGCAGAATTGGTATAACAGAGAGATATCTTCTAGGCTCATGGAAATAGTTGAAATTTCCAAAAGAGATAGAATTACCAATCTAGAGAGAAATAATATAAACGCAAAGGCGCTTTATATCGCTTATCCGGAATATTTTTCAGAGCTAGAAAAATGGAAAGATTAATGTATAGACCGGGCAGGGAAAAGCCCGGTTTTTTCATATCTTCATCCATAGATATGTTGATAGAGTTTTATAGTTTTAGAAGTTTTTAATAATGAAGATATTGATTGAAATTGAAATTTAATCTGAGCTGAATTATAATAAGGAGAAAGCTTTAAGTTACGGAGGTAATTCATGAAAAATAAAAAGGAAATATGTCCGCTTTGTGGAGGGGAAAACGGGTGTGCTACAGCGACAGGTTCAGATCCTTACAGTTGTTGGTGCATGACGGTAAAAGTGCCGCAAGAACTTCTAGATAGAATACCGAAGGAAAAAAGAGGGGAAGCCTGTGTCTGCAAAAAATGTGTGGAAAAATACATAAAAGAAAAACAGGAGGGCTGAGATGGTAGATATGCATCTGCATACCACAGCTTCAGATGGGGCCTTGTCTCCTACAGAAGTTGCAGAAAAAGCCTATGAAAAGGGAATTAAGGTCTTGTCTATAACTGATCATGATACTGTGGATGGTCTGGAAGAGGGTAAAAAAAGAGCTCTTGAGCTTGGAATGAAATTTATAAATGGAATTGAAATTTCATGTGACTGGTTGGGAAAGGAAGTCCATATTTTGGGATATTTTATAAATTGTGATGATGAAAAATTCCAATCCGAAATCAGAAAACTAAGAGAGATAAGGGAAAACAGAAATATAAAAATGCTGGAAAAACTGGATAAAAACGGGATATATATAAGCCTAGAGGAACTTCAGGAAGAGGCGAAGGGAGATATACTGAGCAGATCTCATATGGCGAATATAATAATGAAAAAAGGTTATGCCTATTCGAAAAAAGAGGCTTTCTCTAGATATCTCGGTCAGTACGGGATCGCCTATGTCCCTAAGAGTAATCTTACACCTGAGAGAGCTGTGAGAATAATAAAAGAAAACGGAGGCCTGGTATCTCTGGCACATCCTAAACTCATAACAAGAGACAGAGGTCAGTTACTCAAAATAATCAATGGCCTAAAGAAAGAGGGGATAGATGCATTAGAGGCTTACCACGGTAAATTTGAAAAAAATGATGTAAAATATTATATGGACCTTGCTAAAGAAACTGGACTTCTCTGGACTGGTGGGTCGGATTTTCACGGGAACGAAAGAGATGTAATCGATATAGGGGATGGAGAGGTGCCGATGTACGTTTATGAGGCTCTTTTGATTTATTACGATGGGAGGAAAATATGAAAAAAATAAAAATATATTTTGCAGGATCAATAAGAGGTGGAAGGGAAGACATGGAAATTTATTCTAACCTCATAGATTTTTTAGGTAATTATGGGACTGTACTTACTGAACACGTGGGTCATAAGAATGTCGAGGAGACAGTCGAGGTAGATAAATCAGATTTTGCCATATATGATCAGGATATCGCCTGGCTCAGAGAGTGTGACCTGTTGGTGGCGGAAGTATCCCATCCATCTATAGGTGTAGGGTATGAGATAGGGGTTGCAGAATCTTTGGGGAAGAAAATACTGTGTCTCTACAATGAGGAGGCTCCTAAGAGGCTTTCTGCAATGCTAGCGGGTAATGATAAAATATCGACCTGTTTTTATAACTCAATAGAGCACGCTAAGAGGTGTATAGGGGAGACTTTAAAAAATCTTTAAAAATTGAAATATAGGGTGAAAAGTGATAGAATAAAAATAACGGTCTGGAAATAAAAAACACAGGAGGATAGGTATGATTCTAGTTACTGGAGCTGCCGGATTTATAGGGAGTGCCCTTGTTTGGAAGCTCAATGAAGAGGGAATAAATGATATAGTCGTATCTGATAAATTGAGAACAGAAGATAAATGGTTAAACCTTAGAAAAAGAGATTACGCTGACTGGGTAGACAGAGATGAACTTTTTGAATGGCTGTCTGTCTATGAAAATGCACGTAAAATAACCGCAATAGTACATATGGGTGCCTGCTCTGCAACTACAGAACAGGACGGAGATTTTCTTATGAAAAACAATTATGAGTTTTCAAAGAAATTGTGGGAATTTTGTACAAATAGGAACATAAAATACATCTATGCATCTTCTGCTGCAACTTATGGAATAGGGGAGCAAGGATATAATGATGAGGTATCTCCAGAAGAGTTGAAGAAACTTATGCCACTGAATAAGTATGGATATTCTAAAAAGTATTTTGATGACTGGGTTTTTAAACAGGAGGAGACTCCAAAACAATGGATAGGTCTTAAATTCTTTAATGTATACGGACCACAGGAATATCACAAGGGAAGAATGGCATCACTGGTTTTTCATGCCCACAATCAGTATAAAGAAAATGGTATAGTGAAGCTTTTCAAGTCTTATAAAGATGGATATGAAGACGGATGGCAACTGAGAGACTTTGTGTATATAAAAGACGTGGTAAATGTAATAAAATTCTTTTTGGACAATGAAACAGAATCTGGTGTCTATAACTTAGGAACTGGGAAGGCTAGAAGTTTTTATGAGCTGGCATTGAATGCAGTGAGGGCGATGGAAGATAATTATGATATAAAGGGTGAGGATGTAATAGAATTCATACCTATGCCTGAGGATCTAAGAGGGCGATACCAGTATTTTACCCAGGCTGAGATGGAGAAGCTGAAAAAAGCCGGTTATACAGAGAAATTTCACACCCTTGAAGAGGGAGTCAAGGATTACATACAAAACTACCTGGTGAAAGAAGACTCATATCTATAGGGGGATAAAATAATTTGAATGCATTATTGGTTGTAATTATACTTGGAATTGTGGAGGGGTTGACAGAGTTTATACCTGTTAGCAGTACCGGGCATATGATTCTCGTTGAACAGTTTATAAATAGTTCCCAACTATCTAAAGAGTTTATGGATACTTTTCTGATTGTTGTGCAACTAGGTGCCATACTTGCAGTTGTATTGATATTTTGGAATGATATAAGTCCTTTTGTAAAAGATAGAAAAGAGATAAAAGAGAAAATTACTCTCTGGAGTAAAATAATTGTGGGAGTTCTCCCGGCAGCAGTAGTGGGAATCCTTCTAGATGATTATATATCCGAATATTTCTTTGGGAATGTGATAATCGTATCAGTGATGCTCATTTTATATGGATTTATTTTCATGAAGGAAAAGAATTTTGAAAAGACAAACTGTATAGAGGATATAAGAAAGTTGACTTATAAAACCGCTTTTTTTATAGGTGGATTTCAGTGTCTGGCGATGATACCTGGAACTTCGAGGTCAGGAGTAACTATAATAGGAGGGATACTCCTGGGGCTTTCTAGGGGAGTGGCAGCGGAGTATTCTTTCTTTCTGGCCATTCCTATAATGGCAGGAGCCACCCTACTTAAGGTTATGAAAAATGGTCTGAACTTTTCTCTGGAAGAGTGGAAATTTACGGCTGTAGGAACTCTTGTCTCTTTTGTAGTAGCGTATATTGTTATAAAATGGTTTATGTCCTATATAAAAAGCAGGGATTTTAAGATATTTGGTGTATACAGAATTGTACTGGGAATCCTAGTATTGATCAGTATTTTTTAAACAAGGAATAAAATTCCTTGTTTAATTTTTATAAGGGGGGAGAAATTATGAACATAACAGATATTCTTCTTGCAGCAAAGGAAGCGGAGGCATCGGATATCCATCTTGTGGCAGGTAAACCGCCTACATTCAGAATTCACGGAGTTTTGGAAGATATGCCTGGCTGCGAGGAAAAGTTAATTCCCTTGGCTGTAAAAGAACTTGCATACTCTATATTGAATGAGGATCAGGAAAAAAGTTTTGAAAAAAATAAAGAGCTAGATTTTTCATTCGGTATATCGGGATTGGGAAGGTACAGAGTAAATCTCCATGTACAAAGAGGAACCATCGGTGTATCTATAAGATCACTAAGTACAGAGATACCTGATTTTTCAAAATTAGGTCTTCCTGATGTGGTGAAAAGTTTTACGGAATATGAAAATGGACTGATATTGGTAACAGGTCCCACTGGAAGTGGTAAATCTACCACCCTAGCCTCTCTCATAGATAAAATAAACAAGGATAAAGCTCATCATATAATAACTGTAGAGGATCCTATCGAGTATCTTCATACACACAAAAGGTGCCTGGTAGAACAGAGAGAATTAAAATCCGATACAGAAAGTTTTTCTACCGCACTCAAGTACGCCCTGAGACAGGACCCAGATGTAATACTTATAGGAGAGATGAGGGACCTTGAGACGATAACAGCAGCACTCACAGCTGCAGAAACGGGACATCTGGTTTTTGGTACTCTTCATACAAACAGTGCAGCAAAAACAATAGACAGGATAATAGATGTATTTCCTATGGACCAGCAGTCTCAGATAAGAATACAGCTCTCTACATCGCTTAGAGCGGTACTGGCACAACAGCTAGTTCCATCTACTGACCGAAAGAGAAAAGTTGCATGTGAAATAATGATAGGGACCCCTGCCATAGGAAACCTGATAAGGGAAAATAAAACATATCAGATACCATCAATGATAGAAACTGGTATGAGACATGGGATGATCAGTATGGATGCTTTTTTGGAAAAGCTTCTTAAGCAAGGGAAAATAAGCACACAGGAATTTGAAAAAAGATCCAGTGTCAAAAAAAATAAGAATGACCTATAGGTGATGAATTGTGCCAAAGTATAAGTATAGAGCCAGGGATAAAAATGGACACCTCATTGACGGTGAGATGGAAGCGGCTAATGAATCTGAACTTAATATAGGTTTAGATAACCTGGGTCATTTTTTAATAAGTGTCCAAAGTCAAGATACGGTTCTCGGAGGGGACATATTAGCACCCTTCAAAAAAGTGAAAATAAAAGAGATGACTCAGTTTACCACTGAGTTGTCTACCCTTATAGAGGCCGGAATATCAATCGTTTCTGCACTTGAGATAGAGGTCAGACAGCTGAAGGGAGGTATTTTAAAAAATGCTATTTCAACTGTTATAGAGGATATCAAAGGTGGAGAAAGTTTTTCTGAGGCTCTTTCAAAGCATCCTAAGGTATTTAAAAAAATATATACGGGACTTGTAAAGTCGGGAGAGGTTTCGGGACAGCTAGATAGTATACTTTTAGATCTGGCAAAATATTTGGATGTGAACTATAAAAACAGGTCAAAGGTTAAATCTGCAGTTATTTATCCCTGTGTAATGTTTGTAGTTGCCCTTGCAGTATCTGTTTTTTTGCTTGTGGTTGTACTTCCTAGCTTTGTGTCAGTATTTGAAAATTCAGGGGTGAGTCTTCCTTTTCCCACAAGAATTCTCTTAAATCTATCTGTTTTTATGAAAACTAAATGGTACCTCATGCTAGGAGGTATAGCATTTGTCATAGCACTGATAAGGCTGTGGTACACCACTCCTGACGGAAGGCATACAATAGACGGTTATAAATTAAAAGCCCCTATATTTGGAAGTCTTATGAAAAAATCAGTTGTGTCTAGATTTACAAGAACTTTCGGAGCTCTCATGAAGAGTTCTGTCCCTATGCTCCATGCTCTTGATATTTTAAAAGAGAGTATAGAAAATGCAGTGGTAGAAGAGGTAGTAGACAAAATGAAGGTGGTTGTAAGTGAAGGCGGAAGGGTTTCTAAGGAGCTAGAAGAAAGCGAATATTTTCCGGCTATGGTTTCGAGGATGGTTGCTGTTGGTGAAAATACTGGTGAACTGGACAAAATGCTGTTAAAAATATCCGACCACTATGACAATGAACTGGAAAATGATATAAAAGGGCTGACTTCGATTATCGAGCCTATCCTCATAGTTTTTATGGGAATAGTCGTGGGAAGTATAGTTTTGGCAGTAATGCTTCCTATGTTTGATATGATAAAGCTTGTGAAATAGAAACCGGAGGTTAGATTTTGATTTTAGATACAGATTTTGATATTACAGAAAACAGTATGGATGAGTTTCTGAGGATACTGGTTCCTGAGGCTAGGGGCAGAGATATAAAAATTAGGACTATAGAGGAGGGTGAGAATATAATCCTTCTCATAGAGACCAATGGGGTAAAAAAAGAGTTTATCTACAAAAATCATATAGACAAGATAGATGACCAGAAGATAGTCATGGCTAAAACGGCTATTTTGGATATCTATGGAAAAGACTACCCTTGGGGCAGCCTGAAGGGGGTAAGACCCACAAAGCTTGTAAGAAGACTGCTGGCTCTAGATTATGATTATCCAGAGATAAAGGATATCTTAGAGGGGCTTTTTATGGTGTCTGAAAAAAAGAGCGCCCTCATAATAGAGGTTGTAAAAAAAGAAATGGAATATTTAGACAGGGACTACATAAATATGTATATAGGAATACCCTTCTGCCCTACAAAGTGCAGATACTGCTCCTTTGCCTCGTACGAGATAAACAGCGGAGTGGGCAGGCACTACGGAGCCTTTGTAGATACCCTGGTAGAGGAGATAAGACTAACTGGGGAGCATCTAAAGAAAAATGGCTATAAACTTGGCTCAATCTACATAGGTGGAGGTACACCTAGCATACTGACAGAAAGTGATATGGAAAGGGTACTGGCATCTGTCAACAACAATGTAGATCTATCCTCTATAAAGGAATTTACTTTTGAAGCTGGGAGAGTGGACACTCTTACAAGGAAAAAACTGGAGATAATGAAGACTTACGGTGTAGACAGAGTGAGTCTGAACCCTCAGACCTTCAATGAAAAAACACTTAAAAATCTCAACAGGACATTTTCTAGAGATAAGTTTGACGAGATGTATGACATCGCAAAGAATATGGGATTTATCATAAATATGGATCTGATTATAGGTCTCCCAGGAGAGGGAACCAAAGAAATACTCAATACCATAAAAGAGCTTGAAAAATATCAGATGGAAAACCTGACGGTGCATGTGTTGGCATTAAAAAAAGCCTCTGTACTTTTTAAAGATGGACACCAGGAAGAGGAGATAGACAGAGAAGCTGTGGAAAGTTCCATAGAAGAGTTAGCCAGTAAAAAATCTCTAAAGCCGTACTATATGTACAGACTGAAAAACAGTACTCAGTGGGGAGAAAACCTTGGTTACGCAATAGATGGGAAAGAGTCTGTATTTAATATTGAAATGATAGAAGAAAACCAGTCTACAATAGGTCTGGGTGGCGGAGCTATCACAAAAAAAATAGTTGCAGAATCCCCTGTGAGAGACCACATAGACAGATTGGTAGGTCCTAAAGAACCAGCCACCTATGTAAGAGAGATGAAAGAAAGGCTGAAAAAAAAGCTGGATCTTTTTAAAAAATAAATTTTTAAATTATCGGGAGGGGAGATGAGCGAGAACAAAAAGTTCCTGCTTCTCATCTTGGTGATACTAGGTATTTTTGCAGGAGAAAAACTGTATAAAAACTTAAATCTCAAAAAAAATAGAAAAGAATCAAAGTATGAGCTTACTATAACAAAAAATTCTTATGAAGATAAAAATGGTCCTTTAGATATAAATAAGGCCACGGTGGACAGTATGTTGAAAAACGGTATAAGCCTAAAATATGCAGAGGGTATAGATGAGTATCGTGAAATAACCGGTGGATTTTTGACTATTGAGGAGCTTAGAAGGATAAAGGGTATAGGGGCAAGAACCTTTGAAAAAATTTCTGAAAAAATAATAGTTTATGAAAAACCAGAAAGAAACTCATTTTATATAAACGAGGCCTCTGATAAGACTCTTTTATATTTTGGTTTTACAAAAAAAGAGATTAAAAAAA
Organism: uncultured Ilyobacter sp.; assembly: GCF_963663625.1. Classification (NCBI taxonomy): domain Bacteria; kingdom Fusobacteriati; phylum Fusobacteriota; class Fusobacteriia; order Fusobacteriales; family Fusobacteriaceae; genus Ilyobacter; species uncultured Ilyobacter sp. The sequence goes on along the minus strand of NZ_OY760437.1, from coordinate 1,744,323 downwards.
TAAGAAAAGAGCAAAATAGAAATTTTAAAATTAACAGCAATATAGAACTCAGAAATATACTAGGTGATGAAAGATATTATTATTTTAAAGATTTTGTACAATATGAGCGATACTAAAGGGGACCTAATAAGTCTCCTTTAGTTTTTTTGACATAGTTATATTCATATGAATTGAAAAAAAATGTTATCTATGATAAAATCAAGTTTGTAAATTTATCTTTGAGAGGAGCTAAAAATGGCCAGACTTATTAGAGGTGCTAGCAAAAATGCTAGATTTTTTATAGTAGATTCAAAGGATGTTGTACAGAAGGCTCAAGAGATACATAACTGCAGCCCTACTGCAATTGCTGCCTTTGGAAGATTCCTTACAGCTGGAATAATAATGGGGGCAGGTCTTAAGGGGGACGACATAATGACTCTAAGGACTGATACAGACGGGCCTCTGAATCATATGGTTGTGACCTCAGATTCTTCGGGAAGAATAAGAGGTTACCTTTCAAATCCGGAAGCCGAACTGCCTCTGAAAACCAATGGGCAGCCGGATGTAGGGGGAATAATAGGCAAGGGTATGCTAAGGGTAATAAAAGATATGGGACTAAAAGAGCCTTATGTAGGTGTTTCAAATATACAGACAGGGGAGATAGCAGAAGATATAGCATATTATTATTATACTTCTGAGCAAACACCAACAGTTCTGGCTCTCGGAGTTTCGATCAATGACGATCTATCTATAAAAAATGCCGGAGGCTACATGATCCAACTTTTGCCTGATTCTGAAGAACAGTTTATAGATAAGCTTGAGGCAAAGATCGGTGCTATAAGATCTGTAACAGAGCTTTTTGATGGAGGAATGAGCCTAGAAAGAATAGCTAAACTTTTATACGAGGACATGGAAGATGATAAGGGTGAAAAACTTGTAGAGGATTATGAGATCTACGAGGAAATAGAGACACAATACAGTTGTAATTGCAGTAGAGACAGATTTTATAAAGGAGTTGTCGCACTGGGAAAAGAACAGCTTGAAGAAATTTTCTCTGAAAAGGAAACTTTGGAGGTGGAGTGTCACTTTTGTAAATCAAAATACTCTTTTAAGAGGGATGAGTTTGAGAGTTTGGTGAACTAAAAAAATGGCGGCTGCTGTCCGCCATTTTTTCTATTTTTTTATCCATCCCATAATGATATCGCTTTCCATTTTTCCATTTGAATTTTTTATCTTATTCCTTAATGCCCCTTCAATCTCAAATCCAAGTTTTTTATAAAAATCAATGGCTTTTTTGTTGCTTTCTCTCGCTATAAGTTCAACTCTCAAAATATCTTTATTTTTTTCTACAATTTCAAGAAGAGTGAAAAATAATTTTTTTCCAACTCTCAAAATATCTTTATTTTTTTCTACAATTTCAAGAAGAGTGAAAAATAATTTTTTCCCTTTGTTCTCATGGTTTGGAGAGACTGCTATGGTAAGATTTGTGAAAACATGGTCAAAAACCCGAAGACCTGAACGATAGGTGTGTATTTCCCCTATAATATCCCTGCTCTCATTTTCTGCAACCAAAATAACACCAGACTCTACAGAATTTTTTATAAATTCTAAAATGTAGCTCTCTGTTATTTCGTACTGAAACCGAGCTATCCCACCTTCTGTTTTTGCAACTTCACTGTATAAAGATTTAATTTTGCTCATATCCTCTATACTTGCATATCTTATATTCATAGAGATCCCTCTTTTATTTAACAATATTGGTAAGAGTGCCGATTTTTTCAATTTCACAGACAACCTTATCCCCTGACTTCAAAAACTTGAAGGGTTTGAAACCTAGCCCTACACCTGAGGGAGTCCCTGTAATAATTATATCTCCCTTACGGAGATACATTCCTTTTGAAAGATCACTTATGATTGTGGGTATGTCAAAAATCAGCATTTTTGTATTTGAATTTTGACGAAGTTCGTCATTTACGCTGCACATTATATTTAGTTCCACAGGAAAGGGAATATCACTTTTATGAACTATCACAGGTCCCATAGGGCAGAAAGTCTCAAGGCATTTCCCTTTGAACCACTGTCCGTGTTTTCTCTGTATATTTCTTGCTGAAACATCATTTACGATTGTGTATCCGAATATGTAATCTTCCGCTTCTTCAGGCTTTATATTTATACCGTCTTTTCCTATAATTACACCTAGTTCCACTTCATAGTCGACCATCTCTGTGATCTCTTTATGACTCTGGATAATATCCCCGTCTCCTATTGCAGGACTTGCAATTTTTGAAAAATATATGGGAAATTTTGGGATACTGTCTTCAGAACCGCTAAGACCGACTATTTCTTTGGCATGATCTAAGTAATTTTTTCCAAGGCATAGAATATTTCTTTTGGGATACTCTATAGGGGCAAGTATTTTTATACTTTCAATGTCAGAATAGGATTCAGCCGAATTAACAAAGCTTCGGAGTTCATTTAAAAATGGATCCATCCAGCTATCAATAATATCATTCATGTCCTTTGGTATATCGAGCCCTTTTGAAGAATAGAAAGGCCTTATATCTACTATTGCACCGGAGTTCTTTAAAACACCTATTTTTTTTTCATTCTTTTCAAGATAATAAACAAACTTCATTTTGCCACCTCCATATATTGTAAATACAGTTTTAATAGTTTAAGAGAACACTTTTTCTATATATTATAATAAAAAAATGTAAAAACAAAGTTATATTTTAACCTAAGAAAGACCTAAAGATTTGAAAAAACTGTGTAATGTCTCTTGCAGCAAATGTAGAAAAAAAGAGATCCTATTTTAGGATCTCCATTAGTATATATTGATTTTTCATATTCTAAGTATAAACTATTTCAAAAAGCCTTTACCTACTCGTAGGTACCTTTTACAATAACTTCATTTTGATCTATCATAAATTTACCATTGGCTATTACAGAGTAAATATTCAAATCTTCTTTCAGCAAAAGCAGATCTGCAAAACTCCCTTTTTCTATTACCCCTCTACCGGAAAGGTTCAGTGCTGAAGCCACATTTTTTGTTCCTAAGGAGATTGCTTCCTTAGAGGTCAAAATTCCTTTAGTACTTAACTCGCATTTAAATTTATCACACTTAAATTTATCGCACTTAAATCTATTTGATATATTTTTTCTATTTTTTGCCCCAAAAAACTCTCTGCAACTTTTTGAAATTTTTCAGTATCCCCACTTACATAAAACTCTGTATGGCCTTTACCGCTCTCATTTATTTTTATTGAGTTTAAAAGAAGCTCTTTTCTAAGAGAGATGGCAGTTTCTTCTGCGGGATCCACAATTCTCCCCTTAAAGAATCGTGCGATAATATTCTTAATTATAGGGTAGTGGGTACAACCCAATACCAGAGTATCTGCTTGTTCAGGTATATGACTTAGGTGACCCTTAACAATTTCCTCATTTTCTAAAGTATCCTCCCAGCCATCTTCTATCATAGGGCAAAATTCAGGACAACCTCTTTGAATAACCGACAGGGATGAATCAATTGACTGTATCGCTCTAGGATAAGCACCCATAGCCACTGTCGCAGGGGTTGCTAGAATCCCGGTGCACCTGCTTGCTGTTGTTTCTTCAGCCACCCTTGCACCTGCCTCAATGACCCCTAGGATAGGAATAAATGGAAACCTCTCCTTAAGTATATCAATCGATGCGGCAGTGGCCGTGTTGCATGCGATAACGATGGCATCAACTTTGCTTTTAACCAAGAACTCACCTATATTCAAACAAAGTTCTCTTATATTTTCTACGGTTCTATTTCCATAGGGTGCATATTTATTATCACCATAATATATAATCTCTTCCCCAGGGAGATTTTTAATAATCTCTTTTAATACAGTTATCCCTCCGACACCAGAATCAAAAACACCGATTTTTGCCATAATAGTTCATCTCCTTTAGAATTTTTTTGATAAAAATAAAAAAGGCCAGACGTCTTCTTACTAAAAAGAAGCCAATCTGACCTTGAATTTGCGCAGGATATTCCTTATACAAACAAGAATGCGAAAGCTTGAAAAGTTGTATATTTAATTTCTTATAAAACTATTTACGTTTAAAAAAATATTTTCCTTTTTATTAAAAAAATATTTTAAATCAAAGATCTTTATTTTTTTTAAATTTATGTATGCATTCTTTATAAGCTATGATTAAAGCTTTTTGAGAAGATGCAAAATAAAATTTATTTATTTTTTCTATTATCTCTTCTTCATCTAGAATGTTTTTTCCATAAAATATTTCAGAAATAACTTTTTTAGTGAGATCCATCTGAACTGTAGCATCTACCTCGATTATTTCACCTGTTTTTTTATTAACTAATAGTCCCATATATAAACAAATAAATAATTTAGTTATGGGATTGTTCTCGTGGGTTCTACCATGACCTGTTAAATATATATTTTCATCTAAGTTATACATAAGATTCCTCCAAAAAAAATGGGCAGACTCACCCTACTCTAATTTGAGTAGGCAGGTCTGACCGAGTTTATCGCCACATTAATAAACAAGTGTATAAAATGCCGTCAAAAGTTTTTTAGTTTTTATTTACTTACTATATAGTATATACTTGATAAATTCTTTTGTCAATATTTTGAAGGTAAGTTTTGTAAAAAATAAACCTGAGTCCCAGAAAAATTGACAGTATAAATAAAAACATGGTATTATATTTAACAAATAGATGAAAAATGAGATTTATATGGAAACATTACAAAAATAGGGGTTACTTTTTATTAATTCGTAGACAAAAAATTATATTTATGATTTAATTATGGACACTGGTTATATATTATAAGGCTAAACTTCTACGTAATTTTAGAAGTTTTTTAACAGGGAAAGTTTTAAATTTTACTCACGGCTTTGGCTGCTTAGATATATTAGTTTAAGCGGTTTTTTTATTTAAAATGGGCTGTGAGTATTGAGATATTTGTTTGATAAGCCTTCTCACTAGATAAATTGAAACTCTTAATAGACAGATAAAAATAAAAAAAGGAGGAGTAGTAATGGCAGGATTTGAGACACTTTTTACCTTTGGAATATATATGATATTTCTCATAGGTATAGGGGTTTATTTCTATAATAAAACGAATAGCGTAGAGGACTATCTCATAGGAGGCAGAGGGATGGGATCTTGGGTAACGGCACTTTCGGCTCAGGCTAGTGATATGAGCGGATGGCTTCTCATGGGACTTCCTGGGGCGGTATACATATCTGGTATGAACCAGGCATGGATAGCTATAGGCCTTTTGGTAGGGACTTACTTAAACTGGAAACTTGTTGCACCGAGACTAAGAGTCCAAACGGAAGAGACTGATACAATGACTATCTCTACTTTCTTAGAAAAAAAACTGGGAGACAATACAGGACTAATAAGAAATTTTTCAGCAATAGTAACACTCTTCTTCTTTACTATCTATTCATCATCTGGACTAGTGGCAGCAGGAAAACTCTTTGAGTCTATGCTGGGGATAGATTATAAAATTGCTGTAATTGTAGGTGCGGTTACAATAGTTACTTATACTTTCATGGGAGGGTATCTAGCATCTTGCTGGACGGATTTTTTCCAGGGAGGGCTTATGTTTGCGGCTATAATAGTGGTGCCTCTGATGGCGTTGAATAGTGCCGGTGGTACTCAAGGTGTAATAGATGCCATGGCAGCTAAAAATATAAGCATGGATATTTTTAGCAATGGTTCTGAAAAACTTGGAGCAATGGCAATATTTTCCTCTTTAGCATGGGGGCTAGGATACTTTGGACAACCTCATATTTTAGTGAGATTTATGAGTATAAACTCTGTGAAAGATCTTAAGAAATCAAGATTAATAGCCATGATATGGGTGATAATATCTTTAGGTGGAGCAATAGCAGTAGGTCTAGCAGGAATAGCAATGTTTAAAACCAATTTGGATATGGGGGGAGACTCTGAAAGAGTTTTCATCTATATGATATCAAAATTATTTAACCCTTGGATTGGTGGGATACTATTGGCTGCCATATTGTCTGCAATAATGTCTACAATAGATTCTCAGCTTCTTGTATCGTCTACAACGCTTACAGAGGATTTTTATAAATATATAAAGAAGGATGTAAAGGATAAGGAGCTCATGTGGGTGGGGAGATTTTGTGTGATAGGAATATCTCTTGTATCTGTATTGATGGCCCTTAATCCTAGTGCAAAGGTTTTGGCCCTTGTGTCTTATGCATGGGGAGGATTCGGAGCTGTATTTGGTCCAGCTATTTTAACTACCCTGTATTTTAAAAATATAAACTGGAAAAGTGTATTCATGGGAATGGTGACGGGGATGCTTGTTCTTGTAACGTGGAAGCATCTTGGTTATGATTCATTCATGTACGAAATTGTTCCAGGGTTTATAGCAAACGGAGTAGTAACTCTAATAGGTGAGAAGGTATTTTTCCAAGAAAAAACACGAGAAACAAATGAACTTGCTTAGGGAGCTTTTAGCTCCCTTTTTTCTTGATTTTTTCCATAATATACATTAAAATTATATTAGCTGATTTTAATTTTGTGAAAATCTAGAGAAGATAATCACACTATTATTTTTCAGAGGTTCAATTTAAGGGGTTTGATGCAACAAATTATTATAAAATAGGTAATTAAACTTAAAGGGGGAAATTTTAATGGATGCTAATATCTGGGGAAAATTTGAAAACTGGTCTAATTCAGACTATATCGATGTAGAGGACAGGGAAGAACTGAAACAGATAAAGGATAATGTCAAAGAGGTGGAAGATAGATTTTATACAGATTTAGAATTTGGAACTGGCGGTATGAGAGGGATAAGGGGAGTAGGGACTAACAGAATAAACAAATATATAGTGAAAAAAGCAGCTCAGGGGATAGCAAACTATATGCTAAAAATGGATGCTAAGGCTGCAGTGGAAAGAGGTGTGGTGATAGCTTATGACTGCAGAATTGGATCCTACGAATACTCTCTTAACATGGCTCTTGTTTTTGCGGCAAATGGAATTAAGACAAATATTTTTGAGTCTTTGAGATCAACACCAGAACTATCCTTCGCTGTTAGAGAGTTGGAAACCATGGTAGGAGTAATGGTAACTGCATCTCATAATCCAAAAGAATACAATGGTTTTAAGGTATACTGGGAAGATGGTGGACAAGTGGTGGAGCCTCATGCCACTGAGATAGTGAAAGAGGTATATGCAGTAGAGAGCTTTGATGCTATAAAGGCCATGACTCAAAAAGAGGCTGAAGAAAAGGGGCTTCTTGAATTTGTGGGGAAAGCTCTTGATGACAGGTATATAGAAGAGATCAAAAAAGAAGCCCTCAACATTGATATTCCAGGAAAAAAAGATTTTAAAATAGTATACTCTCCACTTCATGGGACAGGAAAAAGACCCGTTCAGAGAGTAATGAAGGAAATGGGCTTTGACAGTCTGTATACAGTAGCAGAGCAGGAAGAACCAGACGGGACTTTTCCAACATGTGACTACGCAAATCCTGAAGACCCTGCAGTATTTAAACTAGGTATAGAGCTTGCAGAAAAAGTGGGATCGAAACTGTGCATGGCTAACGACCCTGATGCAGACAGAATAGGTATAGCAGTGAAGAGAAAGAACGGAGAATGGGTTTATCCAAATGGTAACCAGGTAGGACTTCTTCTTATGAACTATATCCTTGAAAACAGAAAGGATATACCTGAGAACGGAGCAGTAATCTCAACGGTGGTATCCACTCCTATGCTTGACGTTGTAGCGGCAGACAAAGGTGTGAAGATGTTTAGGACTCTTACTGGGTTTAAATATATAGGGGAAAAAATATTAGAATTTGAGACTGGCAAAATTGACGGGACATATTTATTTGGATTTGAGGAATCTTACGGATATCTGGTTGGAACGCATGCAAGAGATAAGGATGCGATAGTTTCTACGATGCTGATAGCAGAGATGGCTGCTTACTATGAATCTAATGGGACCTCAGTAATAGAAGAGTTAGAAAAACTCTATGACAAGTATGGATGGTATAAAGAGGGAATACAGGCGATTACAATGAGTGGTAAAGAGGGAGCTGAAAAGATACAGAATATAATGAAGTCCCTCAGAGAGAACATGCCTGTGGAAATTTTGGGAAAGAAAGTAAAGAAAGTAAGAGACTTTCAGCTTCAGAAAGATTATGACAAGGTGATCGGAAAGGAATACCCTATAGAGCTTCCTAAATCTAATGTAATACAGATGATTCTTGAAGACGATACTTATATAACTGCTAGACCTTCTGGAACGGAACCTAAGATAAAATATTATTATGGAATAAATGCAAAAACAGAAGCAGAGGCAGAGAAAAAATTGGAAGATACAATGAAGGGGTTCTCAGAATTCCTTGAAAAATAAGATGCCAGGGACCTGATGTCCCTGGCTTTAATTTCTGGAGGCAATAATGACAGACGCAATATACATACATATACCTTTTTGTATAAACCGATGCCAGTACTGTGATTTTCTTTCTTTTAAAAGCACTCCCAATAAGAGAAGAGAGTATGTGGAATATCTAAAAAAGGAGATAAAGCTTTCCACAAGATTTGAATATGATACTGTTTACTTTGGAGGTGGGACTCCGTCACTTCTTGATCCTCGTGAGGTGGAAGAGATATTAGAACTTCTTAATGTAAAAAGAAATGCCGAAGTGACTTTAGAGGTAAATCCTAAAAGTGTTGATTTTGAAAAGCTGAGAGCCTTTAGAGATGCCGGGATAAACAGGCTGAGTATAGGGGTTCAGAGTTTTGATCCCCACTATCTGAAGCTTATAGGGAGACTTCACACAGATATAGAGGCAGAGGAGATCTACAGGGATGCTAGAAAGGCGGGGTTTGACAACATCAGCCTAGACCTTATGTTTTCCCTGCCTGGGCAGAGTATAGAGGATGTGAAAAGAGACCTCGTCAAGATAACAGAGCTCAGGCCGGAGCACATATCTATATACTCTCTCATATGGGAAGAAGGAACACCTTTATATGATAGGTTAGTGAATGGAGAATTGAAAGAGACAGACAATGAAATAGAGGCTAAGATGTATGAATTCATAATAGATTTTTTAAAATCAAAGGGTTATATTCATTACGAGGTATCTAATTTTTCCCTGCCAGGAAAAGAAGCGAGGCATAATACCAAATATTGGGAGAATAAAGAATATTTGGGGGCAGGCCTTGGAGCATCTGGATATATAGGGAATCAAAGGTATAAAAATGCTGTGAATTTTGAAGATTATTATGGTAAAATAGATAATAATGAGAAACCTTATGAACAGGTTGAAGAGGTAAATGAAAAAGAAAAAGAGGAATATAGATATATTCTTGGCCTGAGGCTTCTAGAAAAAGGAGTTGAGGCAGAGGGGGAGTATATTAATAAATGTCTAGAGTTGGAAAAAAAAGGCTACCTTATAAGAAAATCTGGTAGGTATATCCTGACTCCAAAGGGACTTATGGTAGCAAATAATGTTTTTGAAGAATTTATAGGCTAATTTAAAGGAGGAGATTGTTCTGGGAAACATAAAGAATAATATCCAGGAGATATCAGAGGATATAAAAAAATATTCACCGTGCCCTGAAAAGGTAAGGCTTGTGGCTGTGACAAAATATGTAGGGACAGAGGAAATGATGGACGTAGTCTCATCAGGAGTCAACATTTTAGGTGAAAACAGGGTACAGGTCCTAAGGGAAAAAAAAGAAAAATTTGATCAGAGTGAATTGGGAAGTAAAATCAAATGGCATTTTATCGGGAATCTTCAGAAAAACAAGGTTAAGTACATTTCTGATTACATAGACCTGATTCATTCAGTAAATAAACTCTCCCTTGCTAGAGAGATAAATAAGAGGGCAGAAGCTGCAGACAGAGTGATAGAGGTCCTTCTAGAGATAAACATAGCAGGAGAGGAGAGCAAAGAGGGGTACAAGCTGGATAAACTCTATAAGGAACTCCCTGAAATATTGAAGCTTGAGAATATAAAAGTAACCGGACTCATGACAATGGCTCCTTTCACAGAAGATACTGAGCTTGTCAGAAGAGTATTTAGAGAACTTAGAAATATTAAAGATGATCTAAGCAGAGACTATTTTCATGGTGAGCTGAAGGAGCTCTCTATGGGAATGAGTGGCGATTACAAGATAGCACTCCAAGAGGGGGCTACATTAATTAGAATAGGAAGTAAAATTTTTTCCTAGGAGGGTGTGGTTAGAATGAAAGAGATGCTTAGGGGACTTAAATTTAAAGATATTCTTGGTATAAACGATGCTACAGATGATGAGGCGGAAGAGCTAGGAAAGGTAATAGACAGTGTAGAGGAGATAAGAGAGGAAAAGCCTGTCTTAAAGACGGAATTTTTGAGTACAGGAGAAACCGGAAAGGGAGATAAAAAAACAGATTCAAAAATAGAAATTCCTGTAAAATCACCTTCTGAACCGACTCTGAAATCTTCAACCATAGGAGTCAGAAACTATCAAACTGTATTTGTAGACCCAAAGAAATTTTCAGAGTGTAAAAAAATAGCTAATTATATCAAAGATGATAAAATAGTAACTGTAAATCTAGAGTATGTGGACAGTCCAACTGCTCAGAGGATAATAGATTTTTTGAGTGGGGCCATGAGTATAAAAGAGGCTCAGTTTATAGAGGTCAGTAAAAAAGTATATATGGCTGTTCCTAAAAAGGTGCAGGTTCTCTATGATGGAAAGGCGGAGTCTGTAAATAATGGGATGTTGGAGATTTGATGTATAGGGGGAAATTTGAAGTTACTTAAAGATAGTATCAATATAAGTTACAAACTTTTAAAAATAATGCTTCCGGTGAGTATTTTGGTAAAAATACTCAGTCATTTTGGGATAATAGAAGCAATATCTAGAGGGATCTCTCCTGTTATGGGGATTATGGGGCTGAGCGGAGATATGGGAATTGTCTGGGCTACGGCAATGACTACCAATATATACGCTGGTATTCTTACACTTTTTACCTTGATAGAAAGCAACAGTGTAACGGTAGCAGAGATAACAATCCTGTCTACAGTAATTCTTGTGGCTCATTCATTGCCGGTAGAACTCAAGGTAATATCTGAAACAGGAGCAAAGCCTTCAAAAATTTTTGGAATCCGGGTATTATGTGCTATAATATCGGGTGTATTTTTAAACATTGTATTTAAATTATTCAATCTTTACCAGGAAAAGGCAAATTTCAGCTTTATTCCTGAAAAGGCTAAGCCTGGAATTTATTACTGGATACAGGGAGAGGCTAAAAAATATCTTATGATATTTTTTATAATTTTTATCCTTTTGGCCATAATGGAAATTCTTCAAAAAGTTGGAGTGATAGACTGGATAAATTTAAAATTTTCTCCGATGATGAGAATCTTTGGAATAGAGGCAGGTCTTTCATTTACGTGTATAGTTGGACTCACAATGGGGATAAGCTATGGAAGTGGATTTATAATCAAGGAGAGTAGAGAGGGGAAATACAGCAAGAGAAGTTTCTTCTTGGTGGCTGTATTTATGAGCCTTTGCCATGGTTTGATAGAAGATACACTCCTGATGGCATCCATAGGAGCCAAAATGATAGGGATTTTCTGGTTCAGACTGATTTTTGCTATAGCAGTAACTGTTATTTTCAATAAATTTATGCCTTACGAGAGAGCAGAAGAAGTAAGGGAGAGTATAGAGGAATAAAAAAAATTAACTTAAGGGCTACCGCCAGTTTAGGTGAGGAGCCCTTTAGCATTTATAAGGAAGGTGAATTTTAAATGAGAGCATTAGCGTTATTTTCAGGGGGATTAGATAGCTGCCTCGCCATCAAAGTGGTGGTAGACCAAGGTATAGAGGTTATAGCCCTAAACTTTGTATCCCATTTTTTTGGAGGTAAAAATGAGAAAGCAGAAAGAATGGCAGAGCAGCTAGGTGTGAGACTTGAGTATGTTGACTTTAGTAAGGTACATACAGAGATACTCAAAGAGTCTCCAAGTGGAAGAGGAAAAAATATGAATCCTTGTATAGATTGTCACGCACTTATGTTTCAGGTGGCGGCCAAGCTTTTAGAAAAATATGAGGCAAAGTTTCTTATATCTGGGGAAGTCTTGGGTCAGAGACCGATGTCTCAGAATTATATGGCCCTTGGAAAGGTAATGGAGCTATCAGGCGTGGAAGACCTAATTCTGCGTCCCCTGTCTGCAAAATTGTTGCCTCCTACAAAGCCTATAAGAGAGGGATGGGTTGATAGGGAGCAGCTCCTTGATATACAGGGAAGAAGCAGAAAGAGACAGATGGCATTGATGGAGGAGTACGGAATAGTCGAGTATCCGAGCCCAGGTGGTGGGTGTATGTTGACAGAGCCAAATTATTCCTATAGATTAAAAACTCTTGAAAAAGATGGTTTCCTTGAGGAACATTACTCGTTTCTTTTTCATCTTGCAAAATGTGGGAGATTTTTCAGAATGAAAGCTGGGAAATATCTATTTGTAGGAAGAGAACATGGCGACAACCTCAAAATATCAGAATACAAGGATTTTGGGAGTCTATACATAGTAGGAGCAGGAACTCCAGGACCGGCTTTAGTTGGATATGGAGACCTCACAGAAGAGGAGATCTTATTTGGAAAAGAATTGTTTGCCAGGTACTCCAAAAGCAAGGGGAAAACTGCCACTGAAATGGTTGTAAATGGTGTAATAGAAGAGACAAAGGCATTGGATGAAAAATCCATAAGTGAAAAAATAAAAAAATATCAAGTTATTCTATAATAAAAAGGTCAGCTATAGCTGGCCTTTTTGAATGTTTATTGCTGTTGTCCGAACTCCTCTATAGCCTTCCACGTGATGACTCGTATCTTTTTTACTTTGTCACTGGGCTGATAAGTGGGAGATGTGCAGTTTTCACCTTTAGAGCAGTTGTCACAGGTCTTTTCAAAATATCCGTTGTCCACCTCTAAATACCCTCCATCTTCAAGAATATCAAAAAGATTTTCAAGTTCCTCTGTTTCTATATTCATATTTTCCATGATATCATCTTCTGAAAAGACCTCCCCTGAAAGAAGAAGCTTCAAAAGAGCAATCTCTTTGTCTTCCATATCTTACTCCTTTTTTGACTGGTTGTAAAAATTTAGGTTTTAATGAATTACTGAATTTACACAGTGTTACTTTTCTCTTGAAAGAAAAGTAACCAAAAGTTCAAGGATTTTCAAACGTCTAGTAAGTATATATTTCTTTTAACGCCTTTGCAAGCTACAGTCCTCGGTTCCCTGCTCATCCACTGGATAAGGTGTTTCATAGTCGCTACCGCTCCTTGAACTCCCTTAACTTATTCTGTAGAACGGCTGAGTGCAGGTTCTTTCCTGTATAAGCCCTGCGACTTGAAAATCCAAAAAACATAAAAAATAATGTCAGCCTTAATAAAAAGCATGCGCGTAGTTATTCTTTAATTTATCGTTCTAAAAAGGTTTTGAATCTTTCGGCCATTGATAAAATAAGTGTTAAGAATGACTGAAAGAAATCTCTAGAAAAAATCAACTGTTTGAGCGAAGCGAGTTTTGATTTTTACTTAGATTTCCGAAGGCATTTAGCTTATTTTTCACAGGCCTTGATTTTTGGTTACTTTTCATCAAGGAAAAGTGACAGAAGCCTTTGGATAAATTCAATATTTTATTTTAAAATATAATTGTATTGTTTTACAAGGAAAAAGTCAACCGATTCTTTATCAAACGGATAAAAAAACTTTAAAAAAAAGAATTGGTTATGATATAATTATATGATTCTGAAAAGAGAAAAAAACAGCTCATATCTATCGGGATAAAAGCAGCGGAGGTTTTTATGAAGGGAAAAAAAGTTTACGAAAACATAGAAAAAAGAATGAAAGAAGAGGGGCTAAGCCGTGGTCAGATAGCCATGGAGTCTATAAGAACGACCTACAGAAAAAAAATATGGTCTAAATTTATAAAAGCCATAAAAGATTTTGATCTCATAGAAGATGGAGACAGAATAGCAGTGGGTGTATCAGGAGGGAAAGACAGTCTCCTAATGTGCAAACTTTTCCAGGAACTAAAAAAAGACAGAACTAAAAATTTTGAAGTAATATTCATCTCAATGAATCCAGGATTTGAAGCCATGGATGTGGATCAGTTTAAGTACAATCTTAAGGAGCTTGACATTCCCTGTGAGCTATTTGATTCAAATGTATGGGAGGTGGCCTTTGAGCAAGACCCTGAAAATCCCTGCTTTTTATGTGCAAAGATGAGAAGGGGCGTGCTGTACAAAAAAGTGGAGGAGCGAGGGTGCAATAAACTTGCCTTAGGACATCATTTTGATGATGCAGTTGAAACGGCACTTATCAATATGTTCTATGCGGGGACTGTAAAAACCATGATACCAAAGGTTAAATCCACCAGCGGTAAACTAGAACTTATAAGACCAATGATATACATAAAAGAAGAGGATGTAATAAACTATACCCATAAAAACGGGATATCTCCCATGACCTGCGGATGTCCTATAGAGTCTGGAAAAACAGATTCTAAAAGAAAAGAGATCAAGAAACTCTTGGCAGAAATGGAAGAGAAAAATCCAAACATAAAACAAAGTATATTCAACTCGATGAAAAATATAAATCTTGATTATGTGATAGGCTACACAAGAGGAAACAAAAAGGACAAAGGGGTATAAAGATGGCTATTAAAATAAATGATTTAAATGAACTTCAGGGGATAAAACATGAAAATTATGCATTTTTTATAGAGGGTGACAGAGTAAAGGCCGTGAATTCTAAAGAAAAAACAGAAATATATTTTGATCTTGATTTTAAAAGGAGATTTAAGACAGCAGAAGCCATAGAAAAACATACTGGTCTTAAAATTGAACTTGAAAATCTTTCAGACAGAGAGCTGTTGGCTTTCATTGAATCAAAGGGATTCAGCAAGATCCTATGGAATCCTATAGGCAAGGCAATGCACAAATACAATATGATAGAGGCAGGAGACCGTATAGCAGTAGGGGTCTCAGGTGGAAAGGATAGTCTCACCACCATAAATGCCCTTGTAAGGATAAAGAAAATAGTAAACTTTGATTTTGAGATAATTCCTATTCATATCCATCCCAGTACTGACAGCTCTAGTTACAATAAAACAGTGGATTACTGCAAAAAAATGGGTTTAGAACTGCAAGTTTCTGAAACAGACCTGCAAAATCTCCTTTTTGAAGAGAAAAAAGAAAAAAATCCGTGTTTTTTATGTGGAAGGATAAGAAGAGGAATGCTCTACAGAATAATGAAGGAACAAAATATAAACAAACTTGCTCTAGGACATCATAAGGACGATATCATAGAGACGTTTTTTATGAATGTATTTTATCAAGGGAACATGAATGTGATGAAACCTGCCTATTATTCTGAAGATTATGGTGTTAAGGTAATAAGACCACTCTCATTTGTAGAGGAAAAAAATATAATAAAATATGTGAGAAGGCTTAACCTTCCTATACTAAAATCTGAATGTGCTTATGAAACAAATGAAAATTCAAGAAGGCTCAGAGTCAAGAATATTATAACTGACCTTTCAAAAGAAAATGCAGAAATAAGGAGTGTCATTTTGAACAGTATAAGGGGGCTCCTAGATTAGAGAAATATCTGGAATTTATCATTCAGTGAAATAAAGGACTAGATAAAAAGGACTGTAAAAATAACAGTCCTTTTCTAATTATTATTTTTATTTAAATACTGAACTTGTAACCTATTCCCCATACGGTTTGAAGATATTCTGGATTTTTAGAGTCATCTTCGATTTTTTTTCTTAAATGACGAATGTAAACCATAATTGAATTATTATCAATAATAGTGTTGTTCCAAACTTGTTCATAAAGCTGCTCTTTGGTGAAGACTCTGTTTGGATTTTCCATAAAAAACTTCATTAGCATGATTTCCTTTGATGACAGAAAGATCTCCTCCCCGTCTTTAAAAAGCTGGTATGTGTCTATATTTAAGACAAATGGGTCTCTTGTAATTTTTCTAGAGGAAGTCTGAAGTTCTTTTATTTTGTCAGAACGTCTGAGGTGTGCTTTTATTTTTGCTATCAGGACTGACATGCTAAAGGGCTTTGTGATATAGTCATCAGCACCCATTCCGAGAGCTAGTATTTTGTCGTAGTCCTGCTGTTTACCACTCAGAAAAATTACTGGAATTTCTATATCTTCAGCCTGAATTTTTTTCAAGAGCTGAAAGCCATCGGTGTCATCGAGCATAATATCAAGGATAATAAGATCAAAAGTCTGAGAGTTGATTACACTTTGTGCTTCTTTTCCGGTAGAGATAGTAAGGGTTTCTATATTTTCTGGCTCAAGGGCCTTTTTTATCATTTGGCATATTTCTATGTCATCATCTACTAAGAGAACTTTATAGCTTTTCAATTAAAGGTTCCTCCTCTTACTTTATTTTTTAAATACTTTAAATAAAAAAATATGTTATGATATTTTTATTCAAAGTATTTAATTTATAAAAAATCCAAGTCCATTATATAGTATACAGTATTTCATTAAAAAATAATATAGATTTTTATATATCGAAGGGAGAAAAAATTGAAAAAAATTAAATTAAAGGTATTTCCAGTAATAGCAATAGTTTTTATAATTTTAGTTGTAGGTAATATAAGCTACAAAAGTTTTCTAAATTATCAAGACATAATAGTAGAACAACAGATGGAGCATCTGATGACAATATCCAAGTCAATAAGCAGAAGTCTAGAGCTTTATGTAGGAGAGAAGAAAAAAGGTCTGAATAACCTTGCCAATAATCTAGAGTATACCATGGCAAAATATAAAAAGAGGTCGGTAGATGAGGATATTTTAAAAGAACTAGAGACATTTTATTTATCTCAAAACGAAGAAATTGACAACCTAATCTATATAAATATAAGCGACAATTCTTTGTACAGTTATCCAAAGGGTGTCGAAGAGGAAAAATTTATTACAGAAAGAGAAGATTTTGAAAAAGAAATTGGGTATGTAAAAAAATATAAGGAATCATACGCCGGAAATCCATATTTAGAAAAAGACGACAGCTTCTCTTTCAACATATTAGAACCTGTCATAGTGAATGATGAGATTGTGGGAATAATTTTAGGTAAAATAAAAATAATGAATATGTATGAACTTCTGGTGAAGCCTGTGAAGGCAGGTAAATTTGGATATGCCATGGTGAAGGACAAAGACGGAGTTATTTTGATGCATCCTGTGAAGGAGCAGGTGGGATATGATGTGGTAAAGTCCAGAATGGAAAAATATCCGGATTTAGACTATGAAGGTGTAGAAAAACTTTTGGAAAAGCAGATGCTAGGGCAGGAGGGTTCTTACATATATTACTCCTACTGGTGGCCTCAGGAAAAACTAAAAAAAGTAAAAAAATTGAATGCCTTTTCACCTGCACAAGTTTCGGAAGATTTTTGGATTGTTGCAGTTGTGATGTCCTATGATGAGACAAGTGAGCCCATTATAAATTATCTTATCAGTAATATTGTAGTTGCAATAATAGTAATAATAATTTTTTCATGGGTAATTTTTCTGACTGTGAGAATGATAAAAAATAAAGAAGCCTACGAGATGGAAACTAGATATCTCAAAGAGATAAATAAATCCACAGAGAAGCTAAGAAAGAATGAGGTAGAGCTTCACCACAAGAGAAAACTAGAAACCATAGGAACATTGACTGGAGGTATAGCCCATGAGTTTAATAATGTACTGACACCTATTATGGGATATTCAGAAATGATTTTGAGAAAATTGGACCCAGAATTAGAAAGTTATGACTATGTGAAAGCTATTTATAAAGCTTCTAAAAGGGCACGAGATATAATAGATCAGATCAGGGTCTTCGGTGGGGATAAAAATATAAAAATAAAATATGAAATTATATCTATAAATAAAGTTTTGGATGATGCATTAAAATTTGCAGAATCTACTTT
This sequence comes from uncultured Ilyobacter sp., assembly GCF_963663625.1. NCBI lineage: Bacteria > Fusobacteriati > Fusobacteriota > Fusobacteriia > Fusobacteriales > Fusobacteriaceae > Ilyobacter > uncultured Ilyobacter sp. Next base: position 1,726,368 of record NZ_OY760437.1, on the reverse strand, counting down.
ACCGTCAAATATAAATATTGTTAAAGATACAGAAAAAGAGTGTGGGAATGTCTATGCCAGTGAGACTCAGCTTCATCAGGTTATTTTAAATATGTGTACAAATGCTTATAATGCCATGAAGGACAAGGATAAGGGTATTTTGAAGGTAAGTATGAAGGGGATAAAATATCGGGATATAGAGGAACTGAATATCGGGATATCGGAAAAAAGAGATTGTATAAAAATATCTTTCGAGGATAACGGTTGTGGTATTGATAGTGAGACTCAGGAAAAAATATTTGATCCATTTTTTACACAGAAACTGACAGAAAAAAGCAGTGGTCTGGGACTTTTTATTGTTCTTGGAATAGTAACAAAACATGGAGGAACAATAAAGGTTGCCAGTAAAAAAGGAGAGGGCTCAAGATTTGATGTCTATATCCCAATAACAGACAAAAAACAAATTAAGAAAGATGAGATTTGTGAGGGTGAAATTATTAAAGGAAGTGAGAAAGTTCTCATTGTAGATAATGATGGTGCCATCGCAGAGATGCTCGAAACAGGACTGAAAGGGTTGGGGTATAAGGCCGTGGCTATGACTGACGGGATGGATTTTTTGAAAAAATTTAACTATATAAGGAATAATTTCCAAGTGGTAATTACTGATTTTGCAATGCCTGAAATAAATGGAATACAGATTGCAAAAAAGATAAAAAGAAATGAACCAGGAATAAAAGTAGTTTTGATAACTGCCCATTCAGAAGATCCTCTAGAAGAATACATGCAGAGTGAGATAATTGACGATTATCTAATAAAGCCTGTTTCTGCAGCCCAAGTAAGTAGAAGCATAAGAAAAATTATGAAATTCTAGAAAAGTTAGGCTTCTGATTATCGCACAAAAGATTGGATAAAAGATCTTTTTTAGAAGTTTTTTTGGAAAAATATATAAAAATAAATAAAAAAAAAGAACCAAGATGTTTTGTCTTGGTTCTTTTTTATTAAAAAAATGTCACTTCTTAAAACATTTTAAAAAATCTGATGAAATATTTTAAAAAATAACCTCTATACTAGTTATAAGATCAGATGAAAGTGTTTGGAAATGACCTTTTGATGTTCGTAACGGAATTAAAAAATAAAAAATATAACAAGGAGGGAATAATGTCAACAATATTATTAAGTTCGGAAAAAGAAAAAGCTGGAATTAAGGTATTTGGTATGTCAATCCAACTATTCTTGCTTCCATTAGTAGCAGTATTATTAGTTCACTTTACAGACTCATTACCAAAGGGACTTGCAGGAGCATTAGTATTTTCAATGGTATTTGGAGCTGTTTTCGGAGAGATAGGAGATAGATTACCGATTTTTAAGGAGTATATCGGTGGAGCTCCAGTTCTTATTTTCTTAGCAGCGGCTTTCTTTGTACACCAAGGGTGGTTTACAGAAAGAGAAATTGGAGTTGTAACTGACTTTATGAAGAAGTCTAGCTTCCTTTCGTTTTATATAATTGTCTTAATGACTGGATCGATTTTCGCAGTTAATAGAAAGTTACTTTTAAAATCTATAGTTGGTTATCTGCCTGCTATTTTAGTAGGAGTAATCGGAGCTTCAATCATGGGTATTCTGGGAGGATTCATCTTTGGAATTTCGCCTAAAGAGATTATGATGTTATATGTACTTCCTACAATGGGTGGAGGAAATGGAGCAGGAGCGGTTCCCCTATCTGAAATTTATGAAAAAGCAACTGGAAACTCAAAAGAAGCTTACTATTCGTATGCTATCGCAGTACTAACTATTGCTAATATCTGGGCAATTGTTGTAGCGGCAGTATTAAATAAATTAGGTAAAAAATACCCTGCATTAACAGGAGAGGGAGAGCTTGTAAGAGCTGGAAATCTTGAGTTAGAAGAAGATGAAAAAGTGGAAGTTACAGCTAGAGACATGGCTGTTGGTTTATTAGTAGGGCTTACAGCTTACACACTAGGTACTTTCTTAAACAAAAACGTAGCTATTCTTTCAGGAATACACACATATGCCTTAACTGTACTGCTTTTAGTAGCTTTCAATGGTCTTGGAATTATTCCTTTATCAATAAAGCAAGGTGCTGGAAAGTTCCAAAGCTTCTTCTCTAAGCAACTTACTTGGGTACTAATGGTAGGAGTTGGAGTAGCATATACTGACCTTGGAGAAATCATTGCAGCAATCACTCCTGGAAATGTGATCATTGCATTAATGATCGTAATAGGAGCCACTGTAGGTGCAGGATTAATGGGTCATATTGTAGGATTCTATGCTATTGAGTCTTCTATCACAGCAGGACTTTGTATGGCAAACAGAGGTGGATCTGGAGATATAGAGGTATTAGGAGCTTCTGATAGAATGAACCTTATATCATATGCACAGATTTCATCTAGATTAGGTGGGGGAATCATACTTGTGATAGCGAGTATAGTTTTTGGAATACTTGCATAACTCTCATATAAAATAGTTCTTAAATCAAATTTCATAAATTCCCATCAAAAAGTAAGACCGGAAATATCCGGTCTTACTTTTTGTTAAAATGACTTTTATCTGAAGAATTGTACGCGTATTTAAAAAGAACAGTAGGTTCAAAGGATAGTTATATTTCTATGGGATATCAAGTTCAATCTCTTTAAGATTTCTCTTTATTTTATGGTTTTTTTTGATAATATTTTTATGAAAAATTATGAGAAGATCATTTATTTAACTTGTTTTATTACATCCATTACGGTTCCATCTCTGTATTCTACAATTCCAACAATAGTATCTGTGTAAGAAACTTTTTCAGGCACCCCTGTAAGTCTTTCTACTTGAGCTTTAAGCTCTTCAATAGTTTTAAGTTTTATACCAGCATCATTTAATTTTTCTATTAAATCAGTTCTTTTTGGATTAACACAAATCCCTCTTTCAGTCACTAAGATATCTACTGTTTCTCCAGGAGTGACTACATTAGTGACTTTATCGAGTATAATAGGGATCCTTTTTCTCATTGTAGGTGCTACAACTACTGTCACATCAGCCCCTGCTGCCGTATCTGGTGCTCCGCCTAATGCCCCCATAATTATTCCTGTGGATCCTGTGATGGAATTAATATTAAAGTTTGTATCGATCTCGGTAGCAGATAAAGTCATTACATCTAACATGTGAGCAGAACAAGCTTTATTATGTGGGTTTGCATATGTCGATGCTGACATCTCTGTATGATTACGATTTTTAATCAAAGAATCTGCAGCCTTATTGTCTAAAGTTTGAATATCTAAAAGTCCCCTAAATAGTCCACTTTCTAAAAATTCTACAAGATGGGCTGTCGCTCCACCTGCGGCGAATGATCCTTGAATTTTATTTTCTTCCATATATTTTCTGATAAATTTACATACAGCTAGAGATGCCCCTCCTGAACCAGCCTGAAATGAGAATCCTTCTTTTACAAGTCCTGATGCGATAAGTACCTTAGCGGCGTTTTCAGCAATAAGCAGGTCCATTGGATTTTTAGTTACTCTTGTCGCTCCTGTAGCTATTTTTTCTGGGTCTCCAATAGACTCGACCTCTACTATGTAGTCTACATCAGACATGGAAATAGAGATATCTCCCAAAGGGAATGGCACTAAATTATCTGTGATTGCTACCACTTTGTCAGCAAAGAGTGCATCGATCATAGGATATCCCATAGCTCCAAATGCAGATTTGCCCTCTTTGCCATTCATATTACCCATAGGGTCGCAAGTTGGGGCAGCGATGAATGCCACGTCTATCTTTACCTCTCCGGCTTCTATAGCTCTTGCCCTGCCACCGTGAGTTCTAAATATTACAGGTTTACCTAAAATATTATTTTTAGAGATTTCCTTAGCAATCTCTCCTCTAAGTCCGGAAGTTTCAAGCCCGGTGACTACACCACTTTTGATGTGCCCGATCAATGGCTCGTGAGCGTTTGTTAAAGAGGATGCATTAATTGTGATGTCTTTTATTCCCATAGCTGCAATCTCTTCCATGACCATGTTTAATACATAGTCGCCGTTTCTCAGGTGATGGTGAAAAGATACTGTCATTCCGTTTCTAAGACCTGATTTTTCGATAGCAGTTCTTAGATTTTCTTGTATTTTAACTTCTCCGGGCACTGAACATGATTTTAACGGTGCATATTTTCTGCCTTCTGCTTTTGTTTTAAATGCTCCTGAATATGGATTGATTTCACCATATCCCTCTATATAATTTGGCATCTCTCTGCCAACGATATTTACTAAAGTTTTGATTTCCATTTTAATCCTCCAAAATTAGTTAATAAGTCCTGCCCCTTTAGCTAAACCAACAATTTTTTCTGCCTTAAATATAATTGGAACATCAACCATTTTTCCGTTTACTGTAATTACTCCACCATTTTCGATGTTTGCCGCCTTGGCAGCTTCTATTATTTTAAGAGATTCTTCTACTTCTTTCATTGTTGGGGTCATCATCTCATGAACTGCTTTTACTTGAGATGGATGTACACATGATTTCCCTACGAATCCTAGATTTATAGTGGATTTCACCTCTTTTTTAAACCCTTCCATATCTGCTATGTCAGCCCATACAGTGTCCATAGCATCGACACCGGCTGCAGCCGCAGCCATAACTATCATTGATCGGGCATAAAATATTTCTGCCCCGCCCTTTGTTCTCTCTGCGCCTAGAGATTTTGTAAAATCCTCTGCTCCGAATGAAATAGATATTATTCTGTCTGAACATTTTGCAATCTCTCTAGCATTCATTACACCTGTTACTGTCTCGAGGGATGCCTGTATTTTTACTGATCCTGGCTCTATCCCGTGCTCAGCTTCTAGTTCATCTAAAAGTGCACTCAGTTCAAATATATGCTCAGTTGTTTCACACATAGGGAGTCTCATTCTTCTGAGTCCTGCCGGAACTAGAGCTCTTACATCCAACTCTCCAAAGGGTGCCTTCTCTCCATAAGGAGTTCTTAGTGGATTGATTCTAGCAAATACTTCACAATTGCCGTAGTCTACTGTCTTCAGTGCTTCTGCAAGGAGGTCTCTAGCAGAATCTTTTTCATTATATTTCACTGCATCTTCTAAATCAAAGATAATACAATCGGGTTCATATATTGGTGTATTGAACAATAATTTTGGATTATCTGCCGGAGCAAACAACATAGTTCTTCTGAGTTTTTTCATTATTTTGTACCTCCTGCAGCAGCCTTTGCTCTTCTTACTGCTGTTTTTGTTCTAGCCTTTATTACAAAATCAAGGGCACCAAAATCCTCTACTTTAACATGAGCATTTTCTACTTCCATTTCTTTTAGAGCTGATATTACAGCTTGTTTCATAAGCCTCCCAAACATCCCTTCAAGCTTAGAAATTATTTCTATATTTTTTTCTTTTACATCTAAGTTTACAGTTACTAATGCATCTGAGTCTTTTTCATTACCGCATATACCGATCATTATAATTCCCCCTTTGCTATTAATTATCTTTATAAATAAAGTATATCTAAAAATATTTAATAAATAAAATAGAATATATCTATATCTGGAGATGCAAAAAAGTTATTACAAAAATACCCCTTGAGAAATTTAGAATCTCAAAGGGTAATTATTTAATTATTTTCAAATTCCAATGTGTCGATAAAATCTAAAAAAGTTTTCCCGAGTTTTGAGTTTTCCCAATCATGGTGGTAAAAAGCCCGGGTTCTCCTAGTTATCATATTTCCATCTTTATCTTCTAAGTTTATTTTAAAGTAATTATCAGTTTTTTTTATGATTGTAGATGGAACTATAGCATAACCTAAGCCCTGTTTTACCATTTCACAACAGCTATCAATACTATCTATTTTTATAGCTTTCAAAGGTGGAGAGGTAAAATTGCTTTTCCACCAGTCCTCTATGACATCTTTGAGTTTAAAGTCACTGCTGTACTCTATCCTATTCATCAGAGGCAAGTCGGATTTTTCTATTTCATTTGCACTGATAATACAAATAGATGCATCAAAGAGTTTTTTTTCTCCCTGGCTCCACTTGTATTCACCCCTGACAAAAGCGAGATCTATTTTTTTGTCACACAATAATTTATAGATATCATTACTCCATCCAGTTACTATTTCAAAGTTGACATCTGGATATAACATCTTATACTTGAATAAAATATTTGGTAAGGATCGCTGGGAAAAATTTTTAGCTGTTCCTATTTTTATAGTTCCTTCTATTTTGTTGTTCATAGAATCTAGGTTTCTTCTTATACTACTTAAATTTTCTAGCATCTGTTCTGCACATGTCACCAGATACTTTCCCTGTTCTGTAAAATGAACCCCTTTATTATTTCTTTCGACAATTTTCACATTAAACTCTTCTTCAATGTGTTTTAATCTTCTTGTAACTGCCGGCTGGGATAAATAAAGTTTTTTTGAAGCTTTTGTAATATTTTTTTCATTATAAATTACCATCAATAACTTCCAATCTCTCTCAAGCATTCAATTATCACCTTTCCAACTCTGAAAACGAAGATATTATATTTCTATTATATACTAGGATAAAATATTTATTTGATCAATCTTAAGTTATACGGGTTACTATAAAACTTAATTTTTATAAAAAAATCTATAGCTGATTATCTTCCATTATTTTTCTGATACTTCTGCTTACTTGGGCTGCAGAAACAGGTTTTATAAGATAGTCGTCTAAGGTCTTATCTTTCATATATTCCTCTAACGGCTCATCGGAGTACGCTGTTATTAAAATAATTTTTACATTTGGCTGATTTCTTTTTATTTTTTTTGCAATCTGTATCCCTGAAATTTCGGGCATTGTAAGGTCTGTAACTACGATATCAAAATTTTCTTTGATGTAAGTAAATTTTTTTAAAATCTCGTCGCATTGGACGATGCAGCTTACACTGTATCCTAGTTCATTTAACCCTCTTTTGAGCATATCTGCAATGCCTTTGTCGTCATCGATGATTAAAACTTTTTCCTTTCCAGAAATATCAGAGGATTGCGTTTGTGCACTATCAATAGTTTCATTTAATTTTGCCTTAGGAATGTATACTTCAAACTTACTTCCGGTGTTTATTTTACTGGATATTTCGATCATTCCTCCGTGTTTAGTCACTATTCCCTGAACTATTGAAAGACCTAAACCGCTACTTTTATCCGATAATTTTTTTGTAAAAAATGGATCAAATATCTTTTCCATTATATCTTCCTCTATACCGCATCCGTTGTCTTCAAAGGATATTCTGATGTACTCTCTCTTGAAATCAGCATTTTCCTCTGATCCCTTCTGATTCTGATATTTGACAATATCCATTTTTATTTTCAACATTCCATCTTTTGTATTCTTCATTGCATTACAGGCATTTGTACATAGGTTAAGGATGACCTGGTGAATCTGTGTTTCGTTAGCATAGATATTACCACAGTCTTCTTTGATCTCCTTTTCAATTTTTATATTAGAAGGGAGCATGAATTCAGAAAACTTTAAAGCGTCCTCCACTACCTTATTCACAGGGAGTATGTTGTATTTTATTTTTATATTTTTGTCCCCACTGAATACGCGTATGTGATCTATGATCTCTTGAGCCCTTTTAGATGAGTTGTATATGGCTTCTGCGTCTTCATAATTGTCAAGATCAGGATCCAAATTTCTGAGAAGTATCTCAGAATGTCCCATGATCGGAGTGAGAATATTATTAAATTCGTGAGCGATACCACCAGTCAGGGTTCCTATGGTTTCTAGTTTTCTTCTGTGATGGAGCTCAGCATCCTTTTTTCGGAGCTCTTCTGTGGATTTATTGAGCTCTCTCAGATAATTGGTTTCCATCTCATAGGCCTCTTTATTTTTTATTATTTTCACAATCCAAAATACTATACACGAAGATATTAGTATTATTATTGTAGAGATGAGAATACTACTGTAAAGATAGTCTCTTATGGGTTTATTTATCTCATCGTAGGAAGTTACAACAGAGACAATCCAGAAATCACTTGAAAAATTGATCCTTGAAAAAACATTAATTTTTTTTGTGAGCTCCAAAGTATCCTGAGGCCACCAGTATGAATAATAGATGTGAAACCCCTCTTTTTGTGTCAGCTGTTTTTTAAATAAGCTAGAGATACCCTTGTAGTCTAGATGGGGATATTTTTTCTTTCTAGATGTGATAATATAATCTCCCACCTGAGCATGTGATGGGTGCATCAAAATTTTTCCTGTGCTGTCTTTCACGACGGCATACCCATATTCTCCTATTTTTACAGGTTTTAATAAAAGCTCATTCATGTTTTCCAGTTTTATTTTTCCGAAAATTATCCCCGAGAGTTCATTTTCAACTATAACCGGTTCGACTATGTTTATAGAGAGGGTATCGTTTCTGTCGTGATAGGGATATCCTATATAGGATTTTTTTCTTGCTTTGACATAGCTTATTTCATCATAAAAATCCCCTCCGGTCACAATAAAATCTTGTTTCGGATAGGTTAGAAAAAATCTATTTTTAACTTCCATATAATTTAGATTTGAAACTTCCTCATTTTGATTAATATGAAATTTTTTCATGGCCCTTAGGATGTATTCCTGGTTAGGTCCCTCTGGAGAAGTTTCCATATGATGGGCTATGTCAGCCGCCAAATTTTTTAGTCCTTTTCCCTTTTCTCCAATGTATAAGTTCAGACTTCTTCCTATGGATTTTGATATAGTCATAAGATGTTCTATCTGCTGTGTCATTATTGTATCTTGATATTTTACATAACTAAGATAACTGATTCTGCTTACGATTAATGCGATAAAAATAATTGCTATTATCGACAGAGATCTCAACTCATTTTTTTTCAAAGTCTTCTCCTTTCAATTAGGTTAGATATGTAATATAATATAGTTAGCGATTTATTCATTGTGTTAATTTGTTTTTGTATACATATATATTATCATATTTCATCATACACTTTAAATTAAAAAAAATATGATTATTAGGAGGTCTTTTAAATTGAACAGTTATAAGGTTTTATTGGTAGATGATGATGCAGCTGTATGTAAGGTTATAAAAAGGGCTCTAAAGCTTGAAAATATAGATATAATATCTGCAGAAAATGGAAAAGAAGCTGACTCTCTTGTAAAATTACAGGCTTTCGATTTGATCATACTTGACGTTAGTTTGGGTGACACCGATGGATTCCAGATTTTAAAAAAAATAAGAGCAGATGGGAATGATGTCCCGATAATCTTCCTGAGCGGAAATCAACGTGAAAATGATAAAATCCTGGCCTTGGGAATGGGGGCAGATGATTATATAACGAAACCCTTTAGTATATTTTTATTGGTTGCAAAAATTAAAGCCCACTTAAGGAGAGGGGATAAAATAAAAGACTTTCACACCTCTTTAAGAAAAATTATCCAGGGACCTTTTACCTTAGACACTGAGACTTTTCAGCTGTTTAAAAATGAAAAAGAGGTTTTTCTCTCATCAAAAGAGATAATGCTTATGAAGTTTTTTATGGAAAATCCAAATATAGTATTTTCAAAAGATCAAATTTACGAAAAAGTATGGAACAATTCCATAGTTGACGACAATACCATCATGGTCTATATGCGTCATTTGAGAAAAAAACTTGAAGATGACCCTAAAAGTCCAAAATTTTTTCAGACTGTCTGGGGAATTGGGTATAAGTTCAATAATTATATAAAATAAATCTATTAACAAGAATATATTTTCCTAAAAAAGGTGTGTGATCCACACCTTTTTTAATTTCATCTATAATTCATACGAACTGAAAAAGTACAAAAACAACTTTAGATGAATTCAAAAGCCTATATTGAAATGTAAAAATTAAATTCTTAACGCTTTTTAAGGTAATTACCATAAAATATTAAGGAGTTTGCCTTAGACTTTTAGCATACACAGAATAATTGTAAGGGAATGGAATCAGGTAAAAAGAATCAATTTTAAGGATTGAAAAACTAGAATATTTTTAAAAAATAAAGGAGGGACAAATTATGAAAAAAAGAAATCTATTTTTAACACTGGCTCTTATTTTGGGACTGGCATTTACAGGATGCGGCAGCAAAAAAGACACCGGTAAAGCTGAACAAAGTTTTCCAACGGCTAAAACACTTGAGATTATTGCACCTGCAAACCCCGGTGGTGGATGGGATGCTACGGCAAGAGCACTAAAAAAAGTTATCGATGATAATAATATTGCACCAGAAGTAAATATCATTGTAACAAACAAACCTGGAGGAAAAGGATCTATCGCCTGGAACTCTCTGATTCAGAGAAAAGATTCCCATATAGTTGCAATGGATTCGGCTTACATCTACTTAAACCAGCTTTTAGGAGTACAGGGAGCTCAGAAACTAGATGATTTAAGACCTGTTGCTACTTTGACTAATGAATGGATCGGTTATTTTGTAAAGGGAGACTCTGATATTAAAACTATCACCGAGGTAACAGAGAGACTGAAAAAAGATCCCGGTTCTGTTGTGGTTGCAGTTGCACCTGGAAAAGGTAATGATGACCATCTTTCAATCATGAATGTTGCGAAGACTGCAGGGGTAGATATCGCAGAATTTGACAAAAATATAGTTGCTACATCTACTGGAGAGTTGATTCCTGGGGTACTAGGAGGATTCTACGAAGTAATAGTTACAGGAGCTGCTGACGGAATAGAGTTCATGAAATCAGGAGACCTAAGATGTATTGCCATAACAGCCGACGAAAGATTAGGGGGAGAATTTGCTAGCGTACCTACTGTAAAGGAATCAGGAATAGATGTTGTATTCCCTCACTGGAGAGGTATAGTGGCTCACCCTGGAATGACTGACGAAGAGGCAGATTACTGGGAAACTATCATTGAAAAAGCAACGGCTACAGATGACTGGAAAAAAATCATGGAAAACAACAGCTGGCTTCCATATTATAAAAACAGTTCTGAAACAAGAAAAATGTGGGAAAAAGAATTTAAAGTTTATAAAGATTTAACTGACGCTGTAGGTCTTACAAAATAATTATCTTATGATACATTTAGCTGTTGAATTGATAACTACCTTTATAATAAATTTAGGCGGTTATCAACTTAAACTTTAATAATTTAAGAGGTGAAAAATGACTCAGAATAAAATAATAGGTATTTTTGGAGCTTTGCTTGCAGTTGTATATGGTATTAGTACGGCCACTGCTGTAGGTGCAGGAGCTACTTTTCTTTCAGGGACCAAAATATTTCCTACAATGGTTATAATACTGACCGCCGTTCTTTCTGCAGTAATATTTTTACAGGACCATATGGGAAAAGTAGAGGGGAAAAAATTAGAAATAGATAAAAAAGTTGCAATGACTATTGGAAAATGTACCGTGATATTTGTAATTTATACTTTAGTCTTTGAACATCTTGGTTATATACTTTCTACGACAGTCCTCTTAATGGGACTTTTAAGTATTTTAAATGGTGGTAAAATTAAACAGAACTCAATTATTTCAGTAGCTTTTTCTGTAATAGCATACTTTATATTTTCAAAATTATTGGCGATTTCTTTACCACCAGGGATAATAAATTTTTAATCAGGAAGGTGAATTATGTTAGATATATTTTCATATTTAATGGGAGGATTTAGTGAAATCTTGACCTTTACAAATATCATGTGGATATTTTTTGGAGGGGTGTTTGGTTCTATCGTCGGGATGTTACCTGGACTAGGTCCTGCAACCGGTATTGCTGTTCTTCTTCCACTGACATTCGGGATGAATCCAGTAACCGCTTTAAGTACGCTTACAGCCATATACTACGGAGCGATGTTTGGTGGATCCAGAGCATCTATTTTGATTAATACACCTGGAGACGGAGGAGCAATAGCTGCTACTTTTGACGGATATCCTATGACTAAGAACGGAAAAGCAGGAGAAGCCCTTGCAATGTCTGCAATAGCTTCTTTTATAGGGGGCGTTATAGCAACAATTTTGATGACGTTCCTAGCTGTTTCTATATCTAAAGTAGCGATAAAATTCGGACCTCCTCAGTATTTTACACTGATGATATTCGCTTTAATAGCAACATCGGCAATATCAAGAGGGAATGTAATAAGAGGACTTTTTGCGACCTCTTTGGGGCTCATGGTTAGTACTATAGGGGCTGATTCTCTCACTGGAACTGTGAGATATACAATGGGTATTCCAGAACTCTATGAAGGTGTAGATTTTCTTATAATGATTATAGGATTCTATGCAATTGGAGAGGTTTATAATAACTTTGGCAAAATATTATTCAATCATGACCCCGCTTCAGATGCCAAAAATTCTAATTATGATATAAGCAGGGTTTGGGTAAGTAAATCGGAGTTTAAAGAGTGTCTCATGCCTATCTTGAGAAGTACGCCGCTAGGATTCTTTATAGGGATACTTCCAGGTGCTGGTGCGACTATCTCTTCTATGCTTGCATATTCAACTGAAAAGAGTTTATCAAAGGATCCTGACAGCTTCGGTAAGGGTAATATTATAGGATTGGCAGCACCAGAAGCCGCCAATAATGCCACTGCAGTTGGAGCTATGATACCTATGCTTACTCTTGGTATTCCAGGATCTGGAACTACAGCAGTAATGCTAGGAGCTCTAATGATGCTTGGGATTAAGCCGGGTCCTATGCTGTTTACAAGCCAGCCCGATGTAGCCTGGGGAGTTTTAGCAAGTATGTATATTAGTAATATAATGCTTGCAGTAATAAACATTCCACTGGCATCGCAATTGGTAAAAGTACTGAAAACTCCTGAAAAAATACTTCTGCCTCTTGTTGTAGCACTAGGATTTATAGGAACTTATGCACTTAGTTTTGCCACAACTGATTTTTTCATCGTTGCATTATGCGGTATAATTGCATTCTTTGCCAAGAAATTAAAAATACCAATTTCCTCATTTATATTGGCATTGATACTAGGAACCAAGATAGAGACTTCTTTTAGACAGTCAATGGTATTGTCTAAAGGTTCAATGTCTATATTTGCTTCAGATTCTATATCAATATTCTTTATTGTATTAGCCGTACTGTCACTCTTTGGACCTATGGTGTTAAATAAGTTGTTAAAGTCTGACAAATAGGTTAAAATACAGAAAATAATATGGATTAAGGGTGAAATATGATATTTAATAAAAAATTACGTTTGATTTGGGGAGTACTCTTTACAGCAGCTTTGATCGCCATTCTTTCCTTTGAAAGTAAGGGGCTCTACGCTTTGATATTTGGAGTAACTTCGGGGTTTGTTTTTATAGCGGATTTTTATGCTCTCAGGATGGAATATAAAAAAGCCGGAATGATGGAATCAAAATATAGAAAAAGATGGCATATATTTTCTAAATTTACTCAGTGGTTGTTTTGGACGGCACTACTCTATGTTCCTTTTATGCCACAGTTTTCAACAGGGTATAAGATATTTATGCTTGTAGATTTTTTTCTAGTTTCAACATTTGCATTTTACAAATTCACCAGAACCAAGTAGCTGTAATTTTAGATTTTCAAGGCCAAATGAATTGTTGGAAGTATAGTGGCCGAAATGATATTTAGATGTATTTAAAAAATGGAAGCTAAGACAAAAAGTCTTGGCTTCCATTTTAAGTTAGAGGGGGTTAATTTGATAAATTACTGAATTTATCTGAAAACCTGTGTTACTTTCTTTGCTTGTCCAAAGAAAGTAACCAAAGAAAAGACACCCCTAAAAAGATTCCTAAAATCATTTCTGAACTAACTTTCACTTGAAATATAGTCGGTAAACCTCCTTATATCAAGGAAAGTGGATTTCAGAAAAGGTGATTTCTTAACGGAATTTTTTAAAGGGTAATTAAAAACATTTAAAACACTATAAATGAAATAGTAACTACGCGCATGCTTTTTACTTAGTGCAGTCTTATATTCCTTAAGGTCTCTTAGTGAATTTTCAAGTCGCAGGGCTTATACAGGAAAGAACCTGCACTCAGCCGTCCTACAGAATAAGTTAAGGGAGTTCAAGGAGCGGTAGCGACTATGAAACACCTTATCCAGTGGATGAGCAGGGAACCGAGGACTGTAGCTTACAAAGGCAATAATAGAAACATTTACTTCCTAGACGTTTGAAAATTCTTGAACTTTTGGTTACTTTTCTTTCAAGAGAAAAGTAACACTGTGTAAATTCAATATTTGATTTCAAATGGAAAAAAACAGAGCCCTCCCAAGGAAGGCTCTATAAATTCTAAGATTAATTTTAACTGTTTTTTCTGTAGTAGTTAATCAGGCAACCGTCTAAAAGAACCTGTCTTTCATCTTGAGTAAGATTTGTTAATTTTAGGTTAAATTTCTTGATTTCATCCCCTAAAACATAAGCTGTAATATCTTCTATTCCTTCTTTTAGGGCTTTTCTGACATCCGTTACTAGAAGGTAAGCATCATCACCAAATGGTGCCTTCTCTTCCATTGTGAATGGAAGCATTCCCCAGTTGATTACATTTGATCTGTATCTTTTAGTAGCGTACTCATGACAGATGTTGCCCCATCCACCTAAGACCTTCTGACAAGAAGCTGCCTGTTCTCTAGCTGAACCATCTCCAGGTTTATTTGCATAAACTAAAGAACCTATTCCGATTTCAGTAGGAGCAACGTCAACCAATGTTTTAATTTTTTCATAAACTGGCCTAAGTTCGCCGAACTTCTCGAAAGGATTTTCTCCATTTTCTCTAGCATATTCAAACTCACGAACAGCCTTTGATTTACCTACGTATTCAGGAACACGTCTCGAAAGAGTAAATTCAGATAATCCGTAAGGGTTTGATCTGAAAGATGAAGTTTCTCCAGAAGGGATAAGCTCATCTGTAGTAGTTACAGGGTCATCTATAAAAGCTGTAACTTTGAATAAAACATTTTCAGTCAGTTCAGGCATTTCAGGCCATGGTTTGATGTTTGGACCTTCAATCAGCTCAACTTCCGGCTGGGCCTCAGGAGTTTTTCCGTAGTTATGCACCTTATTTTTGTACGGAGTGTCGTCGTACTTGTATGTAGATGCAGTATCTGTGTACTCCACATCTAAATCAGTAGCAGCAGTGATGAATCCACCATTTATTGCAGTGGCAGCTATACTCTTGGCATCCATAAGTGCAACAGATGAGATCTGTCCCTTTCCAGGCTTTGATCCTTCTCTAGAAGGGAAGTTTCTAGTGTTGTGACGGATGCTTAGCTGATTGTTTGCAGGAGTGTCCCCAGCTCCGAAACATGGTCCGCAGAATGCAGTTCTCATAATGGCTCCAGATTTCATAGCTTCTATATTCAATCCCATCTCGTTGAATCTCATGTATGCAGGTTGACTTCCAGGGTAGATACTAAGTGTGAAGTCCTCAGAAACAGCGTGTCCTTTTAGTACGTCTAAGGCTCCGACGATGTTGTCGAAAGTTCCGCCTGAACATCCACCGATAACACCCTGTTCAGCTCTAAGTTTTCCGTCTACAACCTTAGACTTAAGGTCTATATTTAATCCAAGCTTTTTACAGTTTGCCTCTGTTTCAGTTAAAATCTCATCGAGATTTTCATAAAGTTCTCTGATAGAGAAAACATTTGACGGATGAGCAGGAAGAGCTATCATAGACTCTATTTCATCTAAGTTAACTTCGATCATCCCGTCATAGTATGCTACGTCAGCAGGTTTTAGATCTCTGTAATCCTCTACACGGTGGTGGACATCAAGATAATCCTTAACCTGCTCATCGGTCTCCCAGATAGAAGTCAGACAAGTAGTCTCAGTAGTCATAACGTCGATACCGTTTCTGAATTCTACATTAAGGTTTTTGATTCCATCTCCGAAGAATTCCATTACAGAGTTTTTCACATATCCATTTTTGAATACTTTTCCGATGATTGCAAGTGCCACATCGTGAGAACCAATTCCGGCTTTTGGTTTACCGGTTAATTTTACACCTACAACTTTTGGATAAGGAACATCATAAGTTTTTTCAAGAAGCTGTTTTACAAGCTCCCCTCCACCTTCACCGATAGCCATAGTACCAAGAGCACCATATCTAGTATGAGAGTCAGATCCTAGGATCATCTTTCCGCATCCTGCATAATTTTCTCTCATGTATGAATGGATAACAGCCTGGTGAGCAGGTACATATATTCCCCCATATTTTTTAGCAGCAGAAAGACCGAACATGTGGTCATCTTCGTTTATTGTTCCACCTACAGCACAAAGACTGTTATGGCAGTTAGTAAGAACATATGGAAGAGGGAATTTTTTCATTCCACTAGCTTTTGCAGTCTGGATAACCCCAACAAAAGTGATGTCATGAGAAGCCATAGCGTCAAATTTCAGAGTCAGATCTTTCATGTCGTCTGTTGTGTTGTGAGCCTCTAATATAGAGTAGGCCATAGTCCCCTTTTTAGCCTCTTCCACAGAAACCCCAAGGTCAGCACCTGCAGGTACTATTTCAGATCCATTTTTTACATAGACCCCTGAATCATAAAGCTTGATCATTGAAAAAACCTCCTTGATATAATTATAAGACACATAGTAATAATTGTATGCAATTTAGTATAAATATAGTACGAAAATGCCCAAATTGTCAATGTTTTTTTATTTTTTTATTAATGAATGAAGAAAGTTTTTTAAGTGATTTCCTTTTAAAATAGGAGTTAAGACTTAAATTTTTAAAAAGTATTGACATTTTTTTAAAAAAAGATAAACTTAGAACCGCATTCAAAAAGGATAATTGTATACAAAAATCATTTTATTTTTTGCTATTTCTTGTTTTTATAAATTGGGAATTAGATTAACTTTAAAATATTAAGGAGGAAAAATAATGAAATTCGATATTTTTAAATTCATTACAAACAGTTACACGCTTATTTTTTTGACCCTCTCTACCGGAATGCTTCTTGGTAAGGTGAAAATTGGTAAATTTAAGCTAGGTATTTCAGGATCTTTATTTACTGGGCTTTTTCTAGGTTGGGGAGTTTTAAAACTAGCAAGAAGAATTCCAGAGGGAGCTTCAGGTTATGAACGTGCATCAGAAATCATTCATCACGCACTGATATCTCATGAGCTCTCACATCTGTTTCTGGTGTTGTTTATAGCCGCTGTAGGCCTTATGGCAGCTGAAACATTAGCCAGTGTTTTAAGAAACTATGGTGCCAAATTTGTTTCTTTGGGGATAATAATAACACTTGCAGGATGTGCATATTCTTATGGGTTTTCAAAGCTTAGTCCAAGTGCTAAAATGTTTGAGAGTGCAGGGATATATACTGCAGCATTAACTAGTTCACCTGGACTTGCTACAGCTCTTGAGACTACAGAACGTTCGGCTAAGACTTTGATAGAAAAATATGAAACTCTAGACAATGGTGCAAAAGATAAAGTTTTGGGTGTTATAGATCCAACTGGAGAATTAAACCATGAAAATACTCAAGTTTTGACAGATGATCAAAAAGAAGTTTTTATAAAAGAATTTAAAGTTAACACAGGGGTGGCGAATGCCATAGGCTTCCCTTTTGGAGTTCTTGTAGTGATACTTACTGTCAATCTTATTCCTAAATTATTTAGAGTTGACCTTGAAAAAGAAGGGGAAAATTTTAAAAAAGAATTGAAAGAAATGACTGAAAAAGATCTTGAAATAGAGACCAAAGAAGTTCATCGTGTGGGATTTGATATACCTGCCTTTGCTTTTGCATGCTTCTTCGGATTTATAATAGGAGGATTCAAAATCCCTCTAGGACCTCTAGGTTATTTTAGTCTTGGAACTACAGGAGGGGTTTTGATAGGATCCTTGACACTAGGGCACATAGGGAAATTAGGAATGCTGACATTTAGAATGAATCCTAAAAAACTAGAAGTCATAAAAGAGTTGGGTCTTTCTAGTTATGTAGGTGCAGTGGGTCTGACTTATGGAGAGAAGGTCGTGGCAGCCCTCGCAGGAGACGGTGTTTATTTAGTATTTCAAGTTGTGATTATAGCATTCTTATGTATGGTTACAGGTTTTTTAGTAGGTAAGTATTTACTAAAGATAAACTGGTATATGCTTTCTGGTGCTATTTGTGGAGGTATGACATCTACTCCTGGGATGGGAGCAGCTGTGGACGCCATAGGAACCAATGACCCAGCTTCAGGTTATGCTGCAACATACCCTTTTGCCCTAATTATGTATGGTTTTATTTACAATTGTTTTGAATAATGTGCCTTTATAATTTTTAAAAAATATTTTTAAGTACAGAGTAGGTTATAATTTAATTTGAGGAAAATAGCGACTAAAAAATCCAAATAATTAAAGAGCATGTAAAATCTCACTAGATAAGATGAGGTTTCACATGCTCTTTGTTTTAAATGAATTTTTTGTGATTTATATTAAGAAATGATTTTTATGATTTTACTCAAGATAGTTAATCAAAATCAATAGAGCTGAGAAGAGAAGTTTCAGCAGATAGAAGATGAGTTGTGTTTACAGCTTTGGCAAGTTCTAGCTGACTGCTTTTTAGATATTTTACTATAAGTGTGTGCTCTTCACAGGCTGAGATTATTCTTTCTTTATTACTCAGTGAACTTAGTCTTAGTTTTGATAATATGAAATCATACTGTTTTAGAATTTTTATAGTAAATTCCAGATCAGATTTCTGATAGAATATTTGGTTGAACTCTAAAAAAAGTTTTTTAGTTTCATTCCACCTTTTTAGTTTTATATAGTGCTCTGTGAGAATTAGATTTTCCTCTAATAAAGAGATAACTTCTGGATTTTGTGCGATAGACTCTAGAAGAATGTTTTCTAAGGCAATCCTTATCTTGAAAATCTCTTTGATCCTTTCAGGGGTGATATCTATTATTTTGACTCTTCCGTTTGCCAGCCTTTCCACAATACCTTCTATTTCTAATTTTTTTATTGCTTCTCGTAAAGGCGTTCTGCTTACATTTAATTTTTTAGAATAATCTATCTCTACTATTCTATCCCCGAAAGACAGCTCTCCGGATAACAGCTCTTCCTTAATAGTATCATATATATTATCACTGGTGTTTGTTCTTGGTTTTATCATTGTATTTTTCCTCCTTGATTAACATTATACAAAAAAACAATCTGTAGAAAAAATTCCTTTTAAAATATATCATGATTGTTCAATGAGTGCAACTTGAATATGTTTTGTTTGTATTAAGATTAGATTTATAATTTTTTATTTAAATTTTTTTAAAATCATTGAAAAAAATATTGAACAATTTGATTATTTTTAAGGAGGTGAAGTATCCTCTTAAAGATCCCAGTATTATTAGAATTAATATGTAACTATGCTTATATTATGTTGATAAATAATTTCTAATAAGGATAAATAAATTAAAAAAAGCTGAAGTTCTTAAAAAAAATTAAGAACTTCAGCTTAATATTTTAAATTTTAAGGTTTATATTATCTTTAACGAAAAGAATTGTGTCTATAATGAAAAAAGTGTTTTGAAAAAAGACGGTAAAAACTGAAAAAAATCAAAAATCTGAAGAAAATTTTTACTGAAACTTACAACTTTAAATTTCATGGAAGCATTGCTACGTGGGTTTTAAAGATAAAAAAATTAGGAGGGGATTTATGAAAAGACGATTTAAGAATTTATCAAAACTATTCATCACAGCTTTATCTATCTCGGCGCTTGTTTTAACAGGCTGCGGTAAAAAAGATGCGGGAACGACTTATCCTAGCAAGCCTATGACTTTCATCGCACCAGGTGGAGCAGGTGGAGGATGGGATGGTACTATCCGTACAGTTGCAAAAGTACTTAAGGATACAAAACTGGTTGATGTTCCTATGCCTGTAACAAATAAACCTGGAGGAGGGGGAGGAGTTGCCCTTGCTTACCTACAAGAATTAAAAGGTGATGCACAAACTATTACCGTTTATTCACCGCCTTTAATACTTATCAACTTAAACGGGTCTTCTAAGCTTAGCTATAAAGATGTAACTCCTATAGCTAGACTTATCACAGACTATGGAGCTTTTGTTGTAAAAAAAGGTTCTAAATACAAGACTATAGCCGATGTTATGGATGCCCTTAAGAAAGATCCTAAAAGTGTTAAAATAGGTGGAGGATCATCTGCAGGAAGTATGGACCATATCCAATTTCTTATGATCGCTAAAGCAGCTGGAGTAAAGAACTTAAAAGAGATAGATTATCTTAGTTTCCAAGAGGGTGGGGCGAATGCTCAACTCCTAGGAGGACATATAGATCTTCTTACTACAGGTCTTGGAGACGTAGCTGCACTACTTGAAAGCGGACAGTTAGTAGGACTTGCTCAGACTGCTGACGAAAGAGTAGGAGAGGGAGTTTTAGCAGAGATACCTACTTGTAAAGAATCTGGAATCGACGCAGCATTCTACAACTGGAGAGGACTTTTCGGAGCTCCTGATATGCCAGAAGAAGCTTTAAAGTACTGGGAAGATACTCTTGCAAAAATGGTTGAAACTCCTGAGTGGGATGAAGCTGTAAAGAGAAACGGATGGACTAAATCGTTTGCTAACTCTGCTGACTTTTCAGCTTTCCTAGATAAAACAAACGAAGAATACAAAGAGATAATGGCCGAAATAGGACTACTTAAATAATAATAACTACAAAATTAAAAAAGGCGGCACCTCATTTGGTGTCGCCATAATAACAATGGATTAAAATAAAGCCTGTTTAAATGGTTGATCTAATTTTTTCAAAGATTTATAACTGAACTCAGGTTGCTATCTTGGTGGAATACTGTATAAATCTAATGAAAAAAAAGAAAAATTAAAAATTTTTATAGGATTTCAAGGTGACAGACTGAGTTAAATTATGAAAATGACTGTTTTTATGGTTTTGTTTAACTTTTTATAAATTATAAATATGAAATGTGAGGTGGAGAATAGTGAATATCAGAGTTAAAACAACGATGGCTTTCACAGTGTTTGGTTTTTTATACACAATAGGTGCCCTTATGATGCCTAAGGCTGCAGTTGGAAACCCGATTGCTCCTAAAATTTTTCCTCTTATACTTGGGATAGGGCTGACCATACTGGGATCCATATATACAGCAAAGGAGTATAAGCAGTGGAAAGAGGATCAGGCTTCTGGAGTGAAAAAAGAGATCAGCCTTGAAAAACAGGCCATAGAGAAAAGTACGAATAAACTTATAACTCTTACGGCAGTTTCTGGAATAGTTTATGCGGCGATATTTGAGCATGCTGGTTATGTAATATCCACATCACTGTTTATAGGGGCGATCATGTTTGCCATAAACGGTAAGAAGAAGTGGAAGGTAAATCTGGCAGTGGCGATAATTTTTAGTGTTGCGGTTTATTTTGTTTTCTCAAACCTTCTGGCCATACCGCTTCCTAAAATACCTGGTTTGGAAATATAACGGAGGTGAATTGTTAAAATGATGGAAATATTACAGAATTTGATGCACGGATTTGCCGTAGCAGCTACGCCAGCTAACCTTATGTGGGTAACAATTGGTGGAACTTTAGGAACTATAGTTGGAATGCTTCCTGGACTTGGACCGGCAACAGGAGTTGCAGTATTATTACCACTTACTTTTACAATGGGACCTGTGGCTGCTCTTATAACAATGTGCGGGATATATTATGGTGCGATGTTTGGTGGATCGAGAAGTTCGATACTTATAAATACTCCAGGTGACGGTGCTGCACTAGCAGCTACCTTTGACGGATATCCTATGGCCATGAATGGACGTGCAGAAGCAGCTCTTGCCATGTCAGCTGTAGCCTCCCTCATAGGTGGACTTATATCTGCTGTACTTATAACTTTCGTGGCTACTCCAGTTTCTATGTTCGCATTGAAATTTGGTCCAGCAGAATATTTTCTTCTGATGGTTGCTGCTCTTTCCATGACAGCATCTATGTCTAAAGGAAATATGGTCGGTGGATTTGTATCCATGTTTGTGGGACTTATCATAGCTACTGTCGGTCTTGACGGACAGTCTGGTGTTGCCAGATTTACATTCGGAGTAATGGAGCTTCAGCAGGGAATAGACTTCCTAGTCCTTATCATAGGTATATATGCACTGGGGGAAGTGTTTAAAAGCTTTAAGTCCATCAATGAAGGACAGAAAAAGATGCAGACAAAATTTGGAAAAATATGGTTTACCAAAGAGGACTGGAATAAGTGTCTTATGCCAATACTGAGAAGTACGCCTCTAGGGTTTATCATCGGGGCTCTTCCTGGAGCAGGTGGAACAATGGCATCCCTTATGGCATATAACAACGAGAAACAGATGTCTAAAAATCCTGATGACTTCGGTAAAGGAGAGATAGTAGGACTGGCTGCACCAGAAGCTGCCAACAATGCTGCCTCAGTAGGAGCTCTAATTCCTATGCTAACACTTGGAATTCCAGGTTCTGGTACAACTGCGGTAATGATGGGAGCGCTGCTTATGCTAGGACTTCAACCGGGACCGATGCTCTTTGTTCAGCATCCTGATATCGCCTGGGGACTTATTGCCAGTATGTTTATCGGTAATATAGTTCTGGCTGTAGTAAATATACCTCTGGCAGGTTTACTTGTAAGAGTCCTTGCTATACCTCCAAAAATTCTATACCCAATAGTTCTTGGTCTTGCATTCATAGGAACTTATGCTATTGGAAACAGTGCTATGGATTTCTATCTGCTTGTTATGTTCGGTGTTATGGGATTATTTATGTCAAAAGCACACGTACCTACAGCACCTATGATTCTTGGGGTAATAGTTGGAAACACTATGGAGCAGTCATTCAGACAGTCTGTAATACTATCTAACGGTAGCTTAAAAATCTTTGTAGGGTCACCTTTAGCTATGACTTTAATCGCATTAACAGTGGGATCAATCGTTTTCCCTATGGTGAAACAAGCAATAAGAAATAAAAAGTTAGCTACTGCGTAATAAGGGAGTTGTCTCGAAGCTCAATGCGAACAGATAAAGTGAATATCAAGAAAATAAAGGGGTGGTAAAGTGAAGAAGCTTTCGGTGGATATAAATGAAGATTTATTTTCGGAAATGAAAAAAATATGTAAATATTTAAATGAACCATTAGATGAGTTTATTACTGCTGCAATAGAAAAACATCTGGAAGAAAAAATGGAACTAGTTGATTCTGAAGAGATGGATAAAGTTTTGAAAGACCTTCAGGGTGAAGGTGAAGATGAGTGGATGTAAAATTTGTATAGAGGTTTGAAGATCTTCTCTCTCGGTTATCCGAGAGAGAGGATTGATTTATTGATGATAAAACTAAAAAATGTGACTGAGAAAATTATTAAATAGAAAAATAAATGTTTTTTATATAATGAATGTTTTCAGACATTTTGCATGTCAGTAGAGTTGTTATATTTTAAAGGCTATCTTAAGTAAACCTTATATATTTAGGAAAGTTTTTATAAATAGAAAGAGTTTCCGTAAAGTTTTATCATATATTTAATATGGTGATTTTTAAAATTCTTGAATCTATTTGTATGAAAAGTCTATTTTATGAAAAATAGATTTAAGTATTGACACACTGGAGAAGGTGCGTTATAATTGTACAAGATAGGTCCAAAAGGAACGCTTATCGTGTAGCCTTTTGAGAAGCTGTTATCAATCACATATATTTATTGGTAATTTTTAGGGATGACTTCAGTTAAGCTCTAACAGGCCAATGCAAAGAATCTGATCTTTGTATTGGCCTGTTTTTTATTTTTAATTAAAGCGTTGGTAAAAATTGAATTTTGAAGTTGGTGTAAGTTCTTAAAATCCTTTAATATATGGGATTAATTGTTGACAAAGATATTAAAAGAACGTAAGATATGCGGTGGAAATACTGTATACAGTATTTCTTTTTGGTTGATGTTGTATACAGTATTCTTAAATAAAATTGAGGTGATTCTTTTGAAAAAGTTAAAAATAACTGAAACTGCATTAAGAGACGGACATCAGTCCCTTATAGCGACAAGATTAAAAACCGAAGAAATTCTTCCTATATTAGAGAAAATGGATCAGGTAGGATACTATTCTTTAGAGGTTTGGGGCGGTGCTACATTTGATGCCTGTATAAGATTCCTCAATGAAGATCCTTGGGAAAGATTAAGAGAAATGAGAAAAAGAGTAAAAAACACAAAACTTCAGATGCTGCTTCGTGGTCAGAATCTTCTTGGCTACAGACATTATTCAGATGATGTGGTGGATAAATTTATAGAAAGATCTTTAAAAAACGGAATAGATATTATAAGAGTTTTTGATGCACTGAACGACTATAGAAACCTTGAGACGGCTATTAAATCAATCATAAAGTATAATGGACACTGTCAAGGGTGTATTGCCTATACAACTAGTGAAATTCATACTGTAGATTACTTTGTGGAAAAAATAAAAGAACTTGAAAAATTAGGGGCTCACTCTATATGTATAAAGGACATGGCTGGAATACTTCTTCCAAATGTGGCTTATGACCTTATAAAAAAAATAAAATCAGTGACAGATCTTCCTGTAGAGCTCCATACACACTGTACTAGTGGAATAGCATCGATGCTCTACATGAGAGCTATAGAGGCTGGAGTGGATATAATCGATACCGGTATATCTCCATTTTCAGGAGGTACGGCACAGCCTGCAACAGAAGTATTTGCACATGTCCTAAAAGGAAGCGAGAGAGACCCAGAATTAGACCTAGGAATTCTTTCTGAGATAGCAGACTACTTCAAACCAATAAAAGAAAAGTACAGATCAGAAGGTATTTTAAATCCCAAGGTGATGGATGTAGAACCAAAAACCCTTACCTATCAAGTTCCAGGCGGAATGCTTTCAAACCTTCTTTCACAATTAGAGGGACAGGGTGCATCTGACAGATATGAAGAGGTTCTCGAAGAAGTACCAAGAGTGAGAAAGGATCTTGGATTCCCTCCTCTGGTTACACCTCTTTCACAAATGGTGGGTACACAGGCAGTATTCAATGTGCTTGTTGGAGAAAGATATAAATTTGTTCCTAAAGAGATAAAAGATTATGTGAAGGGTAAATATGGTCAGTCTCCTGCCCCTATAAGCCAAGAGATAAAAGAAAAAATAATAGGTGATGAGAAACCGATAACTCACAGACCGGCAGACGATATTGCTCCGGAATTTGAAAAACTAAAGGCTGAGATAGGAGAACTTGCTCAATGTGATGAAGATGTCCTGATGTATGCTTTGTTTCCAGAAAATGCAAAGGAATTTTTAAAGAAAAGATTTGAAGCGTCAGAGGAAGAAAAAGAGTATATAATGACGGTTTTTATATAATTTAAGATAAATAAATTTGTTGTTTAAAAATTAACTCATATATTGAAAGGAGAAGATTAATGATTGGAATTTGCGGAAATGAAAAAGCTTCGGATGCACTGGTGACAGTTGATCTGAATACCGTAGGAATCAGTGTCGAGGTAATTTCAAAGTTAGAAGGAATGTTTGGAAAATTGATGGAGAAATCGGTGATGGAGGCTCTTGCAGATATGGAGACAGAAAATGCAAAGGTAACTGTACAAGATTTTGGAGCCTTGGATTTTATAATCAAAGCTAGAACAAAAACAGCAGTAAGAAGGGCAATGGCTGCTGCAGGAGGTGTAAAATAATGAAGAAACTAAGAAGAACTATGCTGTTTGCACCTGCAAGCAATCCTAAACTGCTATTTAACACTGCAATCTATAAGCCAGACTGTATTTTATTTGACTTAGAAGATGCAGTAAGATATGACGAAAAAGATGCGGCGAGAGACCTTCTTGTGGAAGCATTTAAAACTATAGATTATGGGAAGTGTGAAGTATTTATAAGAACTAACCCACTTAGAAAACCTACAGGAGAAAAGGCACCTTTTGGAGAGCTAGATATAAGAGCCCTTGTGCCAGCAGGGATGAGAAGAATGAGACTTCCTATGTGTGAAAAACCTGAGCATATACATGAATTAGCAGCACTACTAGACGAAGTAGAAAAAGAGCACGGAATAGAAGCTGGATCAGTAAAGGTGCAAGCATCTCTAGAAACACCAACGGGAGTTATGAATGCTCTAGCTATAGCACAGTCTTCTGACAGAATAACATCAATCTCTTTTGGAGCGGAGGATTTTACAAGAACTTTGGGAACAGATAGAACAAAGGCAGCTACAGAACTTTTTTATGCTAGATCACAAGTGGTTATGGCTGCATCAGTAGCCGGTGTAGATGCCATAGATACTGTATGGGCAGATGTGGAAGACACGGACGGATTTATCAAAGAAGTAGAATCAGCAAAAAATCTAGGGTTTTCAGGTAAGTCTTGTATTCACCCTTCTCAAGTAAAAGAGGTTCATAATATTTTTACTCCATCTAAGCAAGAAGTAGAAAAGTCTATGGAAATCTTGAAGGCAGCAGCAGAGGCTAATATTCAAGAGGGTGGAGTAATTACAGTAAATGGAAAAATGGTTGATATTCCGGTAATCGCTAAAGCTGAAAGAATAGTTTCTTTGGCTAAGGGTGCAGGACTAATCAAATAATTCAGGAGGGAAATAAAGAGATGGAATTAAAGACATTAGTTAATAAATTGGGAAGAGAGATGCCAAGCTATATTGATGGTTATGGAGAGGTTAAGCCGTATGCAGGTCCCTTTGCTACTGAGGCAGAAGGAATCAAACATGCTCCGGCAAAGTCATCTTCAAAACCAGGAGAAGTAAAATTAGTAGAAGGTATCAGGGCGGCCATAGAAAAATCTGGACTTAAAGACGGTATGACGGTATCTTTCCACCACCACCTAAGAAATGGTGACTATGTATTAAACATGGTTATGGAAGAGATTGCTGCTATGGGTATAAAAGATATAACAATTTGTGCATCATCTTTGACATCTGCTCATGAGCCGTTAATAGATCATATCAAAAATGGAGTAGTAACTGGCCTTCATACTTCAGGATTAAGAGGAAAAATAGCTAAAGAGATAGCTACAAACAATATTCTTGGAAAACCGGTAGTGTTTAGAACTCACGGTGGAAGAGCCAGAGCTATCGAAGCTGGAGAGGTAAAGATCGATGTGGCATTCATAGCTGCCCCTGCATGTGACCCTATGGGTAACATGAACGGAAAACAGGGAAAGGCTGCTTTTGGAGCTATGGGATACCCTATGGTAGATGCAATATACGCCAACAAAGTAGTGGCGATCACAGATAACCTAATGCCATTCCCGCTAGAAAAAATTTCTATATCAATGTCTAATGTAGACTACATAGTAGAGGTCGAGTCTATTGGTGACCCAGAAAAGATAGCTACAGGAGCGACAAGAGTAACTAAAAACCCGATGGACCTGCTTATTGCTGAAAACGCCGCTAAGGTACTTATCGCATCAGGACTTGTAAAAGAAGGATTTTCTTTTCAGGCTGGATCTGGTGGAGCTTCCCTTGCAGTTTGTAAATTCATAAGGGAGTACATGGAAGAAAAAGAGATAAAGGGATCTTTTGCAGCTGGAGGAATCACAGCTTACTTGGTAGAACTTCTAGAAGCAGGATTATTTAATGCGCTTCTTGATGTACAGACTTTTGACGGTGCAGCAGCAGATTCAATGAACAGAAACCCTAATCACGTAGAGATGTCGGCAAATACATATGCTAACCCTCACAATAAAGCGTGTTCGGCTCATCAGCTAGACATGATGATACTGTCTGCTACGGAGATAGATACAGACTTCAACCTAAACTCAATGACAGGTTCTACGGGAATGATTATGGGTGCTCAAGGTGGAGCTCCTGATACTGCGGCAGGTGCGAAGTTAACAGTGTGTGTGGCACCGACAATGAGAAAAAGAATACCTATTATATTAGACAAAGTAACGAATGTAGTAACTCCTGGAGAAACGGTAGATGTACTTGTAACAGAAAGAGGAATCTGTGTTAACCCTTTGAGAACCGACCTAATAGAGAAGTTTACAGAAGAGGGAATAGAGCTGATGACTATAGAGGAATTAAAAGCTGAAGTTGAAAAACTTACAGGAATTCCAGAAAGAGTTCAATATGAGGATACAGTAGTAGGAATCATAGAGTATAGAGACGGAACTATAACAGATGTTATCAGACAGGTAAAAAAATAAATGAGGGAGCATTTGCTCCCTTATTTAACCGGTAAAAACATTGCCAGATATTGGGCGAAAAATATGTGCTGATATAAAAAAGTATTGTTAAAGAAGGGAGGATGAAATGAATATTACAGAACTTATGGGATTGTTTTCTAACCCAGAGACTATAAAAACTCTGAATATGGGAGATAAGATGATGGGTGTAGGTGTGACTGTAATCCTTGGTATGGGTATCACAGTTACAGCACTTATATTTATACAATTTCTTATAGGAATGATGACGACTCTTCTAGCTGAAAAACCAAAACCAGTAGTGGCTGCTGAAACGTCGCAGGTAGCTCCAATGAAACCTGATGTCAACGATCCAGAACTTATGGCGGCTATATCTGCTGCAGTTGCTGCAAAGATGGGGATCTCACAAAAGAGTATTGTGAAAACAGTTGTTGAGAAAAGATAGAAACGGAACTTTTAATTTAATAATCTTATAAGAAATCTCACAGGAGGATAAAAATGAAAACTTTTAAAGTTGTTGTTAATGGTAACGAATATGAGGTAGGAGTAGAAGAGGTAGGAGCAGGAACAGCAACACCAAGAGCAGCTGCAACACCAAAGCCAGCAGCACAGGCTCCAACACCAAAGTCAGCACCAGCAGCACCAAAACCAGTAACTACTGCAGCAGGGGCAGGAGCAGGAGTAAACACAATAACTGCACCTATGCCTGGTACAATAATTAATGTAGGATGTCACGCAGGATCAAAAGTTTCTAAAGGTGATATCTTAGTGGTGCTAGAAGCGATGAAAATGGAAAATGAAATTATGGCTCCTCATGACGGAACAGTTACTGAAGTCAGAGTACAGCAGGGCGCTTCAGTTAATGCAGGAGATATACTAGTAGTATTATCTTAATATCTATAGGAGGAGACTAGTTATGTTACAAGCTTTAATAGATTTTTATACCAGCACAGGTTTTTATGGTATGAATATAGGTTCCATCTTAATGATGGTAATTGCCTGTATTTTCATGTACCTTGCTATAGTAAAAGGATTTGAACCTCTATTGCTGGTTCCTATTTCTTTTGGAATGCTTCTTACCAACCTTCCATTTGCCGGAATGATGGCAGAGCCTTTGATGGAAGTGAAAGAGCACCTTACAGCTTCAGGAGCTGTGCAGTATGTAGTCCATACTGCAGAGCCTGGAGGACTACTTTACTACCTATTCCAAGGTGACCATTTAGGTATATTCCCTCCATTGATCTTCATGGGTGTAGGGGCAATGACAGACTTCGGTCCGTTAATTGCAAATCCTAAATCACTTCTCCTTGGAGCAGCGGCTCAATTTGGAATCTTCGTTACTTTTCTAGGAGCTATAGCGTCTGGACTATTTACAGCTCAGGAAGCAGCTTCAATCGGGATCATCGGAGGAGCAGACGGACCGACTGCAATCTTCCTTTCTTCAAAACTGGCTCCGCATCTAATGGGACCAATAGCTGTAGCAGCTTACTCGTATATGGCCCTTGTACCGATCATTCAGCCGCCTATCATGAAAGCTCTTACAAATGAAAAAGAAAGAATGATAAAGATGTCACAAATGAGAATGGTAACTAAAAAAGAGAAGATAATCTTCCCTATCGTAGTTACTATCATAGTATCTCTAATAGTACCACCAGCAGCAACTCTAATCGGTATGTTAATGCTTGGAAATCTATTCAGAGAAAGTGGAGTAGTAGGAAGACTAGAAGATACAGCTAAGAATGCACTTATTAATATCATCACAATCTTCCTAGGAGTAACAGTCGGAGCTACTGCAACAGCTGAAGCCTTCCTAAAAGTAGAGACACTTGCCATCCTAGCACTAGGAGTAGTAGCTTTTGGAATAGGAACAGGATCAGGAGTAGTTCTCGCTAAGGTGATGAACAAATTCCTAAGAATTCCAATCAATCCATTGATCGGATCTGCAGGAGTATCTGCGGTACCAATGGCAGCAAGGGTATCACAGGTAGTAGGACAGAAAGCTGACCCGTCTAACTTCCTGCTTATGCATGCAATGGGACCAAACGTTGCAGGAGTAATAGGATCTGCAGTATCTGCAGGTGTACTACTTTCACTGTTTGGATAAGATAAATTTTAATAAAAAATATAAAAATTCAATCCCTTTTAATTAGAATATCTATTTAAAGGGGATTTTTTATTTTTAAGTTGATCAAATTCAGAGTTTAAGCATTTAGTTTATTTTTAATTTATAGAGAGGTTAAAATTCTCAATCCAAAATAAACACAACAAAAGGAAATGAAGGATTGTTTTAGAAAAATTAGATATGATAGGGGGGATTGCTATGTGTGAAAAACAACTTGAAGACAAGATCATAGAACTTTTACCGAAGACATCTCTTTTTGGGGGAGTGGACCTAAAAGAGATTCATTTTTTTGTAGAAAATCTTGTGGAGAAGAGATACAAGGCCGGTGAAATCATATTAAAAGAGGGAGATTCACCTGGGGATTCTTATCTTTTGTTAGAGGGAGAGGTAAAACTGACAGTCAGGGATAGACGAATAGATAAATTTGGTCCTGGGACAGTTTTTGGAATAGATTCTACAATAGGAATCCAAAAGCAGATTACAACTGCCACTGCAGAGACGGATATTATTTTGGCGCTCATTCCAAAGATGAGCCTCTATACCCTATCGAAGAAAAATCCTGAGTTGTTTAGCAAGCTTATCCTAAATGTAGCCAGAGACCTGGCAAGGGCTCTAAAGGGGATGGAACGGATAATAGAAGATTATGTACTTTTAGAAGAAAAACATCTCCTTTGATACATGGGGAATCTGTGAGTCAATAAAATACTTTTATAATCAAAACTTTTCAACTTGACAAATTTCAATATGAGAGATATAATTTGAGCAGATTATAAATGATCCTAAATATTACAGAATATTATTGAAGCTGGGAGGGGTAAATATGTCACATCCAGTAACTTGTGGACAACTGAACAAGAAATTTGTCATAAAAAGTATCAACGGAAATGATAAAACCAAGGCGAGGTTAATAGAGAGAGGTTTTTGTATAGGTGAGAATCTCTGCATACTTAAGGATACTGATGAAAATCTAATTATAGAGATAAATAAAAGCAGATATGTGGTCAATTTTGGACTGGCAAGTAAAATAATAGTAGATGAAGCATAACTAAAAAAGCAGCTCTTAGGAGCTGTACCTTTTTAAAAAAATACTTTGATAATCAAAGTAAAATTATAGATGGAACTGGAGGGTACAGATGAAACTTACTGAACTGAAAAGAGGGGAAAAAGCAAAGATTATCAAAATAGGTAAAATAGGAGATCTGAAGAAAAGACTTGTTGATATGGGAGTCACATCTGGAGAGACCATAAAACTAGAAAGAGACGCACCTCTCGGGGACCCACAACAGTATGTAATCAAGGGTACAGGGATAGCTATAAGAAAAGAAGATGCACAGAACATAGAGGTAGAAAAATAATATAACACACAGAAGGAGAGGAATTACGAGATGATAAAAATAGCCTTTGCAGGAAATCCCAACGTAGGAAAATCAGCCCTCATAAATTCTATGGCAGGTTCAAAACTAAAAGTGGGAAACTGGCCAGGTGTTACGGTTGAGAAGAAGGAAGCTGAATTTGAGTTTGAGGGAATAAAAATAAGGATGATAGATCTTCCAGGAGTATACAGCCTAAGCCCTTATACTATAGAAGAAAAAATCACTAGAGACTATATACTAAATGAAAATCCAGACGTGGTAATAAATGTTGTAGATTCTACTAACCTTGAGAGAAATCTGTATCTCACGATGCTACTGAAGGAACTTGGAAAGCCCATGATAATGGCTCTGAATTTTTTAGATGAATTCGAAAGTCTTAACTATAAATTGGACCTCAAAAAATTTCAAGCTCATCTGGAAATGGAAGCGATACACACAAGTGCCATAAAAAATAAAGGTATAAAAGAGCTATTGGAAAAATCTCTGCTGGTGGCTGAAAAACACAAGGAACAACATCACATTAAATATGAGCTTAGGTTTGACAATACAATAGAGAATGAAATTCAAAATATAAGGTGTAAGATAAAAGAAAATGAAAAATTTATCCCAGTATTAAAAAAATATGCAGAAGATTTCATATGTATCAAATTATTGGAGCAGGATTCCTATTTTGCAGAGATCCTAAAAAATGAATATGGTATAGAGAGTGACTCAGTATCAAAAGAAAATGTAGACAGAATAGAGGATAAGTTTGATGAAGATGCAGAAACAGTAATTGCAGAAGGAAGATATGGGGCACTTAAGGGTATTCTCGCCCAGACATTCACAACTTCGTTGAAATCAAGGCTTGATTTTACAGACAAAGTTGATAAAATACTTCTCAATAAATATTTGGGGCTTCCCATATTTTTCTTTATAATATCTGGGATAATGGGTGTTGTATTCAACGGAAGCGGACCTTTTATAGACTGGGTAGACGGATTTATAGGTGGTTACATAGGAAAATATGTGGCTATTGCAGTAGAAGGCACCCCTGACTGGCTGTACTCTCTTGTAACAGAGGGAATAATAGGCGGAGTAGGAGGAGTTCTTGTATTTGTTCCTTTAATGCTTTTCCTGTATTTCTTCCTGGCTTTATTAGAGGAAAGCGGATATATGTCAAGAGTGGCTTTTCTTATGGATAAGATAATGAGAAGGCTTGGACTAAATGGAAAAGCTTTTGTACCTATGGTATTAGGTTTCGGGTGTACAGTTCCAGCCATCTATGCCACAAGGACACTAGAGGATGAACCATCTAGAAGACTGACTGCCCTAATGGCACCTTTTATGTCCTGCGGAGCAAGGCTTCCGGTTTATGGCCTTTTTACAGCGGCATTCTTTGGAGCCCGTGCAGGGATGATAGTAATGAGTCTTTATGTAATGGGAATAGTGGTAGCAGTACTTACAGGTATGTTTTTTAAAAATAATAAGAGATTTAAGGCAGAGGATAAGGCACTTCTTCTAGAGCTGCCTCCTTATAGGGTTCCTAGCTTCAAGATGATATGGAGTTCGACCATGACAAGAACGGGATCTTATCTGAAAAAGGCTACCACTGTGATATTGGGTATACTTATACTTCTTTGGGCTCTTATTTATTTTCCAAATAACGGAGATGCCTCAAATTCTTATATGGCAAAATTTGGGAAAGTAATAGCCCCTATAATGAAGCCAACTGGATTTGGTAACAGATGGGAAGCTGTAGCAGCTATAGCCCCTAGTATTGCAGCTAAAGAAGTTGTTGTAGGATTCATGGCACAGGTACTTCCACAGGAAGGGAAGATGAAAAGCTCAGCTTTAGAAGGAGAGACCCAAGTCGAAGAGGTACCTACAACATTTGCAGAAGATACAATGGAGCAACTGAAAGGATTTGCAGTAGCATCAAAGGAATCTGTAATTTCCATGATTAGCTTTGATGTAGCCAGCCTTTTCACACCTCCTAGTTCAGACGAGGTGGAAGAAGAAGGGACAGGGGTAGTAGGAGCCACTGCAAGATTATGGGAAGGAGATCCATTAGGACCTCTTAGAGCATATTCATTCATGGTGTTTATACTCCTTGTTGTACCTTGTGTAGTTACTTTAGCGGCAATAAAGCAGGAGTTTGGCCAGAAATTCATGTGGTTTACCATTATGGTTATGCTAATTGTACCTTATATCGCATCAACAGCCATTTTCCAGATAGGAAGATTATTTATTTAAGGCTAAACTTCACGGAGGGATCAGATGAAAACAATTATAGTTATAGGGATAGTTGTAGTGATTGCATTTTTTTCCCTTAGAAGTGTGATAAAAATGCTGAAGGGCGAAAGTGGGTGCGGCTGCTCTAAAGATAGCAACTGTGCAATGAAAGATCACTGCTCTAGTAAAAATAAGAATAAAAAATAGATAAATATGCAGACTTGCTGCATATTTTATTTAAAAAAATACTTTGAACATCAAAAAGTCAGAGGCTATAAATAAAGAATCAGATACAAATGAAAAAAAGGCTGAACATGAAGGAGGGTGAGACCGTATGATAGCAATTATAGGGGGAGTAAAGGGAATAGAGAGGGAATATAAAAATCTGATGGACGAGCATAATTTGAGATGTAGAATTTATAACAAAACCTGCCCGTCTTTTGAAAAGAAGATAAAAAACTGCGATGCCTGTATAATGTTTACAAATACTGTGAGTCATAAACTCTCTCTGTCGTGT
Organism: uncultured Ilyobacter sp.; assembly: GCF_963663625.1. Lineage (NCBI taxonomy): Bacteria > Fusobacteriati > Fusobacteriota > Fusobacteriia > Fusobacteriales > Fusobacteriaceae > Ilyobacter > uncultured Ilyobacter sp. The sequence continues at coordinate 1,692,138 of NZ_OY760437.1, read as the reverse complement.
ACTAAAATATGCAAAAAAAATAATATAAAGCTTATAAGGGCCCACTCTAGCAGCCTGAACAAATTAAAAGAAAGTTTATGTGAGATCTGCGATGGATGTCTATAAAAAAAGGAGGTATGGAAAATGGAGGTATTTGTACATCATATATATGAGTATGAGAAGGGATTGAGAAATCTAGTGCTTCATACTGCAGAAAAGGACAATCTTAAAATTATAATGAGTAAGCTGAAAAATAGAAAAATAAATTATGAAATTTATGAAATAGAGGGTGATAGAATAAACATATTCTTCGGAGCATGGGAGTGTGTAGAGGTAATAAGAAGTATAGGTAAGGAGTCTTTAAGAGATTACACTTCTGAAGAAGATTTTATACTTGGAATCATGCTAGGGTATGACAGGAGAAAGCAGTGTGAAAGATATCTAGATTTTAAACAAAGGAATAAGAAAACTGCATGAAGGGCCAATGGTCCTTTTTTATTTTATCAAAGATTTTTTTTACTGTGTTTAAATCAAAAAATAACCTTCTTAAGGTATGAAGTTTTTTAAAAGTTTTGACTGTAAAAATAGATTGTGAAATAGTTAAAATTAAAAAAGCTTAGTTTTGAAACTAAAAAAGAAGTTTTGAATAACACAGAAAGATTTAGTTAAAAAAATAACAAATAAAAAGAAAATAAATTTTGAAAGTCTAAATATCAAATTTTCTAAAGAGGATCCTTTAAATAATTGTTTCTTGACAAGGAATTATAAAGAGGGTATATTGTAATTAAATCAGTATTTCTTTTGGTCTACTGTGAAAATTTTTATTTTAAAAATAGGAGGTCCCAAATGTACGTAATTGATAAAGAAGCTTGTATTGCATGTGGAGCATGTGAAGGAACTTGTCCGGTATCGGCAATTTCTGCTGTAGACGGTAAATATGAAATTTCAGATGCATGTATCGACTGTGGAGCATGTGCTGGAGTTTGTCCTGTAGAGTGTATTACAGCTCAATAATATCTCTATAATATCAAAAAAATTAAGTAGGGGGTTCAAAATGTACGTAATCGATAAAGAAGCTTGTATCGCATGTGGAGCATGTGAAGGGACTTGTCCAGTATCAGCAATTTCTGCTACTGCAGACGGTAAATACGATATTTCTGATGCTTGTGTAGACTGTGGAGCATGTGCTGGAGCATGTCCTGTAGACGCAATCACTGGATAATAAAAAATTAAAAAGAGCCTTTGGGCTCTTTTTTTTATATTTTTATTTTAATAAAAGGAATTTTTGATTAGAGGCATATAAACTTGGTATAGAAAGTAGTAATTTTATAGAAAACATATTGATTTGAATCTATAAAAAATGTTGACATTTGGGAAAATGTGAAATATACTCATACAGTAAAAGACTTTTGGGGAATAGGAATATAAGGCTCCTTAAGATTTTTATAGAATCAAATGATATAGATTGGTAATTGTTAGAGATGACTATTGTTAAGACTTTAACAGGCCAGTACAAAGAGTAAAATCTTCGTATTGGCCTGTTTTTTGTATATTTTGCTTTGAAACTAGAGACTGGAATTTATCTGAGCTGATAATTAAGAGGTTATAATCAATTTTAGAAGGGGAAGGTGATTAAATTGTTAAACAGAGTATTGGTGAAGTTGGATAATGAAGGAGAAATAAAGCATCTGGCAAGGTACAGCAAAATGATCTTGGAAAATTATCCAGAAGTAGAGATAGTAGGACTCTTTATACACCCGAGTATAGAGGCCCATTCTTACATGGAGTTTAGGGGTGTAGGCGGAGATTACGATATCAAAGAGGCAAAGACCGAACACAACCTAAAGATCGAAAAAGTTATGGAAATAGAGAGTAAAATAAAAGATGAATTTTTATCTTTAGTTGAAAACTCTAGCTTTTATTCAAAGACAGGAAATGTATCTGAGGTGTTGATGGAGGAACTTAGGTTATTTGACATGGCAGTAGTTTCCAAAGATGATAAAATAAGTCATGGTTTGAGGGAACTTTTGAAAAATCACAATAAACCTCTTATACTTGTTCCGGAGTTAGAAAGTTATTCACTTGAAAGAATCTTGGTAGCAGATGATCAGGGTCTAGAAGTAAATAAATCTGTATTCAGGTTTTTGAATGTCTTTGAAAAAATAAATGCTTTCAAAGCTGTCACAGTGGGGATAAGCCAGGAGGAAGTGAAGGATCTAACTTTTTACCTAGAAAAAATTGATAAAAAGATAGAATATAATTTTGAAGAGGGATCAGTGGACGAAATTATATTAAACTATGCCAAAGAATGCGATATGTTAATAATGGGAAATTTAAAACGTTCCTTCATGGTTGAAAAATTAATAGGAAGAGGTGGGATAAGAGCACTAGAAGAAGTTAAGAAGCCTGTATTCATAGGATAAAAAAATTAAATTAATAAAAAACATAAGAATCTTAAGATTCTTTAAGAAAGTAGCCATTATTTCGACATAAAATTATATTGGAGAACAAAAATATAGGGTATAAAAAAACGAATTCTAAAAAAAAACGTTGACATAAAAAACTCTATGGTTTATACTGGTACAGCAGAGGCTTAAAGAAGACACAGTGTGTAGGTTCTTTAAGATTTTTTTAAAAAGTTAATATTTTGTTGGTAATTATTAGAGATGACTGTAGTCAAGACTTTAATAGGCCAACACAAAGAGAGAATCTTTGTGTTGGCCTATTTTTTTTGTTTTCATTCAAAGGTATTCAGGGATGTGTTTAACTACATATTTGAATAATGATTGTCGGTGGACAGCTAAACTAAAAAACAAAAAGAAGTTATCGGAAACACAGCTTACTTAGTACAAAAATCAGATTATAAATTCATCTACAAGTTTTTAGGGAGGTAATTAAATGAGGAAGTTTCCATGTACTATTTTGAGGGCCGGTACGAGCAAGGGTGTTTTTTTCAATGAGAAAGATATGCCTAAGGATAGGGAAAAGTGGGAAGAGTTTCTTCTGGATGTTATGGGGAGTCCTGATAAAAAACAGATAGACGGACTAGGGGGAGCAAATTCTCTTACCAGTAAGGTAGCCATAATAAAAAAATCAGAAAGAGAAGGTTTTGATGTAGATTATGCATTTGCTCAGGTAAGTCTTACTGCCAAGAAGATAGATATGAAGGGCAACTGTGGAAACATCTCATCAGGTGTAGGTCCATTTGCAATAGACAACGGTTTAGTAGAAGCAGTAGAACCTACTACAAAGGTAAGGATTTTCAATACAAATACAGGGAAGGCCATAGAGTCAGAGGTAAAGGTCTCAAATGGTATGTATGATCCAGATGGAGATACAAAAATACCAGGTGTACCTAACACAGGCTCAGTTGGTTATCTATCATTCTATGCCCCAGAAGGGTCAGTAACAGGGAAGCTGCTTCCTACTGGAAATGCTGTGGATACAATAGAAACTTCGGTAGGTGCAATAGATATATCCATCGTAGATGCTGCAAATCCATTGGTATTTATAAAGGCAGAAGATGTTGGGCTTAAGGGTACGGAACTGCATTATGAGTTTACACAAGAAAAACTGGATCTTTTGGAAGAGATAAGATCTATAGCTGCTGAGTTATGCGGTTTTGCAAAGAAAGAGGATGCGACAAAAAATTCACCTGCAGTGCCTAAAACAACGGTTATATCAGCTCCTCAGGATTATAAAGATGAACCTGGAAAGCTGTACAAGGCAGATGAAATGGACCTCGTAATCAGAATGATGTCTATGCAGAAGCCACACCAGGCACTGGCTATAACAGGGGCGGTATGTACCTGCCTGGCTGCAGCAACAGAGGGGACACTGGTCTCTAAGATAGCTAGTCCAGATGAAAACGGAAAACTGAGATTGGGACATCCTGGAGGAGTAATGAATGCATACTCAGGAAAAGGTGATAACGGAGATGTCTATGTAAAAGTGGAAAGAACGGCAAGACGTATCATGGAAGGTGTTGTTTATACAAGGGGAGATTACGAAATTTAGTAGTCTCATGTTCTGACATAGTATAAAAAAATTTTAAGGAGGATTATATGAAAAAAATAGTTTCTTTATTAATCGGAATGTTGACTGTGTTGTCTCTAGTAGGATGTGGTGAAAAGCAAGGAAAGCCATCTGAAAGTGCTGCTGACTATCCATCAAAACCTATTGAAATGATTATACCTTTTGGAGAGGGTGGGGCCAGTGACGTTTTCGCAAGAAAATTTGCTGAATTAATGGCCAAAGATATGCCACAACCAATTCAACCTGTAAACAAAAAAGGAAGTAGCGGACTTGTGGGAATGGTATATGCAGCTCAAAAACCAGCTGACGGATACACACTTTTTGAAGTAACTCCATCTATGATAATCGCTGATGTTCTTGGAGTAAGCAAAGAAGTTAACTTCATGCAAGATTTTGAACCATTAGCAAGGATTCAGTCAGACATCTATGTATTATGTCTACCTGAGAACAGCAGATTTAACTCTTTTGAGGAATTAGTTAAGTACGGACAAAGTAATCCAGTTACTTTTGCAGGGGTAAGCCCAGGTGGTCTTGATGACCTTACACTTAACGCTCTTGCAGATGCTACAGGTGTAGATGTTAGATTCATACCTTACAGATCTGGATCAGAGGTAAAGGCGGCAGTACTTGGTGGAGAGGTTGACATCTACTTAGACAAAATAGTTTCTGCTGTTAACTACATAAAAGACGGTAAAGTTAAGCCGGTTGTTGTGCTTAATGAAGAAAGAGTTACTCAGATAGAGGAGTTTAAAGATGTACCGACTACAGTTGAATTAGGTTATGATGTAACAATAGGTTCTTGGAGAGGTTTTGTTGTTAAGAAGGGAACTCCTCAAGAAGTTAAAGATTACCTAATTGGAAAAATGAAAGCTGCTTATGATACAAAAGAGTATCAAGACTTCGCTGCTCTAAACCTAGTTGACATAAGACCTGGATACTTAGATGCTGAAGGCTTCTACAAGCAGTGGGAAAAAGAGTATACAAAGTTTGATGCTGTTGCAAAAAAAGTTGGATTGAAATAATTAATTTTATTTAGGATGTCTGTATGAGTGCAGACATCCTATCAAATATAAAGGAGTGAGGATGAAAAATGGGTGAAATAATTTTTCACGTTTTCTTAATAGCTGTGATGGGTATTTTTTATAAAGAGTCACTAAGCATAAATACAGCACGTATGACTGATCCGATAGGACCGGCAGGATTCCCTAGAGTAATAATGATCTTAGCTATGATACTACTTGTAATATCTCTTATAAACACTCTCAAACATTATAAGGAAAATAAACCTACAGAAAAAGAGAAGATAAAAGAGCTAGACCCTGGATTCTTAGCTTTACTAGGAGTAATTGTTTTCTTTGTTCTAACAGTTAATTTTACAGGGTTTTGGTTCGGAGCGGTTATTATAATATCATCAGTTATGTGGATTCTTAATCAGAGAGAGATAAAAAAGCTGGTTTTAGTAACACTGGTTGCCTCACTTGTATTTACTTTCGTTTTCGGAAAGATACTGAGTATACCACTGCCTAGAGGAATCGCTGTATTTGAAACGCTAAGTTATTTCATATATTAGAACGGAGGGAAAACAATGGATATTTCTTTATTGATTCAAGCATTAAAAATAATGTTTATGCCGACAAACTTTCTATTAGTTTTAGCCGGTATGACACTGGGAGTATTTTTCGGAGCTCTGCCTGGAATCAGTTCATCTATGGGTATAGTTTTAATGATACCTTTTACTTACTATATGGGAATCTACCCTTCTGTAATGTTACTTGTAGCCTTGTATGCAGGATCAGCTTACGGGGGTTCTATAACGGCGATACTGTTTAATACTCCAGGAACGGCAGAATCAGTTGCTACTACTTTTGACGGATATCCAATGGCTCAGCAAGGTAAAGCGGGTAAGGCGCTAGGACTTGCCATGTCAGGATCTGCCATCGGAGGAATATTTTCAGTATTAGTTATGCTTTTATTAGCACCGCTACTGTCTAAGATAGCACTAAAAATTCAAAGTGCTGAGTACTTTGCACTGACACTACTCGGTATCGCGTGTATATCGTCAGTTGGTTCTAAAAACCTTTCTAAGGCACTTATAACAGGACTTCTTGGAATACTCATAGCAATGATGGGAATGGATCCTATGACTGGAGTATCAAGACTTACATTCGGTGAAATCAACTTCCTAAATGGTGTGGAATATATACCAATCATGATCGGATCTTTCGCAATGGCTGAAATCTTTAAACAGGTTATCAACAGAAAAACAAAAGAAGAGACGCTAGACATGGGGAAAGATGTATCGCTAGAAAGTATAAAATTAAAAGACCTTTTAGTATACAAGGTTACAATAATTAAATCTGCTATAATCGGTACTTGTGTAGGAATACTACCTGGTACAGGAGGATCTATAGCGTCGATAGTCAGTTATGGTGAAGCTGCACGTTCTAGTAAGAATAAAGAGATGTTTGGTAAGGGAGCTGAAGAGGGAGTACTAGCACCGGAAACTGCAAACAATGCTGCTGGTGGAGGTGCTATGATACCTACTCTAGTTCTAGGTATACCTGGATCTCCAACTACTGCAATCATCCTTGCAGCACTTGTACTACAAGGGCTGCAGCCTGGACCTCAGCTTATGACTGAGCAGCCATTACTTTTATACTGTGTATTCTTCTCTATGCTTGTGGCAAGTATAGTTGTATTCTTCTCTGGAAGGTATGCAGTAAAAGCTTTTGCGGCTATATTGAAGCTTCCATACGGAATGATAGCTCCTATGATAGTTATGTTCTCAGTTATCGGGTCATATGCAATTTCAAATGATATGTTCCAAATCTGGGTAATGCTTACATTCGGTATTTTCGGATATTTTATGAAAAAATACAAGTTCTCTGCAGCTTCTCTCATACTTGGTATCGTACTTGGTAACATGATGGAAGAAACTTTCAGAAGACAGTTACTATTAACAAACGGAAGCTATGCATCATTCTTCCAGAGACCGATAGCTCTTATAATTTTCATAGCTGTAGCGACTTTACTTCTATTCCCAATTGTTAGTGGAATGATAGAGAAGAAAAAAGCAGCAGCAGTAGTTTAGGTCTAAAAAATCATAAAAGATATTTTCCAAGGATACTACAAATCCATTTTTGAATAGTGTCAAATTCCAGTTTTCCTCCCGGAATGCTACTGGAAAACAGAAAGGCTCTCTGAATGAAAACTTTAGAGAGCCTTTTTTAACAATTTTTCACCAACTTTTCTAACTTTATGTTATTGGGGAAATGAGCTAAAAAAGAGTAGCCCATCTGTTTGTCATATTTAAATATTTTAAATTGATTGATGGATGCCAGACAGAAAAAAGTTTTAAACTTATAAAAGATGTGTATAATATGTATAGGTGAGTGGGATTGAGAGATGAAATGAAAAAATTATTTTTTTCAGACTATGAGGTGTAAGAATGAATTTGATAAAAAAGATTATAAAATACAAAAAATCTATACTGATATTATTTGCAGGTTTCATATTCGCTGTTTCACTGGCGTTTACCATTTTGAAAAACTATGAGGATCTGAGAGACGCCCTTCTTTTGAATGAGCAGAAGCATCTTCTGACAATTGCAGATACAACTGCAAAAAGCATAGAATCCTATTTTCGAAGCGAGGAGAGATCTACCAGAATTCTTGCCCAGGATACAGGTTTTTTGAGAGATTTTGACTATCTTAAAAATAATGATGCGAGATACTCTGGAGAATCTCTAAAGATATATTATAAAATAGGGGCTCCGAGAGTCAAATCAATACAACTGCTTGATTCTAAGGGTGTAATTTTGGATGAATATCCCACTGAATCACAGGACAATATATCAAGGGATATATCCAATTTGGAAGACGTAAAAAAAATCCTAGCGAATAAAGAGCATTCTTTAAGCAAGGTTTATTTTAAAAACGGAGACCCATTTATATATATATTGCAGCCTATTTTTCTCAACGGGGAGTTTAATGGGATCATAAGATGTGAGCTGAGCATCGACAATATATACAAAACATTTATAGAAAATATAAAATCTGGGAATAAGGGCTATGCATCTGTGAAAGACAAAGATGGAACTTTTCTAATGCATCCTAAGAGAAGCCAGATCGGAAATAATGTGATAGATCTCAGGAAATCCAAATATCCAGATTACGACTGGTCGGAGCTAGAGAGGCTTTTTGAAAAGCAAAGATCTGGGGAAAAAGGGGTAGAGGTCTATCATTCTGTGTGGGTTACAGATGATGACTCGGGCATGGTGAGAAAATTTAACGGATATGCCCAAGCGTATATAGGGGATACATTCTGGATAGTCACAATTTCTTCTGATTATGATGAGGTAGTAAGTATTATCAGAAAAAATTATTACTACACAGTTGCAATAGCAATACTCATCGTACTGAGTATAAGCATCTCAGCTGCATACATTCACAACATAAGGGAAAAGAAGTTCAATTTAGAGGTCAAGTCTATGTATCTCGGCGAGGTAAAAAAGCTAAACACAGAACTGGAAAAAGATATAGAGAAAAGAAAGCTGCTGGCAAGGGAGCTTGTGAAATCAAAAAACAAATACGAGGCGATGTTTAACAGCATCAATGATTGTGTATTTGTGGCAGATTTTAGCAACAACTCTTTTGAAAATATACTTGAAATGAATGAAAAAGTCTACAGCAGGCTGAAATACTCACGAAGTGAGCTGCTGAAGATGAAATATTCTGATATAGATATAGGCTTGTCGGAGGATGAAAGGCAAAAGATATTGGAAAAGATACTAGACAAAAAATCTGTTCTGTATGAGACAGAGATAAGAACAAAATTTAACAAGAAAATACCTGTGGAAGTGAGTGCAAGATTATTTAAAATTGAAGACAGATATAGGGTAATCCTTATATCTAGGGACATAAGCATCAGAAAAATGCAGGAAGCAACGGTAAAAAGAAGTGAGGCCAGATTTTTTAATATTGTAAATAAGCTGGCTACTGATATGGAAGGAGAAGACTCAGATACATCTAAAATAAAACTGGGAAAAGATCTGAGTAATAAAAAAATACTCCTGAAGCTGGAAAAAATAAATATTGAGCTGGAAAAAATGTTTAAAAAAGAGATGGACGAGAATAAAAAGAAAGAGGCACTCATGATATACCAGTCAAGATATGCAGCCATGGGAGAGATGGTAGGGAACATAGCCCACCAGTGGAGACAGCCGCTCAGTTCTTTATCCCTTATAATTTCAAATATAGAGGATTCGTTTTATTACGGCGATGTGGAAAAAGAGGATGTAGAAACTCTTTTTAAAAAATCAAGAATGCTCATAAATAAAATGTCTGAAACGATAGACGATTTCAGATATTTCTTTAAACCGAAAACAGACAAGGAAGAATTTTCTGTAAAAAACATCATAAAATCTACGGTGGAGCTATTCAGTGAAAGGATGCAGCATAACGGAATAGAGTGCAGCATAAACTCAGAGGATGATATCAAAATTTTGGGATATCCTAACCAGCTGTCCCAGGTGATAATTAACTTTATAAACAATTCTGTGGATGCCCTGCTGGAAAACCGCGAGAGAGAAAGAAAGATAGACATATTGATTTCTAGAGAAGAAAATAACACTGTGATAGAAGTAAATGACAACGGTGGCGGAATACCTGAAGATGTTATGAAAAAGATATTTGAGCCATATTATTCCACTAAGGACAAAAAAAATGGAACCGGAATAGGTCTCTATATGTCACAAATGATTATAGAAAAGAATTTCGGCGGTACAATCAGTGTGACCAATAAAAATGGTGGAGCGTGTATGAAAATAATTATTCCTATGGGTGGTGAAAATCAAAATGCTGGATAAAACAAATTTATTGATTAAATATAAAGTTCTATATGTGGAAGATGACGAAATTCAGAGGGAAAACCTGAAAATATTTCTGAAAAGAAGAGTTGGAAAACTTTATATGGCTGAAAACGGTAAGGAGGGACTGAAACTTTTTAACGAGCAGAATCCAGACATAGTCATAACAGACCTCAAGATGCCTGTCATGGACGGAATAGAGATGAGTAAGAAAATAAGGGAAAAAAATAAAAAATGCGTAATAATAATAACAACTGCCTTTTCTGATGTGGAAACGGTGCTAGGCGCCATGGATATAGGTATAGATAAATACATACTGAAGCCCGTGGATACTGCCAAACTTATAGAGGCTATGGAAGACAGCGCTCTTCGTCTGGCAGGAGAAGAGGGGGATAATCTGGTACTGGATGATAAGATAATCTCCGATAAAAAAGAAAAACTGGAATATGAGAATAAACTCCAGATAAAAATAGCCTATTTTATAAAAAGCAATACCGGAAAAGGGCCTAAATCTGTAAAAGCCTTTATAAAAGGTAATTTTATAGAGATAGAGGCCAACGATCCTCTGACTATTTATGAGAAAAAACTACTGGAGCAAAGTAAAAATAAAAGCCTTGTAAATTTTAGCAGAGAGGCCTTCTACAATGACAGAAAAGATGAGATTGAAAAAATAATTTTTGAAATATTAGGTGTAAAATGTAATTTAGAAAGAGTGACTATAGATTTTAAGAATAACAGAGACATATTGATTGTTTCTGTGTAAGAAAAAAGGCCTTTCCAAAATACGGGAGGGCCTTTTTGATTGTAGTTTGAGAATTTTTATATATTTAAATTAAAAGTTTTGATAGAGGAAAGTCATTCTGATATTATATATACATAATAAGAGGTAAAAAGAGGAGATAAAAATTATGTATATTGAACGGGACGGGTATTTTGAGATAGAGGAGTTTGGAAATGCCGGTATAGGGGCCATATTCACAGGGAAAAAAATAGGAGATGTAAAGGAGATGTTTGTGCTATCTCCTGAAAAGGAAAAAAATATAGAGGAGTTTATGAAAAAAAATTCTATAGATGGAAAAAAGTTGGTAGCTGCAAGGCAGACACACTCTAAAAATATAGTAAATATAAGAGTTGGAAGCCCTCTATACTTTGATGATGTGGACGGATTTGTAACTGACAGAAGAGATTTGGTCCTTTTTACTGTTCATGCAGACTGCCTGCCGATATACTTCTATGATGTTGAAAAAAAAGTCATAGGATTGTGCCACTCGGGATGGAAGGGAAGTTTTCTCCAAATAGGTGAGGAGGTCCTTAAAAATATGAAAGAGAATTATGGAAGTCAGGAAAAGGATATTCTCGTGGGGATAGGAATAGGGGCAGGGAGCTGCTGCTATCAGGTTGGAGATGACTTTTACAAGGAGTTTAAGGAGAGATTTCCATCTGAGATTGTAGAGGCTTCCTTTCATAGAAAAGCCGATGGATGGTATTTTGACAATGGGAAATTCAACTGTGAGATGCTTATAAAAAGTGGAATTATAAGAGAAAATATAGTGAATAGCCAAGAATGCACAGTCTGTAACGAGGGCTTACATTCCTATAGAAGAGAGGGAAAGGATGCTGGAAGAAATGGTGCATTTATCTACTTTAAAAATTAAGATTATTATATTTTTTATGACAGCAGTCACAGGGTGCAGCGCACTTCCTGAGGGCCGGAAATGGGAAGACACCAGCTTTGTGATGTATCAGACCAACAGGCTTAAAACAGGGGATATAATCGTAAAGAATAAGAGGTGGGATCCTCTCTCGTGGTTCGGCCATGCAGCGGTTATGATAGATGATATGAATATAGGGGACTATCCTAAATTTGGGGTTGGTTACTACGAAATTGATAGTTTTTCCTGGCTTTATGAGGATAGAAAGGTAATAGTTTTCAGATACAGAAATTTTGATGAAAAATTTAAAAAGGTTTTTTTGAAAAATTTGGCAGGTCTCAAGGACAAGGGATATTGGGTACCGTTAGATAAGAAAGCAACCAAAGGGTTTTACTGCTCACAGTTTGTCTGGTATCTTTATTGGAAAACAGCTAAAGACCTAGGTTACGAACTGGACTTAGATTCTGACCGTGGAATACTTGTAATGCCTTATGACTTTATAGGATCTCCAGATTTAGAGCAGGTATATTTTGGCAGCAATTGAGAAGGGGATCTACTCCTTCTTTTTTTATGGAGGTATAAGATGAAAAAATTTTTTTTTACGATGTTTTTAATTTTTGGAACACTTCTCTATGGACGAAATTATACGGAGCTACAGGAGTGGAGGGCAAAAAGTCTTCCAATGGTCATAAAAAATGGGGTACAGGTGGAAGTCTATGATTTTGAATCTAAACAGGGGATAAAGTATGAATATCCTGCAATAAACATCAGGGTTCACAACAAGGGAAGTTCTGTGGTGGAAGAGTTAGTCGTCACCCTGTGGTTTTGGAAACAAGAGGGTGTATATGTGAAAGAGCTTGTCCTTGTAGGTAATAGTGGTGCGTACAGTAAAAAACTGGTTTCTGGTGAGGAGAGATATATGCCTAGCGAGAGAAGATATTACAAATTTAAAAATCTAAAATTTGAAAACGTTAAAAAAATAGATATGAAAATAACAAGGATGAAAACCAATTAAGTGTACATTAATAGTTTATAACATTCAAAAACTTGACATAAATTGAAAATTGTAGTAAAAATTATTGTGGAGAAAATGTAAGGGCTTACAAAACAGGAGGTTTTCCATGAAGATGTCAGATATAGCAGAAAAATCAGGAGTTTCCATAGCCACTGTTTCAAGAGTCATAAATGGAGATAAAAATGTAAAGGACTCTACGAGGGAGAAGGTCCTAAAAGTAATAGAAGAGTACAATTATACTCCTAGTGCTATAGCAAGAAATCTTTCCAAAAAAGACAACAACACAATAGGAGTGGTGGTACCGGATATATCAAATCCTTATTTCTCAGAGATGGTAGAGGGAATAAGTGAAGTCATAGACGGAGAAAACCTCAACATATTGATATACAACACCAATGACAGGATAGAGAAAGAGCAAAAGTCACTTCAGATGCTCCTAGAACAGAGAATAAAAGGACTGGTCATAACAGTTACCAGTGAAAGTTATGAAAATGGGAAAAGTTATCTAGATAAGTTTGTAAAAAGTAGGATACCTGTGATCCTTGTAGACAGAGATATCAAGGATTCTAGCATGGACTGTGTTTTTATAGATAATATAGGGGGAGCATATAAGGGAGTCTCTGTCCTTATAGAAAACGATCATAAAAATATAGCCATAATAACAGGACCGCTCAAATCAAAGCCAGGCCGGGATAGATTCAGAGGTTATAAAAATGCCCTTTCTGAAAATGGTATAGAGGTTACAGAGGGCAATATCTATGAAGGGGACTTTCAGGTGGAGTCAGGATACATCCACGGAAAAGAGATACTCAGCAGGAAAATAAGGCCAACAGCAGTATTTGTATCCAACAACCAGATGACTTTAGGATTCTTTAAGGCCATGAATGAGATGAAGCTATCTACTCCTGAGGATATAGCGGTGCTATCCTTTGACAGAGTTGAAATCCTAGATATATTTGGAATCAAACTCACCACTGTGTCTGCCTCAGTGAAGGAGCTAGGGGTGAGGTCAGCAGAGATGCTCCTAGAAAGAATCAGAAATAAGGATAAAGACATAAGTCAAAAGATGATACTGCAGACAGTTCTAGACATAAGAGGATCTGAGAAAAAAGTTAGATAGAAAAAAATAATGTAAACTCTTACAAGGAGGTAAAATGGGTAGAATACTAGTAGTAGGAAGTATAAATATGGATCTTGTGACGAGGGTCTCTAAACCACCGAAGATAGGAGAAACAGTACTAGGTGAGGATTTTAAACAGATACCCGGGGGAAAGGGAGCTAATCAAGCTGTTGCCATGGCAAGGCTAGGATCAGATGTGACTATGATTGGAATGGTAGGTGAGGACTCCTTTGGAGACACTCTCCTCTCTGCCATAAAAAAGGACGGAGTAGATATCTCTGGTATAGGTAGATGCAAAAACAAATCCACTGGAATAGCTAGCATAGTTGTGGATGACGATGCCAATAATTCTATAATAGTAGTTTCAGGTGCAAATTTTGAAATAAAAAAAGAGGATATAGATGCGAATATTAAACTTTATGAAAATTCGGAAATAGTTGTACATCAGCTAGAAACACCACTAGATATAGTGGAATATTCTCTGAAACTCAGCAAGAAACTGGGGAAAACTACAATACTGAATCCAGCACCTGCAAAAGCAATGTCAGATGAGATAATAAAAAATGTGGATTATCTTATTCCTAATGAGACTGAATTAGAACTCCTTGCAGGAGTTCCTGTAAAAACCAAAGAGGATATTCTCACGGCGTGCCGAAAAATGATGGTAAAGGGTGTAAAAAAACTAATAGTCACCCTGGGGTCTAGGGGGGCCATATATGTAGACAGTGAAGGTGCGAGAGAGTTTGGTGCGTATAAGGTCGTGGCAGTAGATACTACGGCTGCAGGGGATTCCTTTATAGGTGGCCTCACGGCTGCTTTTTCTAGGGGGGAGCCTATGGAAAAGGCGATGGATTTTGCTGCAAAAGTAGGGGCAATAACAGTGACTAGAGAGGGTGCTCAGACTTCCCTCCCGGAACTGGATGAAGTTATAAACTTTAAGGAAGTGATGTAATTGAAAAAAATGAGGCTTCTAAATAGCGAGATTTCATATGAGATAGCCAAGCTTGGACATACAGATCATATATGTATAGGGGATGCAGGTCTGCCTATACCAGAGGGTGTAAAGAGGATCGATATAGCACTAGAGAGGAATATCCCAACATTTATGGGCACACTAGAAGTAATTTTGGATGAGATGCAGGTAGAGGTAGCTATATTAGCATCAGAAATGAAGGAATTGAGTCCGAAACTTTATACGGAACTTTTGGAAATGCTGAATAAAAAATGTAGTGGGATTAAAATCGAGGAGATTCCACATTCACAATTTAAAAAGACTACTCAGGAGTCAAAGACGGTAATAAGAACGGGAGAATGCACTCCTTATGCAAATATTATTTTGAAATCAGGTGTGGCATTTTAGTCTGGAGGTAAGCTCAGGTGAAAAAGAAAATATTAGAACTTCAAGAGATGGTAAAAACCTTTCCGGGAGTAAAGGCGCTAAACGGAGCTAGTCTAAATATCTACGAAGGGCGTGTCATGGCACTGTTAGGTGAAAACGGTGCAGGAAAGTCAACTTTAATAAAGGTAATGACTGGAATATATAGGAGAAATAGCGGGAAAATGACTCTTTACGGAGAGGATGTGGAATTTCACGGCCCGAGAGAATCACAAAATGCCGGGATCGCGATAATACACCAGGAACTTAATCTCATATCTAATCTAACTATTGCAGAAAATATATTTCTCGGAAGGGAAAAAACCAGTTTTGGGAAAATAGACTGGAAGGGTATGTATGCCGATGCCGATGAACTTTTAAAAAAACTTAAGGTAAAGCATTCATCTAAAGAGCTTGTGGGGAACCTGAGTGTTGGGGAACAGCAGATGGTAGAGATAGCAAAGGCGCTATCACAAAAAGCAAAAATAATAGTGATGGATGAGCCTACAGATGCACTTACAGATAAGGAAACCGATAGTTTATTTGATGTAATAAGAGAACTTATAGAAGAAAAGAAAAGTGTGGTTTATATCTCCCACCGGCTTAAGGAGATATTTGAAATATGTGACGATGTGACCATAATGAGAGACGGTAAATTTATATCTGAAAAGGAAGTAAGTGACATTACGGAAGATCAGATAATAGAAAGTATGGTGGGAAGAAAACTCGAGGAGCAGATGCCTAGAGTTCATGTAGAGGCTGGACCTATAAGTCTAGAGGTGAAAAATCTCAAAGGTGATTACGTAGATGATGTGAGCTTCACCCTGCGTGAGGGGGAGATACTAGGAGTGGCAGGGCTAATGGGATCAGGAAGGACGGAGTTGGCCAAAACTATCTACGGTTTTTATAAGGTTACTTCTGGAAGCATCAGTATAGGGGGAAAAGAGGTAAAGATAAATTCCCCAGAAGAAGGGCTTAAAAATAAGATCGCCTATGTACCTGAAGACAGAAAAAAAGAGGGACTGATACTAGGACTCTCTGTAAAGGAAAACATGAGTATATCTTCTCTGGAAAAATTTGAGGGGAATTTAAAAACCCTCAATAAAAATGATGAAAAAAAGCTGGTGGATTCCTATATTTCTAGATTCAATGTAAAAACCCCTGGAATAAATCAGATAATTAAAAATCTCAGCGGCGGAAACCAACAAAAGGTAGCAATAGCTAAGGCTCTCATGACAGGACCTAAAATATTGATCCTCGATGAACCTACACGTGGAGTGGATGTAGGAGCCAAAAAAGAGATATATGACCTTATAAACGAATTGAAAAAACACGGAATGAGCATCCTGATGATATCCTCTGAAATGGTTGAAATAATAGGACTCAGCGATAGAATAATGGTTATGCATGAGAAAAGTGTGACAGGAATATTCTCTGCCAAAGATGCTAGCCAGGAAAAAATAATGAGGTGTGCCGTGGGCCTAAAGGAGGATAGTGATGAATAACCAAACAACATTAGAGTCAAAACAAAAGAAGAGTTTTATTCTACTGAGAAACAAACCATTCATAGGGCTTGTGGTATTTGCAGTCTTGGTATCCTTTATGAATCCAAGATTTCTTTCTGCATCTAATATGCTAAATGTACTTAGACAGACCTCTATAAATGCAATTATTTCAGCAGGGATGACTTTTGTAATACTGACTGGAGGAATAGACCTTTCAGTTGGATCAATCCTCGCCTTCTGCGGGGCGATATCTGCAAGCCTTCTGGCATCAGGGCAGAATGCCTTTGTAGCCATAGGGGTATCCCTACTAATAGGAGGGATTCTCGGGATGCTGAGTGGAATGTTTATAAGCTATGGTAAACTTCAGGCATTTATAACAACTTTGGTGACTATGACCCTCATGAGAGGTGCCACTCTTGTATTCACAGACGGGAAACCTATATCCATAGGATTCGGAAGTAATACGTCACTCTTTGGAAGTATAGGGGCAGGAAATATCCTAGGAATTCCCACTCCGATATATATAATGGCAGTTGTGTACGGGACATCTTATTACGTCCTAAATCATACAAAGTTTGGACGGTATGTATATGCAGTGGGAGGAAATGAGGAGGCCACTAAACTATCGGGTATAAATGTAGACAGAGTGAAGACCAAGGTCTATGCTATCAGTGGAGTCTTGTCTGCTCTTGCGGGAATAGTTGTAACAGCTAGGTTGTTTTCGGCTCAGCCTACTGCAGGAAGCGGTTATGAGCTAGATGCCATAGCGGCAGTTGTACTGGGAGGGACGAGTCTTGCAGGAGGAATAGGGAGAATCACAGGGACAATTACAGGGGCTCTTATTATAGGGGTGCTAGGAAATGCTCTAAATTTACTAAATGTATCATCATATTACCAGCTTATGATAAAGGCATTGGTTATATTAGCGGCGGTACTAATGGATAGAAAGTCCAAAAAATAAAAAAAGGAGGAAAAGAATGAAAAAGATTATTACTTTGATCACAGTTTTATTAATGGTTGTGCTGACAGGTTGCGGTGAAAAGAAAGCCCAGGAAACTGAAAGTGCAGGTAGGATAGGACTTGTAGTATCTACACTGAACAATCCGTTCTTTGTAACGTTAAAGGATGGTGCTGAAGCTAAGGCTAAAGAGATGGGAATGGAAATCATTATTTTAGATTCTCAGAATGACCCTGCAAAGGAGCTAGCAAACGTGGAGGACCTAGTAGTCAAGGGTGTAGATGTAATACTCATAAACCCTACAGATTCTGATGCAGTTGCAAGAGCAGTAATGGCTGCAAATAACAGTAAGATACCTGTAATAACACTAGATAGAGGAGCAAATGGTGGAGAGGTAGTAACTCACATAGCTTCTGACAACGTAGCAGGTGGAAAAATGGCTGGGGAATTTATAGTTGAGAAAATAGGAAAAGATGGAAAAGTTGTGGAACTTCAAGGTATTCCTGGAACTACTGCAGCAAGAGACAGAGGTAAAGGATTCAATGAAGCTGCTGCAAACAACATAACTGTAGTTGCACAGCAAGCTGCTGATTTTGACAGAACTAAAGGACTAAATGTAATGGAGAATATTCTTCAGGCAGTTCCTGAAATAGATGCAGTGTTTGCACATAATGATGAGATGGCTTTAGGGGCATTGAAAGCTATAGAAGGAAGCGGAAGAAATATATTAGTAGTAGGATTTGACGCTACTGATGACGCTGTAAATGCTGTAGAGGCTGGAACTCTTGGGGCAACAGTGGCACAACAGCCTGCTATGATAGGGGCTGTCGGAGTAGAAACAGCTTCTAAGGTGATAAAAGGAGAAACAACACCTGAATTTATCCCAGTAGAATTAAAATTAGTTACAAAATAAATTGCTTAAAAGTCCCCTGGATCCAGGGGGCTTTTTTTATGATCTGATAAATTATAACTTTGGAGTTTATTATTTGGAGATAAGAGTATATAATCTAAATTAGAGGTGATAAAGATGTATGAGAAACTTAAAAATATAATAAAAAAAAGTGATAATATAGTTTTTTTTGGAGGAGCAGGGGTATCTACAGAGAGCAATATTCCAGATTTTAGAAGTGCAAAGGGAATATATGTTCACTCACCAGAATATCTTCTGAGCAGAAGTTATTTTGATAGCAATACCGAGGAATTTTATAGGTTTTACAAGGAAAATCTTATCTTTAAAGATGCCAAACCAAATGATGCACACTATGCACTGGCAAAACTAGAAAAACTTGGAAAATTGAAAGCCGTTATAACCCAGAATATAGACGGACTTCATCAGAAAGCAGGAAGCGAGAAAGTCTACGAGCTTCATGGGAGCATAATAAGAAACCACTGTATGAACTGCAGAGAGTATCACGATCTTGAGTATATTATGGGGTATCATGAGGCTGTACCGAGGTGTAGAAAATGTGGTGGAGTTGTGAAGCCCGATGTGACTTTATATGAAGAGATGCTTGACATGGATGTATTCAACGGAGCCATTGAATGTATTTCAAAGGCAGATGTACTGATAGTAGGCGGAACATCGCTGGTAGTTTATCCTGCTGCATCATTGGTTGACTATTACAAGGGGGAGAAGCTGGTACTCATAAATAAAGGGGCTACATCATACGACAGCAAGGCCTCTATGGTTATAGATGCCCGTATAGGGGAGGTACTTAAAGAAGTAACCAGAGAACTTTAATATCTATTTTTAAATTAAAAAGATTACCGTTCTTAAAAAGAACGATAATCCTGTAATATTATAATTCATATTTTTTAACTTTGTGCTATTATTTCCTGGACTCTTCCCACATCTCCAGTGGTTAGACGTACTTTTATTCCGTGGGGATGATTGGGAGAATTTGTAAGGATGTCTTTGACAATTCCTTCAGTTAATTTACCGGTTCTTTGATCTTTTTTCAAGACTATTTTTACCTTAATACCAGGTTTTATGTCTGATCTTTTTTTTCCATCCATAATAATATATTCTCCTGACTGCTATGATGAATAGCTATTTATTTTTTTATTTTACTTACCATAAGGGAAGTTATGATTTTGAGGATATAAGAGATTTTAGTATAACATAATTAAATATCAGCAACAAGTAATAAAAAAGGACCTGTATTTAAACAGATCCTTAATCTTTACTATAAACCTTTTCTAAAATTAATAATAGGAAGAACTGGGAATACTCCATTTTCAGCATAGTTGACAAACCCTACTTGGAGACCGTCAAGTGCTTTTGTGGCATTTATAAAACCGAGTTGGAATGATGTAGCTTCAGCATAATTGACAAATCCAATATCAACCATCGAGGTTCCCTGTGTAATGTTGACAAAACCAAAGTTTATCATAGATTGATATTCAACATAATTGACAGCTGCAAGGTTTATCATACTGTCACCGGTAGAATAGTTTGCAAAACCAAAGTTTACACCATTTACGTCATTGACATAGTTAACAAATCCAAGATTTGCACCTGTATCATAGCCTTCGTGCCAGTTGATGAGTCCTAGAGAAAGTCCCTTGAATTCATTTTTTACCCTGTTGGCACCAAAAAAGAGGCCGAGCTCAAGACCTGTAAAATTATCCATATCAGAAAGACCTAAGATGGATATGTCTAGACCTTTTACATTGGCAGTCTCACCGTGCAAAAGAGAGAGCCTGACACCAGAGACATTTTCATCTTCAGGAATGTTAGTTCCTGGAACAGAAAGCTGAGCTGAGGCGGAAAATGCTGAGAAGCTTAACATGACAACACCAATTAAAACTGCAATAAATTTTTTCATTATTTACCTCCTTATTAATATAATATACTGCACTATTATATAAGGTGATAAAATGTGAATTCCTCTTTAATTTCAGATAAAATTAAATTTTAGATTATTTTATAAATTTAATAGTAGAGTATTTTTAGAAATTTAGGTTAAAGTTAACTATTGGAAGAATCTCAAAAAGTTCTGAATTTGCCGCCATGTTTAGCAAACCGATCTGAACTCCTTCAAGATGTTCTGTATAGTTGAATAATCCCAACTGGACCCCTCTTGTAGACTTATTAAAGTTGGCAATTCCAAGCTCTCCTCCTACAAAGGAATCAGCCATGTTTAATCCGCCTAATCTAATACCTTTAAAATTGTGGTCAAGGTTGACCCAACCTGCCTGTGCCCCTATACTGTTCCCGTTGTTTATATTTAAAAGTCCGAACTGAGCTCCAAGGAAGTCTCCCTCGACGATGTTTAGCCCACCGAACTGGAGTCCTTTTAAATTCCCACCTACATGGTTGTAAGATACAAAAAACCACCATGGGATCCTCACCCCAGTAAAGTCTCCTTCAGTCCTGTCGTAGAATGAAAGTACGGAGAATCCCTTGAAATCCCCTCTGGTCCTACTGGCAACCAGGTTGATATCTAATCCGCTGACATTTCTATTTTCAGAGTAGATTCCACCTAATCTTATACCGCTTATATCATCTGAGGGGGAATTAAGCTGTATATCGGGAGAAAAAAGGGAAAGTTCAAAGGGTTTTTCTTCTCCTAGGGCATTAAAAAAAACAAGTGAAAACATCAGAAAAAAAGTTATCTTTTTCAAAATTAAACACACTCCTTTTTAATTATATTATAATTGCTCTTAATTATACATTATAAATGTGAGTTTTTCATGATGGGCTTTAAATATTTGAAAACTCTGGTGGAAACAAAATAGATGGTTGTTTTATAATTGAACCTGAGTATTATTATGGAAAAATTAATTGACAAATTAAGTCTATTTCTGATAAGATTGACGAAATAGCAAAAGATTTTGGGAGGATTAATAATGGTGACCATGAAAAGGATCAGGAGGAGCAAAGAAAAACACTCATAAAAACCTTATCTTTTAAAATGGCCTAATTGACATCAAAAATTCTTTTGAAAAGATTGAGAAACCTTTGTTTCTCATGAGTATACAAAAGTTAATTAGCCGGCGGATATACTCTGTTGGCTTTTGTTTTTTTTAGATGTACCTGATATTGGCCAGTTTCTAGATACGGCAAGTATCAGGTTTTTTTCATAAACAGGGCAACGATCTGTTACAGATCAATCAAAATATCAAAAAGTGTGACTTGTTCAGATGAAATATTTCATATTATAAATTTGATATGGGATTATTTCTAAAGAGATCGGCATCTACTGCAAAATTTGCCGAAAATTATTAGGAGGAAAGAATGGCTTATTTATCAGTACTGAAGGGGATTTTTATAGAAGGTAACAGATATATGTACATAGTAAAGGGACTGTCCTTTTCTGTGGGAGTTACGTTTTTGGCGGCTCTTATAGGACTTACCATGGGTGTACTTTTAGCTGTGATGAGATTATCTCACTTCTATCCATTTAAAAATTTTGAAAAATATAAAACAACCAACCCGCTCAACCTTATTGCATTAGGTTATATAGACATTATCCGTGGAACACCAGCGGTGGTGCAGCTCATGATACTAGCAAACGTAATCTTTGTAGGGAATTTGCGCAACACCCCTATATTTGTGGTAGCGGCATTAGCCTTTGGACTAAACAGTTCTGCATATGTGGCTGAGATAATAAGAGCAGGTATAGAGGGATTAGACAAGGGTCAGACAGAGGCTTCTAGGGCTCTAGGAATGAATTATTTTCTAACAATGAGGGAGATAATAATACCACAAGCTATCAAGAATATTCTTCCGGCTCTTGTAAGTGAGTTTATAACCCTTCTTAAGGAAACTTCCATAGTGGGATTTATCGGAGGAGTGGATCTCCTGAGATCTGCCAATATAATAACCAGTCAGACCTATAGGGGTATAGAACCGCTCTTGGCTGTGGGACTTATTTATCTTATTATGACAAGTATATTTACCAAATTTATGAGAAAAGTAGAAAAGGGGTTGAAAGTAAGTGATTAAAGTAGTTGACTTGCACAAGCACTTTGGAGATCTAGAAGTGCTCAAGGGAATAAATAAAGAGATAAAAAAGGGCGATGTAGTGGCTGTAATCGGACCTTCCGGAAGCGGTAAATCAACGTTTCTAAGATGTCTCAACAGACTAGAAGAACCTACAAAAGGTCATGTGTATATAGAGGGCGAAGATGTAATGGACAAAAAAGTAGACCTTAACCGTCTTCGTGAAAAAGTGGGAATGGTTTTTCAACACTTTAATCTCTTTCCTCACAAAACAGTACTTGAAAACCTAATATTGGCCCCCACTAAGGTAAAGGGCATGACAGATGAAGAAGCTAAGAAAAAAGCTATAATACTCCTGGATAAGGTGGGACTGAAGGATAAGGCAGGAGCCTATCCGAACCAGCTTTCAGGAGGTCAAAAACAAAGAATAGCCATAGCTAGGGCCCTTGCCATGGAACCTCATCTGATGCTTTTTGATGAACCGACATCTGCCTTGGACCCTGAGATGGTAAAGGAAGTACTAGATGTAATGAGAAGCCTTGTAGATGAAGGTATGACTATGGTGATAGTGACTCACGAAATGGGATTCGCTAAAAATGTTGCAAGCAGAGTATTCTTTATGGACCAGGGAACTGTCCTTGAGGACGGAGATCCGGCTCAGATCTTCAACAATCCGAAACATGACAGGACCAGAGAATTTTTAGAAAAAGTATTGAATCATTAAGAAAACATTGGGAGGAATAAGATGAAGAAAATTTTAAACATTCTTTTAATCGCAGTAATGATAGTAACTCTTGCAGCCTGCGGTGGAAAAAAAGAGGAAGAGAAAAAAGTAATATATGTAGGTACAAATGCTGAATTTCCACCATTTGAGTATCTAGAAGATGGCAAAATTACAGGTTTTGACATGGAACTCATAGAAGAGATAGCCAAAGAATCTGAAATGGAGATCAAAATAGAAGACATGTCTTTTGACGGTCTGCTTCCAGCACTTCAGTCAAAAAAAGTGGACGTAGTAATAGCTGGAATGACTGCCAATGAGGAAAGAAAGAAAGCCGTAAACTTCACATCTCCTTACTATACAGCAAGTCAGGTAATAGTAGTAAAAAAAGGTGATAACTCTATAAATTCTTTTGACGACCTAAAGGGTAAAAAAGTAGGAGTGATGCTCGGGTTTACAGGTGACCTTGTGGTCAGTGAGATAGAAGGGGTAACTGTAGAGAGATATAATGCAGCGTATTCTGGGATAATGGCACTGCAGTCAGACAAGGTAGATGCAGTAGTTCTTGATTCTGAGCCCGCTAAAAACTATGTAGACAAAAATGAGGGACTGGAAATAGCCAAAGCCGATGCTGCAGAAGAGGAATATGCCATTGCAGTCAGAAAAGAAGACAAAGAACTCTTGGAAAAACTCGAAGTTGGTCTAAAAGCTGTAAAAGATAAAGGTGTTTACGAGGAATTGCTAAAGAAATATTTTTAAGGTAGGAAAAGAAATGCACAGGAAAAGCAGAAGAAATGTTTTTGTGGCAGTTAAATAGAATTTATAAATATTGGTAAGAAATGTCTGGACTGTTTTACACTAAAGTTGTGTACAGGACCTGCCTAATTCTTAGCAGGTCCATTTTTTATACAAAAAAATTGAAAGTTAAAGAAAAAAGGGGGGATTTTTCATGAAAAAAATTATGTTGATAGTATCGTTGGTGATGCTTGCTGTACTAGGTGGGTGCGGTAAAAAAGAAGCTGCAAAAGAGGAAAAGAAGGTCCTTTATGTGGGGACAAATGCAGAATATAAGCCTTTTGAGTATCTTGAAGATGGTAAAATAGTAGGGTTTGACGCGGAACTTATGGAAAAAATTCTTGAAAACTTGGGGTATGAGATGGAATGGAAGAACATGAGCTTTGACGGTCTTATTCCGGCACTTCAAAGTCAAAAAATAGACCTTATCATCTCAGGGATGACTCCTACAGATGAAAGAAAAAAAGCTGTAGATTTCTCAGACTCTTACTTGACTACAAACCAGTCTTTCGTAATTAACGAAGAAAACAAAGAGCTAAAAACAATGGATGACCTTAAAAACAAAAAGCTTGGGGTACAGTTAGGAACAGCCCAGGAAACTATAGCAAGAGATATAGAGGGTGCTGATATAACTCCTTATACTTCTATAACTGCTGCAATTTTAGACCTTAAAAGCGGAAAAGTGGACGCAGTTGTACTAGAAAACCTGGTGGCTCTTCCTTATATTAGAAATAATAAAGGTCTTAAAAAAATAGATATAGAAGAACTTCCTAAGGCTGATGTTGCCATCGCCATAAATAAAGGGAATGAAGAGCTTTTGGGGCAAATAAACAAAGAGCTTCAAAATCTTAAAGACAGCGGATTTTACGATGAGATATTCAACAAGTATTTTGTAGACTTACAATAGGGGGATGAGATGAAACTTTGGGGTGGAAGGTTTAAAAAGGAGACAAGTACTTTACTGGAAAAATTTAATGCTTCTATAAACTTTGACAAAAGAATGTATAAAGAGGATATAGAGGGAAGCATAGCTCATTCTAAGATGCTAGCAAAACAGGATATAATATCTTATGACGAGCAAAAGATAATAGAAAAGGGTCTCCTTAAGGTAAAGGATGAGATCGAAGGCGGAAAGTTTGTCTTCTCCATAAAGGACGAAGATATACACATGGCTATAGAAAGCAGACTTATAACCCTGGTGGGAGAGCCCGGGAAAAAACTTCATACAGCCAGAAGCAGAAATGATCAGGTGCTTGTAGATACGAGACTTTATACAAAGAGAAAGGCCGAGGAGATAGGAAGCAGTCTGCTTGATCTTATGGATGCTCTTATAGAGGTCAGCGAAAAGAATATAGGGGTTATAATGCCTGGTTATACACATCTTCAGAGAGCGCAGCCGATACTTTTTTCTCATCACGTAATGGCATATTTTCAGATGTTTAAGAGAGACCTAGAGAGACTAGAAAGTGCTGTGGAAAGAATAGATGTACTTCCTCTAGGAGCTGGAGCCCTTGCAGGGACCACCTATCCAATAGACAGAGAATATGTAAGAGAACTTCTTGGTTTTGCCAAGGTAAGTGAAAACAGCCTTGATACTGTAAGTGACAGGGATTTTATAATAGAGATGAATTTTGTCCTTGCAATGATAGCTATGCATATGTCTAGATTTTCTGAAGAGATCATCATGTGGTCTACAAAGGAGTTTTCATTTGTGCAACTTGATGACGGATATTCTACAGGGTCATCGATCATGCCGCAGAAGAAAAACCCTGACATCCCAGAACTTGTAAGAGGAAAATGCGGGAGAGTTTACGGAAATCTCGTGAGCATAATGACAGTAATGAAGGGGCTACCTTTGGCTTACAACAAAGATACCCAGGAAGACAAGGAAGGATTCTTTGATTCTGTGGACAATGTAGGGATGTCTCTTGAAATATTCAAAGAGATGCTTCTCACTATGTCGGTCAAAGAGGAGAACATGAAAAAAGGAATATATGGCGGGTTCATAAACGCAACTGATGTGGCAGATTACCTGGCTAAAAAAGGTATACCATTCAGAGAGGCTCATCATATAACAGGGTCTATGGTAGCTTACTGCGAAGAGAAAAACAGATCTCTAGAAGAGCTTTCGTTAGATGAGTTTAAAGAGTTCAGTGATGCATTTGAAAGCGATGTACTGACACTTATTACAGTAGAAGCTTGCATAGAGGGAAGAGACTCTTATGGAGGAACGTCTACCAACCAGGTTAAAAGACAGATTTCAGAGGGAAAAGAACTTTTAGAAAAATATAAGGGGGAATTATAAATGGAAAAAGTAGTATTGGCATATTCAGGAGGATTAGATACCTCTATAATTATACCTTGGTTAGAAGAAAATTATAGTCTTGAAGTAATAGCAGTCTGCATAGATGTAGGTCAGGATGACGATATGGAAGTAGTCAAGAAAAAGGCCATATCTTCAGGAGCTTCAAAGGTATTTGTAGTGGATGCCAAGGAGGAGTTTTTGAGAGAATATGCTTTTAAAGCACTTAAAGCAGGAGCTATGTATGAAAACAGATATCTTTTGGGAACATCTTTTGCAAGACCTCTAATGGCTAAAAAATTAGTTGAAATAGCACACCAAGAGGGAGCTACATATATCTGCCACGGTTGTACTGGAAAAGGAAATGACCAGGTAAGATTTGAGGTAGGAGTAGCAGCCTTTGACCCAATGATGAAAATAATCGCTCCTTGGAGAGAATGGGACATCGAATCTAGAGAGGATGCTATCGACTATGCAGAAGCAAAGGGGATAGAGCTAACTGTAACAAAGGAAAAAATCTATTCTAGAGATCAGAATATTTGGCACATAAGTCATGAGGGTGGAGATATCGAAACTCTATCAAATGAGCACAAAGAGGATATGTACATGATGGTGACTCCTCCGAGACTGGCCAAAGATGAAGAGTCTTATATATCTGTTACTTTTGAAAAAGGATTCCCTGTAGCAGTGGACGGAGAGGCTATGGGACCTGTAGAACTACTTCTTAAGCTTAATAAAATAGCCGGAGAAAATGGTGTAGGGGTAATAGATATAGTAGAAAACAGACTTGTGGGAATGAAGTCAAGAGGGATATACGAAACTCCAGGAGGGACACTTCTTTATAAAGCCCTTACAGATCTTGAGAGCATCTGTCTAGATAAAGATTCGTGGGCATTGAAGAGAAGTCTTTCAGAAAAATATGCCGACCTTGCATATAACGGACTTTGGTTTACTTCTCTAAGGGAGGCTATCGACAGCTTCGTAGATACACTTCATGAAAATGTAACAGGAACAATAAAAATGAAGCTTTACAAAGGAAATGTAAAAATAGCAGGAAGAATAACTGAAAATGCTCTTTATGACGAGGAGATCTCATCATTTGGTGCAAGTGATCTATACAGTCACAGTGATGCAGAAGGATTTATAAAACTCTTCTCACTTCCGACTAAAATCAAGAAATTGAAAGAAGATAGAAAATAAAATTGTAATAGGTTTTAAAGGCGTTTTTTTAACAGGGGATATATGTCCCCTGTTTTTTTCTATAGTGACAAATACGGAAAAATTAGGAAAAGATTTAAAGGAAAGAGAGACTAAAGAGTATAAGTTTTTAGTCGATAGTTACTCCTAAATACATTTATTTTTATTATATATTTTTGAGTGCTAAACTGTTTACTAAACTATCCTAACACCAAAAATCACAGGATGATGACTGGAATGAATTCAGTCATTTTTTTAAATACCCACAGGAGATCAGAGATTTGAAAAAGATACTCAGGATTTTGATAATATTTTATCCTAAAAAGATGGATAAATATGTAATTTTAAAAGGGGTTCCATAGGAACCCCTATAAATTGCCAGGAATATAATTTACACATAATTTTTTGAAAAACCCAGGCAGTTAAAATTATTTTTAGAAGTTATATCTGAGTCCTGCATAATAAGTTCTTTCAGGTGCAGGATAGTATGTATAGCTTCCTCCGCTGTACTTGGCATACTCATAATACTCTTCACCAAATATATTGTTTACACCGGTGTATATTTCAAGACCATTTTTAAAATCATATGTCAGTCTCGTATCCACAGTTATGTACTCCTCTATTTTTTCCCCTTGATTATTAAAGTCTGAATTGTAGTATGATTCACCAACATAATTTAGAGATGCATTTCCCCTGAATCTGTCAGTAAATTGATAATTAGCACCGAGATTAAAGCTGTATTTTGGTATTCCAGGAACTTCTTTCCCTTCATATGGGCCGTCCTGCATCTCTGTATCAAGATATGTAAATGTTTGACTAAGAGTCAGCTTACCCAAATACTGCTCTGCAAAGAGTTCTAATCCAAGCTTTTCACTCTCTCCTTCAAGGTTTTTATTGGTTCCGCTAGCCCCTCCGGTTGTATCATCTTTATCCAAATAAATTTCATCTTCTGCATTAAATTTAAACAAACTTGCACTAACATAGGAGTTTAAAATAATATCTTTTATCCCAAGTTCAAAATACTCATGGGTCTGTTCCCTGATATCATCTGAAGAAGCTCCCAACTCACTTGTGTTTGGAGTCCTGTAGCCTTTGGTGTAGGAAATATATGTGCTCCCTGTTTGAGAATATAGGTAGTTTAAAGAAAGATCTAAAGCAGTATTGTACTGGCTGTTTTCGTTATATGTTTTTCCTGGATATGAAATATCATAAGATGTTTTTTCATATCTTATTCCCTGTACAAATTGGAATTTTTCCCATTGATATGTATTTAGAGCAAAGAAACTGTCTGAAGTTTTTTCAAAATCACGATCTACAGTCTTACCAAAAGAGTTTGTAACTTCAGCCTTACCTTGATAGTAATCGTATCCAAGAATAACATGAGATCCTTTCCCGTATGAAAGTTTAAATTTTGGCTTTATCATATACTGATAGTTGTTATATTCATAGTTGGTTACACCGTCTTTAAATGATTCATAGTTACTTTTTCTAAAGTTCCCGTCAACCGTAAAATCCAGATTACTTTTTAATCTTGTACTATAACTCAGAGTATGAGAGTCTGTTATATATTCAGCATCTTTATTTGGATCATTTGTCTGTTTTCTGTCCTTCTCAACTTCATCTTTTGTCAAGGATCCAGGAAGACCATATTCTTCTTCATAACGCCCGTATTTATATGAAATTTCATTTGTTTCAGAAAGCATATATTTAAGATTCGTTTCAATATTTTCCGTATCATAGTCTCCGTTATCTCTGTAGCCTCCGTTATTTCTATCTGTGTAATTAAACTGTAGAAGAAGATCATCTGTAAGTTTTTCTCCGAAACTCACCCCGTAACCTCCAGAATCATTGTTTCCGGCTTCTGCAAAAATGGACCTGTATCCATCTTTGGAAGCAGCAGTTCTCGTAACTATATTCACCACACCTCCTACAGCCCCGTCACCATATATGACAGCCCCTCCTCCTGGGATTACTTCAATTTTCTCTACATTTTCAATATCAATATTGTTAATTCTTGCTGATCCGCTGTCTACAGGATTTTGTTTTATACCGTCCACAAGAATTAAAGCATTACCAGAGTGAACTCCTCCTTCTCCTCTAATATCAATCATACCAATACCGAAAGCACTTGTAGCTTTAACTCCTGGAACCCCTTCCAAGGCTTCAATTATATTTACAGCACCCTTTTTTTCGATATCCTCTCTTGTTATTACAGTGATGTTCTTTGAGGTGTTTCTCACATTTGTCTCAAATCTTTCTGCAGTTACAACACTTTCTCCAAGCCTTGCTGTAGAAATATTTTCCTCCAGAAAGAACTCGTCCTCTGCTCCAAACAGATTTACAGAACAGACAAGCAATGCCCCTATAAATAACTTCCTTTTCATAAAATAATTCTCTCCCCTTTTTCATAAAAAATTATAAAAAATCTCCCCAAAAACAGAACTATCTGTTTTTGGGGAGAAGTATAAAAACAATATAAAATTATATCATTCTAAATACTTCCCCGTCCTCGCAGGCTAGTATAGATAATATCCATGGCAGGTCTCCTGGCTAAGCTTCATTCTACTCGCAAACCTTCCCGGAAAATTCCAGTGGTCTTGTTGCTTTCGTCAGCTCTACAGTGGCGGGACCGCGGAGGATTTTCACCTCACTTCCCTTTTAATCATTTAATGGAACCATAGAAAATAATATTTTTTTGTCATGCAGAATTTTACAGAATTAGCAAAGAATTGTCAATATAAATTTCAGATATATGTGTTTATTATAAAAAAAAACTGCCCGAAAAAATTCGGGCAGTTAAAATTATTTTTAGAAGTTGTACTTGAATCCTAAATAGTAGTTTCTTTCAGGTGCTGGATAATATGAAGGATATTTCCCAGGGGAGTATGCTGCATAAACAGCATTGTAATAAACATAATCGTTATACTCTTCGTTGAATATGTTGTTTACTCCACCGTAAATTTTAAGACCGTTTTTAAAATCATAAGAAATTTTGGCATCTAAAGTTATGTAAGAGTCAACTTTTTCACCGTCATTATCAGAATCTCCATATGCATACGAATTCCCACGATAATTTGCAGTAGTGCTCAATAAGAGTTTATCTGTGGCCTGATAATCAGCTCCGAGACTGCAAACATATTTAGAAACCCCAGGTATCTCTTTCTTTTCAAACGAACCGTCACTCTGTTCCACATCCATCTCTGCATCCAGATATGTAAAAGTTTCTTTAAAAGTAAATTTACCTATGTATTGCTCTGCGAAAACTTCAGCTCCGATTTTATCCGTTTCACCATCGTAGTTGTTGTAACCCCCAAATGGATAATTTATGGATTTATCCCAGTAAATTTCATTTTGAGCAACAAATTTATAAACACTGGCACTTACGAAAGAGTTGAAGATCGTGTCTTTAACTCCAAGTTCTATGTAATCATGTGTCTGCTCTTTAAGCCCTTCATCAGGAGCAGATGCAAGCTCATCTGTATTAGGAGTCCTGAATCCACTTGTGTAAGAGATGAAGGCACTTCCTGTATCCGAGTAGAGATAGTTCACAGAAAGATCTATGGCTGTGTTGTATTGAGTGTCCTCATTATAAGTTTTTCCAGGTTCTAAAGTCTGGTCAGCAGTAAGGTCATAACTAGATTTTTCATATCTTATCCCCTGAGTGAATTGGAATTTATCCCAGTTGAATGTATTGATGGCGAAAAATGAATCCGATGTTTTCTCCAGGTCACGGCCTACTTCTCCTGCACCACCCCATTTAGAAACCTCAGCTTCACCGAAATAATAATCATAACCTAAAACTATATGGGAGTTTTCCCCGTATCCCAGTTTCAGTTTAGGTTTTACACTGTGGTTAGAAAGCTCGTACTCGTATGCCCCCCAACCCAATTCAGAACCCAGATCAGTCTCTCTGTAGTTTCCGTCTATTATAAATTCAATATTTTCACTTAATTTTTTATTGTAGCTCAGAGTATAGGAATCATCCTCATACTCACCCTCGTATTTTTCAGCTGCAGCTGATGTAGCTTGATTCCTGTCTGTGTCTAACTGAGCCTTTGTAATCCCTCCAGGAGCACCGTATCCCTCTGTGTAGTTTCCGTATTTAAATGACAGAGCCTCTGTGTCCGACATAAGATATTTAACCCCGACCTCAATATTTTCTGTATCATGGAATCCATTATCCCTGTAACCGTCATAATTATTGTCTGTATAATTCAACTGAAGAAGTAAATTATCAGTTATCTTGTCCCCATAGCTGACTCCGTAGTTGAATAACCCGTTATTTCCGGCTTCTGAGAAGATAGATCTATACCCTTCAGAGGTGGCGGATGTTCTGGTGATTATATTTATAACCCCTCCTATGACACCGTCACCATACATAACTGATCCGCCACCAGGGATTACTTCAATTCTCTCAATATTTTCAATGGATATTGTGCTGACTCTGGTTGTCCCTCCGTCTACAGGATTTTGCCTAACTCCGTCCACGAGAACGACAACCCCATCTGTTCCTCTCAACTCAATAAATCCAAGACCGAAAGCTTTAGATGGTTTTACTCCTGGGATACCTTCAAGAGCTTCAAATACATCCTTTGCTCCCTTTTTATCGATATCATCCCTAGTAACAATCGTGATGTTTTTAGGTGTATTTCTAACAGTTGTTTCAAACCTTTCTGATGTGATCACACTCTCTTCAAGCCTGGTAGTAGCTACGCTATCTCCCTGAAAAAAATCCTCCTCTGCTCCCAATGCAAGAGTGGAACATACTAACAACGCCCCTATAAACAACTTCTTTTTCATAGAAAAATCTCTCCCCTTATTCATAAAAAACTTTATAAAAAAACTCCCCCAAACAGTCTGTCCAGGGGAGAAATTCAATACATAATAAAATTATATACTTTAAATTTCATCACATCCCCGTCCTCGCAGGTACAGCAAAACTTTTTTTATGGCAGGTCTCCTGGCTAAGCTTCATTCTACTCGCAAACCTTCCCGGAAAATTCCAGTGGTATTATTGCTTTCGTCAGCTTTACAGTGGCGGGACCGCGGAGGATTTTCACCCCTCTTCCCTTTTAATTGAAAAAATCAAACCATAAAAATATATTTTTTTTAAAAAAACTAATCTTTGGGTCATGGCATGAAACCCTGACCGTGAATGGATTTCAGAGGATAAGAATTACAGGTTTCCCTCCTGCTACCTTTTTAAAATAAGCCTTCTGAAGTCCACAAGAACGTATGTTAAAGTATGACATAATGTCAGAGTCAAATGTTTTTCAAGAAATTTTTTTCACAATCATGAAAATCCCCCCAAAGCACAAAAGATTCATGAAAACTAAAAAACTCCTATTTAAAAGAATCTTCCAATTTTTGAATATAGTTGCTATAATTTCAAAAAAATAAATTATGCTAATACCGGGAGGTCATACTTAAATAATATGAGATATTATATAACATCGATACTACTGCACATCTGTTTAATCTTGGCGCTAAAGATTTTCGCCAGCAAGAAGCCAGAGATGCAAAACGCGGGTCAACGTATAGCCGTGAACATGACTGCTTTAAACTCACATAAAAATTCCGGAAAAAAACAAGATCTTTCCCTGGAGAAAAAAAATATCCCTGAAACCAAGAAAAAAAAGGGTGAAAAGAACCCCCAAACCCCTAAACCTGCAATTGATGTGAAACCTGAACAAAAGCCAGAGAAAAAGCCTGATAAAAAAACATCACCCATACCTAAAGCCAAAGAAAGCATGAGTTCAAAAAAAATCCCTGCGGAAGCAGATGGGAATCCAGAACAGGAAGAACTGGCAGCTGCAGGAGATCCCAAAGGGAATTCAGACGAAGACAAACCACAGGATAAAACCGCCCAAACCTCAGACAAAAACAGCGAGATCGGAGAGGGCTTTGTCAAGCTGGCAGACGGGAGCCTTGCGGCAAAACATCAGGGAATAGCAGGCCTCAGCTACGGATTTATCTCGAAGCCCGAACCAGATTATCCTACCCTGGCAAAAAAACTGGGGTACAAGGGAGAAATGGTCGTCAAGGTAAGGTTCCTCATAAACGAGAAAGGAAATGTGGAGGAGGTTAAACTCTACACACCGCGAGACAAGTACGGGTTCAGCAATGAGGTGGAAAAATGCGTCAGATGCTGGAAGCTCACCCCTATAATGGCTGGCGGAAAGCCGGTAAAGATGTACATATTCAAGAGCTTCAGGTTCAGGATAGAGGACTAGGCAAAAGATTAGCGGTTATTAGCAGTAAAATATAAAAAAATGATTTGGGCTACTGTAATGCACGGGGAGGGATTGAAATTTATAGAATAGGGGAAATTTCAGAAAAAATAGGTTTAAGCGTCAGGTCACTTAGATATTATGACAAAATAGGCCTACTCACTCCATCATTTAAGAATGAAAACGGGTTTAGGTATTACAGTGAAGATGACTTGGCCAAGTGCCAAAAGATAGCGGTGTTAAAAGTTCTAGGGTTCACATCCAAAGAGATAGAAAAAATTTTAGAATCTGGAGATATAAAGGAGGAACTAGAACATCAGGAGTCCCTTATAGCCAACAAAATAGAGCATCTGACTTTGATAAGAAAGAGTATCGAAATAGCGAGAAATCGGATGGAAACCCACTCGGAACTCCCTCTTTTGATTGCAGATTTAAAAAAGGTTTTCAAAGGTTATATTCAAGAATTTCATGATAAGAACAGGACTACTCAAAAAACAGGCAGACCCAATAAAAAGCACAACAAAAAAGCCCACATAGAAGTTTTTAAGCTTTTGAGGAAAATTGCCTCAGAAAAAGATGTCAGAAGGGATGACTATATAAAGCTTCTCAAACAAAATCCACGATTAAGAAACAGCCATTACTTTTCAAAATATTTTGTGATGCTGAGATTATCCAAAAGTAACAAGTTTAAGCTAGATGAGATTGACACCCTGGAAAAAAATATTAAAAAATTTATAAAATCTCTTGATTCTGACATAGTGTAATCTGTTACTATTAATATCAGAGGGTTTAAAACCCAGATAAATTAAGAGGAGGTTTTATAATGACTAAATTAACTGAAAAAATGAACAGTGAAGAGATAAAAAAAGCTGCTGATTCCCACGGGATGACGGTAGAGGAGTTTGTAAAAGGGTGTGAAAAGATGGAAAAGGTTTTCGAATGCCATCCTGATATAGATGAGCAGGTTAAAATAGATCTGACGCCTGAAGAAACAAAAAGAATGGCCGATGCCCACGGGATGACAGTGGAGGAGTTTAACAAAAGCAGAGAAGAGCTAAAGAAAACTTTTGAAAAGCACCCCCACATGGCTGCACACATAAAAGGGCTAGGGGAAAACATGAGCGAGGAAGATATAAAAACAGCAGCTAAAGCACACAATATGTCCCTTGACGAATTTAAAAAAAAATTGGCTGAATCAAAAAAACACTAATAAAAAATTTATTAATGCCCTGCAGTATAACAGGGCATTTTTATTTGAAAATTTTATTGACTCTGACATAATGTTATGATTTAAACTGTCCTTAGTAACTCTAAAAAAATAAAAAAATATCGTAAAAAAAGGTGCCCATTACCAGGGATAAAAGGGAAATCCGGTGTAAATCCGGTGCAGCCCCCGCTACTGTAAGCAAGGACGAAACCTCACTGTGTCACTTTGAAAAAGGGAAGACGAGGAAGTAGGATAATGTGCGAGCCAGGAAACCTGCCTGTTTTTATCAGCTTACCTTCGGAGGGAAGGAGTGCGCATTGGATCCTTTTAATTTTTAAAAAATTATTTGTGGTACATAATTGATCGAGACCCAACCCTCCGGTTGGGTCTCTTATTTTTTATTTTTTTGATTTAAAAAACTGATAAAATTAAATATTGATAAAGGAGGAAATAATGTCTGGAAAATCAAATTTTAACTGTGAAAATCCAACTGAAAGAAAGGGTATCTTGGTAGCCAGCTTCGGTACCAGCCACGGGGACACAAGAAAAGCCGCTATAGAGGAATGCGAAAACAGGATAACTGAAAGCTTCCCTGAGCACGAGGTGTATAGGGCATTTACTTCAAATATTGTGAGAAAGGTCCTTAAAGAGAGGGATGGAGAAAGTGTGGATGATGTCAGCGAAGCCCTTATAAAAATGAGGGACGAAAAGTTTACAGAGGTCATAGTCCAGCCGCTCCACATAATTCCCGGAGAAGAATACCAGGAAAAAATAATAAAGGTAGCTGAAAGTTTCAGGTGCTCTTTTAAAAGAATAGCAGTTGGAAGACCCCTTTTAAACGATATAGATGATTACAGAATAGCGGCAGAAGCCCTGAAAAATCAGCTGAACGAGTTGAAGGAGGACCACTCTGTGGTGCTTATGGGCCACGGGAGCCACCACCCTGCAAACGCATGTTATTCATGTTTTCAAATGATAATTAACGACGAAATACCAAACGTATTCATCGGGACCGTTGAGGGGTATCCTGAATTAGGGGACATCATTCCAAAGTTGAAGTCTAAAAATATAAAAAGAGTTAGTCTGATGCCTTACATGCTGGTTGCAGGGGATCACGCCAAAAATGATATGGCCGGTGAGGAGGAGGATTCGTGGAAGAGAATTCTTGAAAAAGAGGGCTTTGAAGTGGATGTCTGCCTCAAAGGCCTGGGAGAAAATCCAGCATACCAGAATATTTTTGTAAACCACGCCAGGGACGCCATGGAGGGCTAAGAGATGAAGAAAACATTTTTTTTATTAACACTAGCTTTAAGCCTTTTTTTTGCAGGGGGGTGCGGACAAGAGAAAAATTCAAAGCATCAGCCACCTGAGAATACGGTGAAGGGGTTTGAAATCACCTTACCCAAACCACCTGAAAAAATTATCTCTTTGACCCTCGCAACTGACGAAATACTGGTTTCCATGGTGGAGCCTCAGAGAATAAGGGCTTTGAGCTGTAAGTATGCAGATGTAGACAGCATATGCAATGTTTCAGAGGCAGCCAAAAATTTTGAAAAGGCTGAAGACAATATAGAACATATAGTCGCCATGAACCCCGACCTTGTTTTTACAGCCAGCTGGATGAGCGATGAAAAAATCCAGCAACTCAGGGATGCAGGTGTCCCGGTCTACTGTTACAAAATGCCATCCAATATACAGGATGAGAGGGAACTCCTGGCCGAGATAGCTGCCCTCGTGGGAGAAGAAGAGAAGGGGGTTCTCATGGCTGCTGAAATGGACAGGGTTCTGGCAAATGTGGCCGAGAAAATTTCCTCTGTCAGGGAGGAGGACAGGTTCACGGTTCTAATGTATGACCCCCACGGCGGCATAGCGATGTTTAGCGACATCGCTGAAAAGGCCGGAGTTGTCAACATCTTTGACAGGGCGGGGGTTACGAGCTGGGGCAACCTTTCAAAGGAAAAGATAGTCGAGCTGAACCCTGACATTTTCATCGTTCCCCACTGGGGATCCAGGGATACAGAGAAGTACATAGGGGAGATTTTGAGTGACCCAGGCTTCTCAACAGTGAACGCAGTCAGAAACAAGCGTATATATTCACTTCCAAGCAAGCATATAAACTGTCTCTCGCAATACGTAGTCTACGGTGTGGATGACCTGGCAAAAGCCGC
This sequence comes from uncultured Ilyobacter sp., assembly GCF_963663625.1. Taxonomy (NCBI): domain Bacteria; kingdom Fusobacteriati; phylum Fusobacteriota; class Fusobacteriia; order Fusobacteriales; family Fusobacteriaceae; genus Ilyobacter; species uncultured Ilyobacter sp. The sequence continues at coordinate 1,655,065 of NZ_OY760437.1, read as the reverse complement.
TTATCCCGAAATGTTTAAAAACAAACAATTAAGAAAATAACCAAAATTCATCCAGATGGAGAAATATAAAATGATAAAAACCAGAATAACAAAAAAAACAGATAAAATTTTTATATCCCTTTTTCTTTTTCTTTTGTCCGCATTTGTTATCGCTACAGCCCTGGGGTCCGTGAATGTGCCCCTCATAGAGACAAGCAAGATTATACTTAAAAGCAGCGGATTGATTGGTGGTCTTAAAGTCGATGACTCTTTTCAGTCAATAATATTCCACATACGTCTTCCAAGAATTGTGGTTGCAGCGATGGTGGGAGGTTCTCTGGCAGTATCCGGTGCGGTGATGCAGGGAATGTTCAGGAACCCCATGGCCGACCCTGGAATCCTGGGGATATCAAGCGGGGCAAGTCTCGGAGCTGTCCTGGCAGTCGGTTTGGGACTGACATCTCAAAGCATGTACTACATGCCACTCTGCGCATCTTTGGGATCGATGATAGCGGCTTTCATCATATATCTTCTGGCATCCAAGGATGGAAAGATGCCTGTACTTACCCTTATCCTGGCCGGAGTTGCAGTGAGCACATTTATAGGGGCTGTCACATCTCTGATTTTGACCTCTATGGGGGAATATCAGGTCAAGGAATACCTTTTCTGGTCTGTAGGAGGACTTTCCGGAAGGAGATGGGAACACGTGGAGCTAGCCTTTGTACCGATTATCATCTGCATTTCCATCCTGCTAACCTTTGCCAGGGAGCTGAACATCATGATCCTGGGGGAGGAGGAGGCATACTCCGTAGGCCTCAACCCCTCCAAAACAAGAAAGAAAGTCCTGTTTTTTGTGTCCATTACCACCGGCATGGCAGTCTGCATAAGCGGAACAATAAGCTTTGTAGGTCTAGTGGTTCCGCACATAATGAGACTGATAGTCGGACCGGACCACAGGGTACTCATGCCTGCAAGTGTTCTCGCAGGCTCGGTATTTGTTGTTCTGTGCGATCTGGTTGCAAGGACTGTGATCATTCCTGCTGAGATAGGAGTTGGAATCGTAACTTCCCTTCTTGGGGCACCCTACTTTATCTATCTTCTCAATAAATCCAGGAAAGAGGGGGTTATGCTTTGATGATCTCTGAGAATAAATTGATCCACATAGAGAATTTTAATTTCACAGTAAACGGAAAAAAAACCCTGAAAAATATAAACTTATCTGTTGGTAAGGGTGAATTTGTGGGGCTTATAGGCCCTAACGGTGCCGGGAAGACAACTCTCATAAAGTGCATCAACGGCATAAACAGAGGAATTGGGAAGGTTCTCATTCAGGGAAGGGAGATTTCGGAACTCAGCGAAAAAAAAATCGCCCGGGAGGTTTCCCTGATGAATCAGAACACCACGGTCACCTTCCCGTATTCCGCACTTGACGTGGTTCTTATGGGACGATATCCACATATAAATAGGTTTTCCTTTGAAAAAGACAGGGACTATGAGATCGCAAGGACCAATATGAGGTACACAGACACTATTCAGTTTGAAAATACGGATGTTACCAATGTATCCGGAGGTGAGAGGCAGCGTATCCTTTTTGCAAAAGTCCTTACCCAGGAAGCAGATATAATACTTTTGGACGAGCCCACTGCAAGTCTCGACATAGCCCACGAAGAACAGATCTTCAAGTATGCCAGAGAGCTTGGCCTCCAGGAAAAAACCGTGGTGGCAGCAGTCCATGACCTGAGAATAGCGGCTCAATACTGTTCTAGGCTTGTACTGGTTAACCAGGGAAAAATTATTGCAGACGGAAAGCCTGAGGAGGTTCTGACCCCTGAAAATATTAGGGAAACATACGGTGTTAATACCGTGGTTTACAGAAACAACCTCACCGGCCTACTAGATTTTTATATTTATGGCCATTCTCAAAATATGAGGGAAGAGAAAATACATGTAATCGCAGGGGGGACCTCTGGAGAATCTGTTATGAGATACCTCTTTGATAAGGGTTACAACTTCACCACAGGAATTTTGTGGGAAGGGGAGACAGATTTCAGGTTTGCAGATGTTTTTGGAATAAATGCAGTGGTTGAAAAATCTTTTTCCAGCGTCTGTGAATCCACGTTGAAAAGAAATATCGAAAAAATAAAAGAGAGTGACATCACGATACTTTGCAATGTCGTTTTCGGAAAACAAAATTTTTGTAATTTGACGGCTGCAGAGTACGCAAAAAAACTTATTATTATTGAAGACACCGATATAGATAAGAGGGATTTTACAGGCGGTCGCGCAAACGAACTCTACAGAAAACTCCGTGAAAATGCCGTTGTAACAAGATCAGAAAGACTACACGAAGTAATATAGGAGGAAGAAATGGTTATAAGTAGTTTATCTACAAGAGAGTTTGTCCATAAATACAAAAAGAGTATTGTCATAGAATTCCAGGAAGAGAGGCACGTTTTGAGCACCTCGCCTTTTAACGGAGGTTTCCGAAAGGATTTGGCGGCAGTTTTTAACCACGATGCCAACCCGGGGGCAGGGATGGCATGTTCTATGAAAGCAGCTACATATAGAGAACACATGGAAATAATTACAAGGGAACTAGGACTAGACCCTGAAAAGACGGCGGGAATAAGTACCGCCGCATCCATGGAAAACGTTTCTATAAAAACAGTTACTTTTGAAGATCTCACAGTCACCGCCATCGTTACAGGAGGCGTAGAGGTAAACGGGGGCAGGGTCGGAGACACGGCTCACTACCACGAGAGAAAGGGTCAATTTGAAAAGGTAACATTTGGAACTATAAACATAATCCTCCATATAGATGCGGACCTTCCAAAAGGGACCATGGAGCGCACCCTGGTGACCTGCACGGAGGCAAAGACTGCAGCCCTCCAGGAACTTATGGCAGGAAGCAACTATTCAAGAGGTCTGGCAACAGGTTCTGGTACCGACGGAACCATAATAATCTGTAATCCCAAATCAGATCTTCATCTCACCATGGCCGGAAAACACTCTAAGCTAGGGGAACTCATAGGAAAGGCAGTCATCCCCGCAGTAAAAGAAGCTCTTTTTCTCCAATCAGGGCTCTGCCCTGAGATGCAGCACAGTGTTTTGAGGAGGCTAAAAAGATTCGGAGTCAGCGAAGATAAGCTTTGGGAGACTTATTGTGGCTTAAACAAAGAGAGTTCTATTTCTAAGCCTACATTTCTGCACCGTATCCATTCCATTGAAAGGGAAAATAACCTGGTGGTATTGACTTCCATGGTTGCCCACCTTATAGATCAGTATGACTGGGACCTCCTTTCATTTGAGGAGATCGCTTCTGAAATAATTTTTATATTTGAAAGAATTTCAAAATCAAAAGGTGTAGATTTTGAAATGAATGAATTGGCAGAGCATAGAAAAGACCAAGTTGTTGATGACATAATAAATATATTTATTAAAATTTTAGCACTTATAGGGGGGACTACAGAAAATGTTTAATGCACTTTTTATCCTGTCCAGCCATGACCCGTCGTATGTGTATAGAGCAGCATGGAATCAAATCGAAAAATCATTTCCAGGAGAAATACAGCTAAACTTTGCAGACCCATATAAAATAGATGACTCCAATGAAAACTATGAGTCATTTAAAAAACAGGCTGAAGAAGCGGACTTTATATTCATCATTATGCACAGCGGAATAACCTACTTCAAAAGATTTGAAAAGTTAATGGGGGATTTTGAAGGTAAAAAGAAATTTTTTATATATTCCGGAAATGACGAGGAGAACATAGAACTCTTTAAAAGATCAGGTGTATCAAGTATAGACTACCAGGAAATAGTTACATACTACCTTATGGGCGGTGTGGATAACTGTGAAAATATGCTTCTTTATATAGCTAATGAATTTGCCAAAGGAAAATACCCTATCCAACCTCCTATTGCGCCTTCTTGGGAAGGTGTATACTATCCTGGGAAAGAGATCATCGACTCTCAGGAATATATAGAAAATCTCAAGAAATTAGGGAAGCCCATTGTAGGTATACTGGTTTACAGAAAATATTACCAGGAAAACAATCTGGAACATATAGATGCCTTGATTCATGATGTCGAGAAGCTGGGAGGCGAGCCCCTTGCCATTTACACGAGCTCATCTCCGAATCCGACAATCGGATGCAAAGGTTTCAAATGGACACTTGAAAACCTTCTGATGAATGACGGCAAACCAAACGTAGATGTTGTAATAAATACAATGTCTTATGCCCAGAGCATCATGAGTAACCCAGGGGATGGCAAGACTACTGTAGAAGAAAGTATTTTTGAGAGTCTGGGAGTAGCCATAATACAGGCTATGTGCACTTATTTCACCTTGGAAGCCTGGGAAGAATCCATCTGCGGTCTGGACATGATGTCACTTTCCAGCAGCGTATATTATCCGGAGTTTGACGGCCAGATAATATCTGTACCTATAGGATACCATGCAACCGTTGAAGACGAGATCGGAGAAAAATGGATTTTCAGGCCTATAGAGGAAAGAGTCGACAAGGTCTGCCGTCTGGCTCTTAACTGGGGAAAACTTAAGAGGATGTCCAATGAAAATAAAAAAGTGGCGATCCTTTTTCACAATATGCCTCCGAGAAACGACATGATAGGATGTGCCTATGGCCTGGATACTCCTGCAAGCGTCTACAATATGGTGGAGGATCTTAAAATAGAAGGGGTCAAGACAGACTATGATTTCCAAAATGGAGACGAGATTATAAAAAGAATTATAGAGGCAGTGACCAACGATACCCGTTGGGTTTCCCCTGAAGAAGCAATAAAGAAAAGCGTGGATATAATAGAGGGAGATACCTACAGGAGCTGGTTTGCAGATCTGGGCGAGCCTGTCCAGAAGAAGATGCAGGAAGACTGGGGCACTCCGCCAGGAGAATTTATGGTGCATGAAGACAAGCTTCCTGTTCCCGGTATAATCAATGGAAATATATTCATAGGGCTACAGCCTGCCAGGGGTTATGAGGAAAAAGCTGAGGAGATATATCACAGTACAGACATTATGCCTCCACACCAATATATTGCATTTTACCGATGGATAAAATATGGATTTAAGGCAGATGTCATCGTGCATGTGGGTACCCATGGCACAATTGAATGGCTTCCTGGAAAACAGATAGGTCTTTCAGGAAACTGTTACTCAGACATATGCATCGACGATCTTCCACATCTGTACCCTTACAGCATAAATGTTGTGGGAGAAGGGATCCAGGCAAAGAGACGTTCATACTGCGTTATACTGGATCATCTAATACCCTCTCTTATGCCCAGTGGCACCTATGATGAGATGGTTGAGATGGATGAGCTTATAAAACAGTATTTTCAGGCAAAACAGGAGAAACTTGACAAGGTAAAATATCTTCAGGAGGATATAAAAGCCCTGCTTGTCAAGAATAACTTCGATAAGGATCTCAATATAACTGAGGATGACATGAACAGGGATTTTGAAAATATAATGGACCGTGTCCACGGATGGCTGGAAGATATAAAACATACCCTTATCAAAGACGGTCTGCATTATTTCGGAAAAGTTCCTGAGGGAGAGAGGCTGAATAACCTCGTGGCTGCCCTTGTGAGAATTCCAAACAAGGATATACCTTCCGTCACCGGAGCTGTGGCAAAATTAAAAGGACTGGACCATGATTATTTAAAAGATGAGCCCCTTCAAAAAGATGAAACCGGAAAAACAAATTTAATGCTTCTGGATGACATAGAAGCTGAGAGCAGAAAAGTACTGACAAAGTTCCACGAAAACAATTACAGGGAGGATTTCATTCCTGAACTTTTAGCTGAAAAATACCCTGCTGCCACAGAGGAGGAGATAGAGGACCTCTCCAAAACTCTCAAGTTCATCTCACAGACAGTGATCCCGAAACTGTCTCAGACAACCGATGAACTTAAATATTTCATCGAGGGGACAAACGGCAGATTCGTTCCTCCAGGAGACTCAGGGTGCCCTACAAGGGGAAATGTAAGTATTCTACCTACAGGACGAAATTTTTATTCTATAGACCCTTCGTCAATACCTACAAGGGCTTCATGGAAAGTTGGAATACAGCTGGGTGATGACCTTATTAAAAGATACATAAAGGATGAGGGCAAATACCCTGAAAATGTAGCAATAATTGTATATGCCGGTCAAACTATGAAAACCAGCGGAGATGATATCTCTGAGATACTGTATCTTATGGGAATACGTCCTAAATGGCTTAAAAATACAGATAAAGTTGTTGGCCTTGAAGTCATACCTATGGAAGAGCTTAAAAGACCTAGAATAGACGTAATTTTGAGAATCAGCGGATTATTCAGGGATACATTCCCAAATATCATAGAAATAGTTGAAGATGCAGTAAATCTAGCAGCTTCCCTTGATGAGTCTGAGGAAGACAACTACATTAAGAAAAACATAATGTCAGAAATCCAGGAACTTGTAAAAGACGGTATAAATTTTGAGGATGCTGAAGAGCAAGCCAGAATGCGTATTTTCGGGTGCCCTCCCGGAACTTACGGTACCGGGGTGGATATACTTATAAACAGTAAAAACTGGAAAGATGTTGGTGACCTGGGGAACACTTATACTCTCTGGGGAGGACATGCCTACGGAAGAAAACTTCAGGGTAAAAAAGTGAGAGAAGTATTCGGCAGAAGACTTGCAAATGCAGATGTGGCGGTAAAAAATGAATCCTCAATGGAAGTAGACCTTCTGGACAGTGATGATTTCTATAACTATCATGGAGGTCTTATAGCCGCCATCAGAACTCACTCAGGAAAAAAACCAAGAGCCTACTGTGGAGATACAAGTGACCCGGATAGAACAAAGTTGAATTCTGTAGACGAACAGATTGCCAAAATTATGCGGGCAAGAGTATTAAATCCTAAGTGGTTTGAAGGTCTAAAAGAGCATGGTTATAAAGGTGCCCAGGAAGTAGCTGCTATGATGGACTTCGTGTTTGGATGGGATGCCACAAGTGATGTTGTCGAGGACTGGATGTACAGCAAGATAAACGAAACTTTTCTCCTTGACGAAGAAAAGAGAAAGTGGCTGGAAGATGTAAATCACTGGGCTGTGCATAGTATGTCCGAACGATTATTGGAAGCATACCAGAGAGGTATGTGGAATGCTGGAGATGAAGAACTTGAAAAATTAAGAGAGATATACCTCGAAACCGAAGCCAATATCGAAGATATATTATAAGATGGAGGATTAAATTTGAACCCTTTACATGATGCTAAATCATTGGTTCTTTGGATGACTAATGACTGTAATTTAAGGTGTAAATATTGTTATGCAGAAGCCGGAAGAAAGAAAGAGTATATGGATTTTGAGACAGCTAAACTGGCCCTGCATACTCCAAAAAATGAAAAATTCAGTGTTCAGCTTACAGGTGGGGAACCCCTTATGAATTTTGAAATTATAGAAAAGATCTACGAAGAAATCAAAAACAGCAAGCTGAATGTCAGCAGAATAATGATACAGACAAACGGTACACTCATAACCCCTGAGATAGCAAAAAAAATAAAAAAAATGAACATAGCATTGGGAGTGAGCCTCGACGGCCCTCCTGCTGCCAACGAAAAACTAAGGGGAAAGACATCCATGGCTATAGATGGCCTGCGGGCACTTGCAGCTGAGGGACTGATGGTCAACTTAAACTGTGTCGTGACATCCCTTAATGTTAACTACCTAAAAGATCTCGTGGATTTTGCATTTTATCTTGGGAATGTTAAAGGTATAGGACTGGATCTTTTAAGAAAAGTCGGATATGCGAATGATTTTGAAGATGAAATCCGGGAGGCTGACCCTGCTGACATAAAAGAAAATCTCATCAAAGCACATGCCCGTACTAATGAACTCTTTAGACTCTCTGGTAAAAAAATTATAATCAGAGAGATCGAAGAAGCTAAAATAAGGCTTGTCTCCAAAGACATATGCAAAGGATATTGTTATGCTATGCATGGAAAATCTATGGTTGTAGTCCCGAACGGTGGTATTTATCCCTGCGGGTCATTCATCGGGGACCCCGGGTATCATATGGGTAATATAAAAAATATCGAAAGCTTACGCAAAATAAAGATCGAAAATAACAAACCGAAAAGATGTGTGAGCTGCATCTATAATGACATCTGTCCTGGTGGATGCCCTTCCAGAGTTATTGTAAATGTGGGGAAGGATCAGCATTCTGAACAAGACTGCATTTTAAGAAGGACGAGTTTTGAGATTGTGAAGAGTGAAAATTCAATCAAAAAATCATAGATCAATTTTAAAAATTAAAACAGTAAATAAGGAGACCATAAAATGAATAAAGTAAAAAAAATATATCCATTTACAGGAATTGTCGGACAGGAAGAGATGAAAAAAGCTCTGATTTTAAATATAATCAACCCTACTTTGGGAGGGGTGCTTATCCGTGGAGAAAAGGGGACTGCAAAATCTACGGCAGTAAGGGCAATAGCCGACCTTCTCCCTGAACGTCTTCAGGTAAACGGATGTGTTTTTGGCTGTGACCCAACTGATAAAAGCTCTATGTGCAGGGATTGTTTTGAAAAAATGAAAAATGCAGGCGATTTGGAGTCGCACAGAGGTAAAATGACTGTTATCGATCTCCCTGTAAGTGCTACAGAAGACCGTGTGGTAGGTACACTTGATATCGAACATGCCATCAAAAAAGGGGAAAAGAAATTTGAAGCTGGGATACTGGCTCAGGCAAACCGTAACATCCTTTATGTGGATGAAGTGAACCTTCTGGATGATCACGTTGTAGACGTACTTCTTGATTCTGCTGCCATGGGAGTAAATACCATAGAACGTGAAGGGGTATCCTTCAGCCACCCTGCAAAGTTTATCCTTGTAGGGACAATGAATCCTGAGGAAGGAGACCTAAGACCCCAGCTTCTGGACAGATTCGGCCTTGTAGTTGACGTAATAGGTGAAAAGAATATAGATGAAAGAGTCGAAGTCATCAAACGTAGGCTGGATTATGAAAAGGATTCTGAGGAATTTTCCAAGTCTTTTGAGGAGTCACAAAAAGATTTAAGAAAGCGTATCACAAAAGCCAAAGAGCTTTTAAAAGAAGTCGTTTTTGACAATAAAATACTCGAAATCGCCGCTAAAATTTCAATAGAAATGGGGGTAGATGGGCACAGAGCTGACATCAGCATGATAAAAACCGCCATGACAATTTCCGCTTTTAACGGTCATAAACAGGTCAGCAGAAAAGATATGTTGGAAGCAGCAAAACTTGCCCTACCGCACAGAATGAGAAGAAGACCTTTTGAAGAGGGGATAATTGACCTGTCCAAGGTGGAAGAAATTATTGCAAGTATTGAAAACTAGAGGGGAAAAAGAGGAGAAGAAGCATGAAAAGAAAATTTGTATACCCTTTCCCGGCAGTTATCGGCCAAGAAAAAGTGAAAAAAGCACTGATATTGAATGTAATAAATCCAAATATAGGCGGCGTGCTGATAAGTGGAGAAAAGGGAACGGCAAAATCTACTGTGGTAAGGGGACTTGCTGACCTCATACCGCAAATGGAAATAGTTGAGATGCCTCTAAACACTACTGAAGACCGCCTCATAGGATCAATAAACATTGAACACGCCATCTTCAAAGGGGAAATTGCCTTTGAATCCGGTATCCTAAAAAAAGCCCACAAAAACATCCTATATGTGGATGAGGTGAACCTTCTCAGCGAGCACATTGTCAACTGCCTGCTGGAAACCTCGGCGTCTGGTGTCAACAGGGTTGAGAGAGAGGGGCTGTCCCACACCCATGATTCCAAATTTGTGTTAGTTGGGACCATGAACCCCGAAGAGGGGATGCTCAGGTCGCAGTTTTTGGACAGATTTGGTATTTTCGTAGAGGTGACAGGAAGCAGTGATTCCAAGGAGCGAATAGCTATAATTTCAAAAAGACTTGAATATGAAGTTGCCCCGGAAAATTTCATGGAAAAGCACAGGACTGACATGAATTCTCTTTCTGAAAAAATCCTAAACGCCCGTAACAGGCTGCCTGAAATAAAGGTCACAGAAAGCGTAATGCAACTTGCTTCCCGTATCTCTATGGAATCAAACTGTGCGGGTCACAGGGCTGAAATTATAATAGTAGAAACTGCTAAAGCTATCGCAGCTTTTGACGGCAGAAAAAATATAACTGCAAAGGACATAAAAGAAGCGGCATCATACGCACTGCCACACCGTGTAAGGGAAATGCCGCCACAACAGTCCCCAGAGGAAGATCCTAAGGAACAAGAGCAGCAAGAACAAGAAGATAATGCTGAAGGTCAGGAAAATAATCCCCAGGAAGACAGCCAGGAGGAGGAACCTCAAGAACAAGAGCAGCAACCAGAAAACCAGCAGGATGAACAAATTGAAAAGGAAATGCAGGAAAATAATCAGGAGGAGGAAAACGATGAGACCCCTGAGCAAGATCAAACAAACAATTCACAAGGTGACCAAAATAATATAGAAGATAACATTGAGGATATAGGGGATCTTTTTAGTGTACAGTCTTTAAATCTTCAGCCTCTTTTGGACAGAAAAAAACGTAACGGCAGTGGTAAAAGAAGCAAGACGAAAACTGATTCAGTACAAGGAAGATATGTCAGATATGTACTTCCCAAAAATCAAGTGAAGGACTTAGCCTTTGATGCAACCCTTCGTGCTGCTGCTCCTTTTCAAAATACACGAGATAAAAATGGACTGGCCCTGGCTATAAACAGCTCTGATTTCAGGGAAAAGGTCCGTGAAAAAAGAATGGGTAACACCATTTTATTCGTGGTGGATGCCAGCGGTTCCATGGGGGTAAAACAAAGGATGAAGGCAGTCAAAGGAGCTATAATGTCCCTTCTCACAGACGCCTATCAGAAAAGGGACAAGGTTGGTATGGTCGCTTTTAGAAAAAAAGGAGCTGAGTATGTCCTCGGTATCACCAGAAGTGTGGACCTGGCACAAAAATGCCTGAAAGAACTTCCTACCGGTGGTAAGACTCCTCTGGCAGAGGGGATGCACATGGCATATGAGATTTTAAAAGCTGAAAAAGCAAAAGATCCAGATACAGCCCCTCTTCTGGTATTGATCTCAGACGGCAGGGCCAATGTCTCGCTGAATGATCGAAATCCTTACGAAGAGGCTATAGAAGTTGCAAAAAAAATAAAATTTGAGGGCATCCACGGACTGGTTATAGATTCTGAGAAAGATTTTATCAGGCTAGGATTGGCCCAAAAGGTTTCAGAGGCTATGAACGCCGACTACTGTAAACTTGAGGATTTAGAGGCAGACCAGATAGCCCATACAATCAGGAGCATCATGTAACTCGTGTAGTTAGATTAGTTACAATATTAAAATTTAGGGGAGGTTATTCTCTTGAACAAGAAAAAATTAGTCGTAGTGGGTTTCAGTCCTCTGAAAAATCAGATGTTAAAATTGGAGAGCGAAATCAAAGACTATGAGATCCAATATATTGGGGGAAAAGGATTAAAAAGCAGCCAGACCCTTCAAGATCTTTTAAAAGATGCAGATGCAGTTATGTTAGGAAGTGTAGGTGGAGACGAAAATTTCGGAGAATTTCTTGAGTTCCTAAAAACTCAAGAAATGGATCTCCCTATAATTCCCGTAGGTGATGAAATGATTCAAAGCAATATCGGAAGTGTCAAAAGTTCCATAATCCAGGAGATAAACAGTTATTTTATTTTTGGAGGGGATGAAAATATCACAGAATCATTCTATTATATCGGCAAAAATATCCTGAGAGTCGGTATCGACCGTGAAATAACTCCCCCTATACAGCTCCCTTTTGACGGTATATTTCATCCTGATACGGATGAAGTTTTCAAAACATTTGACCAGTATAGAAAATGGTACAAGTCAGCCAGGAAAGAAACTGCCAAGGGCTGGATAGGGATTCTCATTCACCGTGCCTACTGGGTTGGCAACCAAAGGGCTATTCCTTATTCCATCACCAGACAGTTTGAAGCTCAGGGTATAGGGGTGGTCCCGGTATTCAGCTACGGATCTTCTGATGAAAATTCAGACATTAAAAACTTTGATCAGATAGTGGATGCCTACTTCTCTTCCGGTTCCAGTCTTGTGATAGAAGGCCTTATAAATATGCAAATGATTTTAGATAAAAACTCCGACTTCGAAACAAATATGTTTGAAAATGTAGTGGGGAAATTCAAAAAACTGGATATCCCTGTTTTCAGACCCATTATGAGCAATTTTTCCGATGAAAAAAGTTGGAATAATGATCCCCAGGGACTTCCCAGAGAGATATCCTGGTCTTTTACAACTCCAGAAAGACAGGGGATGATAGAACCCATTATCATCGGATGCAGGGACAGCAGTGGGAATCAGGTTCCCATCGAAGAAAGAATTGTCAAATTCTGCAGTCGTGCAGTAAAATGGCTTCGGCTCAGAAAGACAGAAAACAAAGATAAAAAAATAGCCATCTGCCTGCACAATGCCCCTTGTTCAGGTGTAGAGGCAACCACGGGAATGGCTATAGGACTCGACACCTTCCAGAGTACAGTGGATGTTTTAGATCAGCTGAAGCTTGCAGGTTACTCTTTAGGGAAAATACCGGAGGATGGCAGAGCCCTGTATAAGGAGATTATGGAGAAAAAAGCCATCGCCGATTTTCGTTGGACAACGGTTGAGGATATCGTAAAAGAAGGGGGATGCCTCTATAAAATGAATCTCCAGGGAGAGGATGGATACCTCTCTTTCTATAACCGTCTGAGTAAAAAAAATATCGATGAAATCGAAGAGATGTGGGGGGCTCCACCTGGAGAGGGTATGGTCTTTGATGACCAGTTTATCATCACAGGCCTTCAGTATGGGAATATAACCGTGTTTGTCCAGCCCAAAAGGGGTTGCTACGGCTCTAAATGCACAGGCGAGGTATGCAAGATCCTTCACGATCCCTCATGCCCCCCGCCCCACCAGTATATGGCCACCTACCATTACCTGCAAAACGTACTAAAGGTTCATGCAATTGTAGATATGGGTACAGCAGGAAACCTGGAGTTTCTTCCGGGAAAAATTAATGCCCTTTCGGGAGAATGCTACAGTGATATTTTGATAGGAGATATACCCCATGTCCATATCTACCATTCAGGAATTCCCAACGAAGGGATTGCTGCCAAGAGAAGGGCGTATGCGGTAACCATCGATCATCTGCCTTCTGCCTTCAGCAGCAACCCTGAGGCGTTGTCCGGCGTGAAAGCTGTAGATGAATATCTGGAGGCATCCGCAAGCGGCAGTCTCCAGGAAGAATTCTTAAAAAGCAAAGTCGAGAAGATTCTTAAAAAATACCTCACAAAAAAAGAACTGGATGGAGCAGAGGAAAATTTTGAAGAATGTGCAAATAAACTGAGAGATCAGTTTGCACAAACTGCGGTGAATTGCAATATGGAGTCTCTTCATGTTTTTGGTAAAGTCCCTGAGAAATATGAGGCTACTGCTCTTATAAAGGAGATAATCGAGAACGACTCCCCTTATCTCATAGAGCTGAAGAAGGATATGGGAGATGAAATGTTATTTCATGAGGCTGTCAGCGAGCTCATAGAAAAGACAATAAATGGCAAAAAACCGGAGATCCAAATCCCCGTTGTGGGTGAAATTTTGAAGGAAATACAGTGTGAGATTCTGGAAATACATAGTAATGTCCTCTCTACAGGTGCAGAGATGATAAATCTCATCAGGTCATTAGACGGAGCTTACATTGAGCCTGGTCCATCGGGTATGCCAAGTGACAACGGAAAGAACGTGATCCCAACTGGAAAAAACTTCTATATGATGGATACCGAAAAGATCCCAACAAAAGCTGCCTATGATGTGGGAGTAGATGTGGCCAACCAACTACTGGAGATGCATTACCGAAATGAGAACAGATATCCTGAAAAAATAGCAATGCATATGATCTCAGTGGACATTTCACTTTCCAAGGGGGAACAGCTGTCTCAGATTCTTTATCTTATAGGGGTGAGGCCTCTTTGGCGTGACAACGGAAAAGTCGAAGGATTTGAAATTATCCCTCTCGAAGAGCTAAACAGGCCACGTATAGATGTTACTCTCAGAATTTCAGGTATTTTACGGGATTCTTACCCTGAAGTGATAGAATATCTGGACCGAGCTATAAGAGCTGTCTCAAGTTTGAATGAGCCTCTGGAGATGAACTATGTAAAAAAGAACAGTATGGAGATGCAGAAAGAACTTGAAAAATCAGGTTTTGAACCGGATGAAAGAAGGTCAACCATGAGAATATTTGGCGATCGTCCCGGTACTTATGGTGCCGGAGTAGATCTGGCTCTCAAGGCCAGTGCCTGGAAAACCGAGGAAGATCTTGCAAAGGTTTTCATTGAATTCTCATCCTATGCCTATGGGGAAAAACTCAGTGGTGACAAGGCACAGCATGAATTCATAGAAAACATCAAGGGATCAGAGGTCTCCTATGATACTACAAATTCAAGAAAATATGATGTAATAGCCTGCGGAGCTTCTGCATCTGTTTCAGGCGGGTTCGGTATTATGAAAAAGATTTTCTCAGGAAAAGAGATGAAAAGATATCACAGTTCCCCTAATGCAAAAGATCGTATGGTTGTAAAGACTCTGGAGGATGAATTGAGGAAAAAGCTGAGTGAGACTATGTTCAACCCTTTATGGAAAGAGGCTATGAAAAATCAGGGAGCTCTTGGAGCCGCCAACCTCATGAAGAGGATTCAGAATATTTTTGAATGGCAATGTATGACAGAGTCCTTTGAAAACAAGGATATTGACCAACTAGTAGAGCAATATGTCAATAATCCTGAAATGAAAAAATGGTTCCAGGAAAATAATGAATTCGCCTTGGAAGAGATAGCCAGAAGATTTCTGGAATTACATCAAAGAGAGAAGTGGGATGCAAACGAATCCATCCTCTATGAACTCCAAAAGAGTTATCTGGAGATCGAAGGGGATATGGAAGAAAAAATGGAGAATACAGAGGGTGAATTTCAGGGAGGAAGTATAGAAGTTTTAAATGATGACGACATCCTTTCCTGGAAAGAAAAGTTGAAATATGTTAATGAAGTTTTTCAAATTAAAAATTCAGAAAAAAGAATGCTGTCTTGATTTATATAAAAAATCAAAAGATCTTTTAGTTCAATTTTTTAGAATGATTTCTTTTAAATCAAATTTTACAGATTTTTAAACTTGGCTCAATATTATAGACATATATTATAAATTCTAAAAACATATCCTATTTCTTGGGAAAAATATGCCAATAATTTCTTATAAAATTGACATTCTGTGAAAATAACGATACAATCTTTCCTAGAAAGAGTTTTGTAGTAAGTTATTTTTAGGATCAGGGGAGGAATTATGAAAGAACTAATTATACCAGAGGGATACAGCAGCAAACTATCTCTTTTGGAAACAGAGATAGCGATAAAAAAATTAAAGGATTTTTTTGAAAAATCACTTTCTGAAGAACTTAATCTGACTAGAGTTTCTGCACCTTTTTTTGTAAGAGAGGAATCAGGACTTAATGATGATTTGAACGGGATTGAAAAGGCGGTTTCTTTTTCTACAATTCATGAAAAGGAGCTTCAGGTGGTGCACTCTCTTGCAAAATGGAAGAGGATGGCCCTCTATAAATATGGATTTGAAGAGCATACAGGTCTTTATACTGACATGAATGCTATAAGAAAAGATGAGGAACTTTCAAATATCCACTCTCTTTATGTAGATCAGTGGGACTGGGAGATGATAATTTCACGTGAAGAAAGAACCATGGAAAAGCTTCAGGAAGTAGTAAAAAGAATTTATAAAGTATTTAAAAAGACTGAAGCATTTATAAAAGGGGAATATCCTCACCTTACGATAAGTTTTCCTGAGGAGATAACTTTTATAAGTTCTCAAGAATTGGAAGATAGGTATCCAGAACTTACATCTAAAGAGAGGGAGGATAAAGTTGCAAAGGAATATGGTGCAGTGTTTATAACCCAAATAGGGAAGGTGCTGAAATCAGGGGAGAAGCATGACGGAAGAGCCCCGGACTATGATGACTGGGAACTCAACGGAGATATAATATTCTGGAATGATGTATTAAAGAGAGCTTTTGAACTTTCATCTATGGGGATAAGAGTAGATGCCGCTTCTCTTAATAAGCAGCTTGAACATGAAGAGATGCTCCACAGAAAGGACTATCCTTTCCATCAGCTACTTCTTCAAGATGCTCTTCCTTTTACAATCGGGGGAGGAATCGGTCAGTCGAGAATCTGTATGTTTTTCCTTGAAAAGGCACATATTGGAGAGGTGCAGTCTTCTGTATGGCCTGAAGAGATGGCGGAAGAGTGCGAGAAAAACGGGATAAAACTTTTATAAAATTATCAAAAGAGCCTTAAAGGCTCTTTTTTAATATGCAATAAGAAACCTCCTCTGGAATTAAAAAATATATGTCGATTTTTTTGAGTTTATAAGGTATGAATATGAATATATAAAAAGGAAATCCTTTGAGATCAATGTAAATATTTTTTATGGATATTGAGGGGAGATGGTGATGATATGTCTAATTATAACTGGGTAAAAATAGGTGAGATGATGCAAGGGCTTATTCAAGATAATACGATTGATTTTAATGAAGAGGCTACTTATTATATTATGAGAAGGTATAACCCAGAATTGCCTTTTAGTTTTGACAGATACATAAAAAACTATAAAGATGAGCTTGGTCTTGACTTTGTACAGAGAAGAGAAGTTCTTAAAAAAATTTTTATGGATTATGATGTGGATATGAGATTAAAACTTTTGAATTACCTTTTTTATTATTTTTATAAAAGAAAGGTAAACAGGATAAAGCTAAAAGAGCTTGAAGATTATCTAGATGATAATAGGTAGGGGGCCTGTCGGGGCCCTCTTATTTTCTTAAAGAATTATTGAATTTACACAGTGTTACTTTTCTCTTGAAAGAAAAGTAACCAAAAGTTCAAGGCTGTGAAAAATCAGCTAAATAACCTTGAAAATCCAAGAAAAACTCGAAACTCGCTACGCTCAGACATCGATTTTTTCTAAGGATTTTACTGTGGTCATTCTTAACGCTGATTTTATCAATGCCACTTACAGATCAAAAGATTCAAATTATTTTTAAAATCTTTTAAATCCTTTAAAGTCCTTAAAGTGCCTATTCGCAGGACGAGCGTTAAGAAATATAATCAATTTTACGTTAAGAAAATACAATGTTTGAGCAAAGCGAGTTTTGTATTTTTAGTAAAATTTATTATATTTTAGCTTGGACAAGACAAGGCTTGATTTTTGGTTATGCCCTGACCAAAGGGAGGAAATGCCCTTGGGGTGCTTTTCATCAAGGAAAAGTGACGGAAGTTCAGATAAATTCAGTAATTTATTTTAATCAGATCAAAAAATTATAAAAATAAGGAAAAAGGGGTGAAGAATGTGGATCTTACAAAGGGAGATATAGGCCAGGCAGTAAAAAAAGTAGCAATACCATCTAGCGTGGGGTTCCTTTTCAACACTCTTTTTAACGTGGTGGACAGTATATATACAGGTTATATAGGTCCAGAGGCGCTGGCAGGTCTGGCCATGTCTTTTCCCGTATTTTTTATTCTCATCTCCCTAGGTTCAGGTATAGGGACAGGGGTGACAGCAATTTTATCAAATTTCATAGGGGAAAAAAGCTGTGAGAAGGCAAGGGTCACAGGACGAGATGCTTTGACACTAGGAGTAATTTTTGCAGTTTTTATAACCTTAGTTGGCATAGGGGTGGACGGGCCTCTATTCAGATACATGGGAGGGACAGAAGCTTCTGTTTTTTACGGTGAAAAATATACCACTTGGATATTTGTGGGTTCAGTATTTTTTGTGATGAATATGGTATTTAATGGGATACTCTCTTCTCAGGGAGATACAAAATCCTACAGAAACTTTTTGATAATTGGATTCCTTGCAAACATAGTCCTAGATCCGTTTTTTATATTTGTACTCAAAATGTCTACAGACGGGGTGGCCATAGCAACAGTTCTTGTTCAAATAATAGGAAATTTCTATTTGTATAAAAGGGTGAGAATGTCTCAGCTTTTTTCTGGTTTTGAATATAAACTCTGCAGACCTCATATGGAAAATTATAAAAACATACTGTCTCAGGGGATTCCGGCAAGTCTCAATATGATGACCATAGCTCTCGGGATTTTTGTAATCAATTATTTTGTCATAAAACAGGCTGGAGATATGGCTGTGGCAGCCTACGGTATATCCACGAGGATAGAACAGATGGCCCTTTTACCGGCCATAGGTCTAAATATAGCCGCCCTCAGTATAGCAGGACAGAGTTATGGCGCAGGAGAGACTGAAAGGGTCATGGCGGTCTACAAAAAGACTCTTAAATATGGGCTAGTTATTATGACAACTGCGATATTTGTGATACTACCCCTGTCTAAATATTTACTTCAGATTTTTACAAGAAACAGTGAGATAATAAAATACGGCATGAGTTATTTCAGAGTGGAAGTTCTCGTGTTCAACTCCTATATTTTTCTGAACATTTCTGTATCAATACTGCAAGGGCTTAAAAGACCTAAATTTGCAATTGTCATAGGATTATACAGGCAGTTTATCATGCCACTCCTCCTTTTTCCTATATTTACCAGGATGACAGGGAGTGTCACAGGGATATGGTGGGGAATATTTACAATAAACTGGAGTGCAGCAATAATAGCAGTTTTTTACGTGAACTTTGTCTATAAAAAAATATTACTTTCCAAAGAAAAAAAAATGTGATATTGCAAAGATGCAACCAGGGTTTGTTTAAAGAGGAGATTTGTAGTATAATTTTAAATGTTTCAAGAAAAATTAACGGCGGTGATAGGTAATAATGAAACTTATAGATTCCCATTGCCATCTTGATAATGAAAAATTTCAAGATGACAGAGATGAAGTTATAGAAAAAATAAGGGAGCAACTGGAGTTTGCAGTAAATATAGGATATGATCTGAAAAGTTCTGAAGAGAGTATAAAACTTGCAGAGGAACATGATTTTATATATGCAGTGACAGGAATCCATCCTACAGATATAACTGGATATAATAAAGAGATGGAGAAAGCAGTAGAAAAAATGGCTAGACATCCTAAAGTCCTGGCTGTTGGTGAGATAGGTCTTGACTACCATTGGATGACTGAATCTAAGGAGAGGCAGCAAGAGATATTTAGGAGTCAGATAGAGATTGCTAAAAGAGTCGGTAAGCCTATAGTTGTCCACACAAGAGATGCAATGCATGATACCCTTGAGATACTGAAAGATTACCCTGAAGTAACTGGAATACTTCACTGTTATCCAGGGTCATACGAGAGTGCCCTAGAGGTAATGGACAACTATTATTTTGGAGTAGGGGGAGTGATTACCTTTAAGAATGCAAGAAAATTGGTGGAGGCTGTAAGGGAGATCCCCCTTGAGAAACTCTTGGTGGAGACAGACTGTCCATACTTAACTCCTGAACCTTATAGGGGCAAGAGGAATGAACCTGTCTATGTGGAATACGTGGCACGAAAAATAGCTGAGATAAAAGGTGTAGACTACGAAGAGGTTGTAAAAATCACCAATAAAAATACTAAATTAGCTTATAAAATGATAAAGGGGTAATTTGAATGGGATTATTGGTCTGCCCTATTTGCAGAAAGGAACTTCTAAAAGAGGGAAGAAGTTATAAATGCAGGAACAATCACAATTATGATATGGCAAAACAGGGTTACTTGAATCTGCTTTTAGCTAGCAAAAAGAAATCTAAAAATCCTGGTGACGACAGGGAGATGGTAGAGAGCAGAAAACGTTTTCTAGAAGGGGGATTTTACAGAAAAATATCTGAGAAGGTAAATGAGACGATACTTGATATTTCAGATAATGAAAAAGAAATTAAGATATTGGACATAGGCTGCGGAGAGGGGTATTATACAAATCGACTGAAAAACTGCCTCGAAAAAGAAGGGAAAATAGTGGAAATTGTCGGTATTGATATATCTAAAGAAGCAGTTATGGCGGCGAGTAAAAGTTATAAAGGTATATTTTGGTGTGTGGCAAGCGGTGGGGAACTACCTATAGAAGATAGATCCTTGGACTTTGTGCTGTGTATGTTTTCAAGGATAGTGCCTGAGGAGTACAGCAGGGTAATAAGAGATGACGAATATCTTGTGATAGCATCTACAGGCGAGGAGCATCTCTTGGAGATGAAACATGTACTATACAAAGATGTAAAAACAGATTTTTATAGGCCTGAAAAACATCTTACAGATTTTTTTGAACTAGAAGATACTGTGAACATCAAATACACAGAAATTATAAGAGGGAAAGATAATATAAAGAGTCTTTTTGATATGACTCCTTACAAGTGGAGAAGTCCTAAAGAGGGAGTGGCCAGACTTTACCTACTAGAGGAGCTAAGTGTTACAATTGATGTAAACCTAGATATCTTTAGGAAAAAAATCTAGGGCAGAATTATGTTAAGGGTTTGAGAGGTGGAAAATGGAGATAATAGGTATCGGAAATGACATAGTAGAGATAGACAGGATAAAAAAGGCGATAGTTAAAAATCCTAAATTCAAAGAGAAAATTTACACTTATGAAGAGATAGATTATCTTGAAAAGAAATCTGATCCTTATCCAGGTTATGCAGGCAGATTTGCTGCAAAAGAAGCGGTATCTAAGGCCATGGGTACAGGAGTCAGGGGATTTAAACTTTGTGATATAGAGATATTAAACGACGCTCTCGGAAAACCTGAAGTAAGATTTTATGGAGTGCTAGAAGAAAAATATAAAGAGTTCAGAGTGATGCTCACGATATCCCACTCTAGAGAGTACGCTACAGCAGTGGCGATTTTGTTTAATTGTTTTTAAGGTTTTATTTTTTAAATTGAATTCCGTAATTTATTAAAAAAATAATTAACAATATTAGTTTGAAGATCAGGAGGAACAATGATAACGAAGGAGTTTTATTAAAATCTCGAGAATTTTATAAATGAACTGGAAGATAAAAGAGATGAGATACAGGTTCTGAATTTTGTAATTCGAGAGATAGGTTATATCCCTTTGGAAGTCCAAGAATTTATAGCAGATAAAACAGGGCTTTTTTTGGTGACCATCCAGAATGCTATTGATTTCTTTCCAAGATATAAATCGACTATCGATAGCACAGTGGAGATAAAAGTGTGCAACGGTATTGGATGCAGTGGAAGAGGAGGCCTTCTGGTTCTAGAGGAGATAAAAGAGGTACTCGCTATAGAGGTCGAGGAAACCACAAAAGACGGGAAGTCCAGACTGACTGCTCAGAGATGTTTTGGTCAGTGTGCAAATGGTCCAAATGTGAATATAGGGGGAGAATTCTATAACAATTTTACCACTGAAAAGTTGGAAAAACTGATTAAAACAAATGTTAAATAGCTCTCGTGGTTTATTGAAAAAAAAAAAGCACTGTGGTATAATTAACTTTGCATAAAATAAGGAGAGATGTAGAGTGAGGGGGTTAAAATTATTCAATATAATAATCTTTTTAACAATGTCCCTTCATGTGGAGGCATTTCAGGAAAAAATTGAAATTTTATGTCAGGGAAGGGGGCAGGATGGGTTTGTTAAACTTCAAGAGTCTGCTCCTATTATTTATGGGAAATTAAAAAATATGGGTTTCTTCCTTGATAAAATAAATATAGTTGAATACTTTGCTGAGATTGATTCAGACAGAGATTTTTTTGCTGAATTTTGGATGGAACCTGGGAGCCTGGAAAGGTTTAAATATATAGGAGGATATGAGAAAGATACATTTACTTTGGGAGATAAAAGCTATAGTGTCAGGTATATCTTAGGAGATGAGAACAGCATCATAATATTTAATGATAAAGAGGCATTTATATCAAATAATCTGACAAAGGCCTATGAAAAGATATCAGAAGAGAACTATTTTGAAAAAAAAATATCCCGATTGTTGGACGCGGACTCTGAGGCGTATTTTAGGCACGTTTTTTCTGAAAAAGGTAAAAATATTTATGGGGAATATAAAATGAGGGCCTTGGAATACACTGGAAATGATTTAAGAGAAACCTATTTTTATGAAAAAATAGATGGGGATGAAAAAATGAAGTCTATTCCTTTGGATGGGAGGCTTATCCCTATAATGACATATGAGGAACTGGCATCCCTCCTTTTAGAAGAAATTCCAGAGGTTGAACTTTTGGCAGACAGAATAAAAAATATAGTGGGGAAAAACCTCAAGGGGGCCTTTCTTCTCGATAAAAACGGGAAAAAAGGAGTGGTTCTCATGTTGCCAAAAACAAATGACAGAAACCGTATTTTGAAGGGACTCTATACCCAGGATATATTTGAAAAAATAGGTGTTGAGATAAAGAAAGGCAAATCTGGGATAAAGTATTTTAGTTTTCCATTTTTTCAGATAAAAAAATATATAGTGGAATTCGACAGTGGTGTGATGCTTACTTCAGATAAAAATTTAATAAAAAAAAGTGCAATAATTTCAAAAGAAGACAGTTTTTATAAAATTGATGATAGGAGAATCACGCTGAAATACAAGGGGGATACAGATGGATATTTTGGATCTAAAAAGAGAACATTCTCAGCACATTGAGAAAATAGAAGAAATTAGGGGGTCACTTTGACCTTGTAGGGAAAGAAAATAAGATAAAAGAACTTGAAAAAGAGACATTAAAGGACGGCTTTTGGAATGACAAGAGGGAGAGTGAAAAGCTCATAAAGGAGATGAACGGCCTAAAAGAGATCATAGGGGAATACCGTTCTATCGAAAAGCTTTCTGATGAAGTGTCTGTTCTCCTTGAATTTGTAGAAATGGGTGAGGAGGAGTTCATAGAGGAGCTAGAGATGAAACACAAGGGTCTGGACAAAGTTATAGGGGCCTTTGATGTAAAGCTTCTCCTAGATGGTGAATATGATGCTAGTAATGCTATAGTCACTATTCACTCTGGTGCCGGAGGAACAGAGGCCTGTGACTGGGCCGATATGCTCTATAGGATGTATTCTAGATGGTGCAACAATAAAGGCTACAAGATAACTGAGCTTGACTTTATGCCGGGAGAAATGGTGGGAATAAAATCTATAACCTTCCTTATAGAGGGGATGAGGGCTTACGGATACATGAAAAACGAAAAGGGAATACACAGACTTGTGAGAATATCACCTTTTGATGCAAATAAGAAGAGACACACCTCATTTGCTTCTGTAGATGTAATGCCAGAAGTAGACGAGGCCACAGATATAGAGATAAACACTGGGGACCTAAAAATAGATACTTACAGAGCGAGTGGAGCTGGTGGACAGCATGTAAATACAACAGATTCCGCAGTGAGGATAACACATCTTCCAAGCGGAGTGGTAGTGACGTGTCAGAGGGAAAGGTCGCAGCTTCAAAACAGAGAAACAGCCATGAAGTTATTAAAATCAAAACTTCTTGAGATAGAAATGAAAAAAAGAGAAGATGAACTTAAAAAAATACAGGGTGAACAGAGTGATATAGGCTGGGGAAGCCAAATTAGATCTTATGTATTTCAACCTTACACACTGGTGAAAGATCACAGAACCCTCGTAGAATCAGGAAACATAAAAGCTGTGATGGACGGAGATATAGATGACTTTATCAACGGACATCTGAGATGGATGAAAAGATAAAAAAGTATTAACTGAGATTGTAATAGTAAAAAAATAATAAAAAGTAATTTTAGGAGGATAGAGATAATGGAAAGAAGAGTCAGAACTAGAATAGCCCCTTCTCCTACAGGAGACCCTCATGTTGGAACAGCCTATATAGGGTTGTTTAACTTAGCTTTTGCTAAAAAAAATGATGGAGATTTCATACTGAGAATAGAGGATACAGATCAGGAAAGATCCACAAGAGAATCTGAAGAGATGATATTTGAAACATTAAAATGGCTAGATATAAATTATAGTGAAGGACCTGACGAGGGCGGAGAATACGGTCCTTACAGACAGTCAGAGAGATTCCACCTTTACGGAGATTATGCAAGAGAGTTAGTAGAGAAAGGGGAGGCTTACTACTGCTTCTGTACCAGAGATAGACTAGATAAATTAAGAGAAAGACAAAAAGCCATGGGGAAAGCTCCTGGGTATGACGGACACTGTAGATCCCTGTCAGCAGACGATATCAAGGCAAAATTAGAAGCCGGAGAAGAATATGTAATAAGACTGAAGATGCCTTATGAAGGGACTACGGTAATAAAAGACAGATTAAGAGGAGATATAGTTTTTGAAAACGACAAAATAGACGACCAGATTCTCTTAAAGGGTGACGGATTTCCGACTTATCACCTAGCAAACGTAGTGGATGATTATCTCATGCAGATAACTCATGTAATAAGAGCTGAAGAGTGGATAGCCTCTACTCCGAAACATATACAACTGTACAAGGCTTTCGGTTGGGAATCACCGGAATTCATCCATATGCCACTACTTAGAAACTCAGACAGAACAAAGATATCTAAAAGAAAAAACCCGGTGTCTCTAAACTGGTATAAGGAGCAGGGGTACTTAAAAGAGGGGTTGATAAACTTCTTGGGATTAATGGGATACTCTTTTTCAGACAACAGAGAGATATTTACACTTCAGGAGTTTATAGACAACTTTGATATAAACCATGTGTCTCTTGGTGGACCTGTATTTGATCTTGTAAAACTAGGTTGGGTAAATAACCAGCATATGAGGATGAAGGACTTAGATGAGCTTACTGACCTTGCAATCCCTTTCTTTAAAGAACAAAACTATATAGGGGAAGAGGTTTCTGAAAAAGAATATAATGCTGTAAAAAGAATAGTGGAGATTTTGAGAGAGGGGACACATTTCTTAAAGGAGCTTGCAGAAAATGCAGCCATCTACTATCACGACGACTACGACCTTCCTGTGGCTGATGATGAGATGAACAAAAAAGAGAGAAAATCCATAGAGAGAATGTACAGTGTAATAAATGATGAGGCTGGAAAGGCATCTATTAAGAATTTCATGGATAAAATGGAAAAGAGCGGAGAAGAGCTTACAGAAGAAGAGGCAAAGACCCTTCTAAATGAGACTCTAAATGAGATAGGAGAGGGACCTGGTAAGGTACTCATGCCTCTAAGAGTAGTTATCACTGGACAGGCTAGAGGAGCTGAGCTTTATCAGGTGATATCGATCATCGGAAGAGACAGAACTCTTGAAAGAATAAAGAATATGGTTAAAAAATATAATCTGTTTTAATAAAAAAGTATCTCCGGATTTTATACCGGAGATACTTTTTTTATTGCAAAGAACTAAGTGAATGTATTTTTTGAAATTTAAATTCTATATTAATTGCAAAAATACTTATAAATATTGCCTTGATATAATGTATGTGAAGCTAAACATTAATATTATTTAGAGATATTTTTGCTCTTTAAGGTGACAATGACTCCTGAGATGATCATAATAGCTGCAAGAACTTTCTGAACTGTAATCTTTTCCCCAAGAATAAAGTAGGCCATTATCATGGAGAAAAGAGGAATCAGGTTAATGTAAAGAGAGGTCTTTGATGGCCCGATCCTTTTCACCGAAACCTGCTGCAGCATATAGGCTATTACAGATGCAAATGTTGCCATGTAAAGAAGGCTTCCCCAGCCTTTTAATGTAACATTGCCCATATAGGAAGTGGGATTTTCCATGATTACCAGAGGTGAAAGAATCAAAACGCAAAACAGAAAAACATAGGCAGTCAGCTTCATGGGAGGAATTCTGTTCAGCACGTTTTTTAGAAGTATAAAATAACATGAGAACGACAGAACAGCTATCAGCATATAGAGGTCTCCGATATTAAAATCCATATTTCTCAAAATTTCATAAGAGCCGTTGGTAACTATTACTGCAACCCCTATAAAGGAAATAACTATACCGAAGGCGGCCTTCAGAGGAACTTTTTCTTTTAAAAATATGGATGCGAGTACCGTTGTCATTATGGGGTTTGATGCAGCAATAAGAGAAGTGTTTACGCTAGATGTATACTTCAGTGCAGTGAAGAAAAATACGTGATAACCCACCATACCGAGAAGAGACAGGATAATCACATGAGGAATTTCCGATTTTGATATTTTTAAATCTTCTCCCCTGAGATACATTACAAGGAAAAGTATTATACTTGCGATCAGAAATCTGAAAAATGTCAGGGAGAAAACGGGAAATTCCATTATAGAAAATTTTCCGGCAATAAAGGCACCTGAGAAAAATATAGAGGATATTACCATTATATTTTTGTCGAGGGCTGATTTTATTGCTCCTAAATATGTACTGTTGTTAGGCTGTTTCATAGATGGGACCTCCTAAAAATTAGAGAAAAATTATATTGTGTTTTATTTACGCAAGGAAAACCTTGTAAAACGTTTGAATTACGATACTTTATTTTACAACAATTTGT
This sequence comes from uncultured Ilyobacter sp., assembly GCF_963663625.1. NCBI lineage: Bacteria > Fusobacteriati > Fusobacteriota > Fusobacteriia > Fusobacteriales > Fusobacteriaceae > Ilyobacter > uncultured Ilyobacter sp. Next base: position 1,628,618 of record NZ_OY760437.1, on the reverse strand, counting down.
GGAGAAATGTCCATATGAAATTATTAACCTGAATTTAGAACGGAAGTTTATTTTTAATTTTTTGCGCTAGAAAATCATCTCAAAGACGTTAAGTGTTATTTTTTTAACAATCTTTAGTTATTTAGATAATGATATAAAAACTTGATTAAATTGAAATAAAGAGTTTGGTGTTATAACATTATAAATATCAGGATAAAATGCTAAATTTACAATAATAAAAAAGGGGGAAATGTGAAGATGAATGTTTATGAAGAAACTTTAAAACTGCACAGTGAAAACAAGGGTAAAATAGAGGTGATATCAAAGGTCAGGGTTTCTGATAGGGATGAGCTGAGCCTTGCTTATTCACCAGGAGTCGCAGAACCTTGCAGAAAAATACAGGAAAATAAAATGGATGTGTACAAATATACCTCTAAGGGAAATATGGTAGCTGTGGTAACTGACGGAACTGCAGTACTCGGTCTCGGAGATATAGGTCCTGAGGCTGCACTACCTGTAATGGAGGGAAAAGCCATATTGTTTAAAACATTTGCCGGAGTGGATGCCTTTCCTATATGCCTTGCCACAAAGGATACTGAGGAGATAATAGAAGCTGTGAAAAGGATAGCCCCTAGTTTCGGGGGGTAAACCTAGAAGATATATCTGCCCCTAGGTGCGTAGAGATAGAGAGAAGGCTTAAAGAGGAATTAGATATACCTGTGTTTCATGATGATCAGCATGGAACGGCAATAGTTGTGGTAGCAGCGCTAATAAATTCTTATAAGTTACTGAAGAAAGAGTTTTCAGATGCTAGGGTGGTTGTCTGTGGTGCAGGGGCAGCGGGAAGCTCAATAATAAAAATGATCAGTCAGCTAGGGGTAAAGGATATCCTTGCAGTAGATATATGTGGAATAATAGCCAGAGATGACAAAGAAAGAGAGTATGACTTTTTGTCTGAAGAGTTGTCTAAAATCACAAATAAGGATAATATAAGGGGTGGACTGGGAGAGGCTGTAAAAAATACTGATATATTTATAGGAGTATCGGCTCCTGGAATACTTAAACCGGAAATGGTAAAGAGCATGAATGCGGATCCTGTAATATTTGCCATGGCTAATCCTACACCGGAAATAATGCCTGATGAAGAGCTAGCAGCCGGGGCAAGAATAGTAGGTACAGGGAGATCGGATTTTCCTAATCAGGTAAATAATGTATTGGCTTTCCCAGGGCTTTTTAAGGGGGCTCTAGAAGCTTCCGCTACTGCCATAACTGAGGAGATGAAGTTTGCAGCAGCAGAGGCCATAGCCAAGGTACTAAAAGAGGAGGAGCTGTCTGAAGAGTATATAATTCCCAATCCTTTTGACGAAAGAGTAGCAAAAGTAGTAGCAGAGGAAGTAAAAAGAATAGCAAAAGAACAGGGAATAATAAGAAAATAAAGGAATTGACGGCTATTATTTATATGAGATAAGTGTGCAGAAAAATATTTTTAAGATTTTTCTGCACACTTAAATTTGAAAAAATATGCAAAGAGGGTGCTGAACTATGGAAAAAGATATGATTCTTGAAAATATAAAAGAGGGAGTGATAGCTTTAAATTCAAAGGATGAGATAGAGTATATGAATAAAAGTGCCCTCTATATACTGAGAGATAATGACAGAGAAAAAGTAGGTAAAGCACTTATAAATTTTGAAAAGAAGAGAATACCCTACCATAACAGGGAGTTTATACTGTGCAATAAGAAAATCTTTATAAACCTTGTACCCATAAAAAAAGAAGAAGAGTACATGGGCTCAGTAATAACTTTTGTGGGTCAGAACGAGATGAACAGCATAGCCAGAGAGATAACCGGTATAGATCAGGTGATAAACAGCTTGAGAGCCAGCGTTCATGAGTTTAAAAACAAACTTCATGTTGTCATGGGATTTATTCAGATGAAGGAGTATACTGAGGCTAAAGATTACATAATGAAGCTTCAGCGTGAGGAAAATAAAAATTTTTCACTGGTAAGTGCAGTGGAGGATCATTATATAAATGCAATTCTGCTCTCTAAGGGAAGTATAGCAAGGGAGAACAGAATAGATTTCAAGATTGAAAGTGCTTCGAATTTAGAAGAAACACACGGAATAATATCTAGTGATGATCTTGTTGTTATAGTGGGAAATCTTTTGGACAATGCTTTTGAGGCGTGTATGATTTTCGAAGAGTCTGAGAATCAGGTGATGATCTTTGCCTGTTAAAAATGGGCTAGAATTACTAAAAGAGATGAGGTAGACCTGAATACAGATATAGACTGATGGGATAAAAAAAATATGGAAAATTTTATGTTGTAAAGGTGGGAATAGATAATACTGTATGTATAGGGGGTTGGAAATGAAAAAATTTAGAGCTGTGAGGATATTCGAAGAAAATGGTAAATTTATAAAAAAGATAGTTGAGAGGGATATATCGGAGCTTCCTGAGGGAGAGGTCTTGATAAAAGTCAGATACTCGTCGTTGAATTACAAAGATGCCCTCTCATGTATTGGAAATAAAGGTATAACCAGAAAATTCCCTCATACTCCAGGAATAGATGCAGCTGGAATAGTTGTGGAGTCGGAATCAAAAGAGTTTGAAGAGGGAGATGAGGTACTAGCTATAGGGTACGATCTAGGTATGAATACAGACGGAGGATTCGGGGAGTATATCAGAGTACCTGTTGACTGGGTAGTTAAGAGGCCGGAGAAACTTACCCTGAAAGAAGCTATGATTTACGGAACAGCAGGTTATACTGCAGGGCAGTCGGTGTATGAACTGGTAAGTTCTGGAGTGAAACCTGAAGATGGAGAGATCCTGGTGAGCGGTGCTACAGGAGGTGTGGGAAGTCACTCAGTGAGATTCCTATCAAAACTTGGATATGATGTAGTGGCCGTTGTAAATGGTGAAACTGAAGAAAAGACGGCTATTGCCATGGGGGCAAAGAGAGTAATATCCAGAGAAGAGGCAGTAGAAAACAGTGACAAAGCTCTCTTGAGTCAAAAATGGGCAGGTGCAATAGACACTGTTGGTGGTGCTACACTTTCTACTATGGTGAGATCAATAAAATTTGGAGGAACAGTAACTACCTGTGGGAATGTAACGGGGGCTGAGATGCCTGGTATAACAGTGTTCCCATTTATTTTGAGAGCTGTAAAGCTTATCGGGATAGCTTCTGCTTACTCATCTAAAGAGAGAAGAAAAACAGTATGGGAAAAACTGGCAGATGAGTGGAAGAGTGAGAAACTTCATATGGGAATCAAAGAAGTAGGCCTCGATGGAATCCTTCAAGAGGTGGATAATATGCTTGATGCAAAACTAGTGGGTAGAGTAATACTGGTACATGCAGAATAGAAAGAGACCTCTATGAAAGTTTTATCTCATAGAGGTCTCTTTCTTATAAAAAAATTATAGATTGAAATTTATTGATTAAATCGGTATCCTACAGCCATGTAAAATATATCATAATCGACATCTGTGCTATCGCTAATACTTATAATTCCACTAGTGCCAGATGCATCTAACTCCCCAGCTGTGTGCTCATAACCTATTTCAAAATTAAAATTATTATATTCTACCCCAGCTGCGATTCCAACAAAAGGGCCTGCCTCGATTTCCACCTTACCAGTTACTCCCCCGCCTGTAAAACTAGCATCTTCATCGCCCCATTTATAACCTAATTTTCCTGAAACATACGGTGTATATCCATTGGTAGTGTTAAAGTTGTATCTACCCACACCATATAGATTAAATGTTGTAAAATCAAGTTCATCAGAATCATCAAATTCAATTTTATCTATTCCAAGACCCACACCTGCTTCAAAATTATCATTAACTCCGTATAGAAAATCCGCAGACACTCCATAAAGATTTATATCTTCATCCCCTAAACTTTGTCCGAAAATACTACCAGCATCTGCCTCTCCTGCCCCAAGTTTTAGTTGGGGGATGATTGAAGTATCTCCTTGAGCCGCCATAGCTGTGTTGGCGACCATTCCAGCTAAACCTGCAATAATTAATATTTTTTTCCAATTCATAATTATCTCTCCTTTTGAAAAAGTTTTTGTTTAACTCTTTTATATCTACTATAGTCCTAATAAAAACCTTTTATAAATTTTTTTTAATTTAAATTTTCATTTTGTCTATCTTGTATTTTAAAGAAGTTTAACCAATACTGGTGCGCCTAACATGACACATAAGTAATGATTTTAAAAAATAGGGGGAGTATAAAAAGTAAATTCATTTTTAATAAAAGATAAAGATTACTATATAGGGCGTTTACGAAAGGCTTTGTTATGACTTACATTGAAAAATAAAGACTGATATGATATAATTTTTTGATTGATAAAAGTTATGTTCTCTGAATATAATTCAGAGTTTTTTGGGGGTAAACTAATGAAGATTTACGTTGCACCTATGGCCGGGGTGACAGATTATACTTACAGAAGAATAATGAAAGAGTTTCATCCCGATCTATTGTTTACAGAGATGATCAGTGTGAATGCCGTAGAGATGGCCAATGGAAAAACCATAAATAAAATGCTGAGACTCCTTCCTGATGATGCAGTTCAGATTTTCGGGAAAGATATAGAAATAATGAAAAACAGTGCCAAATATGTGGAGAGTCTAGGTGTAAAACATATAGATGTAAATATGGGGTGTCCTGTACCAAAAATAATAAAAAATGGCTATGGCTCTGCCATGCTTGGAGATCCAGACCATGCAAGAAAAATGATGCTAGAGCTTCGTAGCTGCCTAAAACCTGAGACAAAGCTATCTATGAAGATAAGAATAGGCTATAAAAATCACAAGGACCCTCTGAAATTTGCAAAAATAGCCGAGGAATCCGGGTGTGAGCATATAACCATCCACGGAAGAACAAAAGAACAAATGTACTCAGGAACTGCAGACTGGGATGTGATAAAATATGTGAAGTCCCAGGTGAATATTCCCGTGATAGGCAATGGAGATATATTTACTCCAGAAGATGCCTATGAAAAAGCTATGTATTCTAAGGTGGACGGTGTGATGCTAGCTAGGGGAATATATGGGAATCCATGGCTCATACAGCAAGTGAGGGAGATATTTGAAGATGGCAAGGTGACAACTGTACCCAGTACTAATGATAAGATAGAGATGGCCATAAAACATGTAAAATATGCCAGAGAGGATCACCCAGAGAGGGAGTTTTATTTTGAGATAAGAAAACACCTGTGCTGGTATATAAAGGGTCTGAAGAATGCAACTCATGGGAAAAATCTAATAAACAGATCTGAATCTTACGAGGAGATTCTGGAAATACTTGAAAATCTAAGAAAAGCAAATATTCAAAAAAATGAGGACGGAATATCTGATGAGCAATGAAACACCATTGATGAAGCAATATAAAGAGATAAAAGAGGAGAACAGAGATAGTATCCTCTTTTTTAGGCTTGGGGATTTTTATGAGATGTTTTTTGATGATGCTGTCATAGCCTCTAAAGAGCTTGGAATAACTCTCACAAGCAGAAACAAGGAAAAAGGACAGGATGTACCTCTAGCCGGTATACCGTATCATTCGTCGGCATCTTATATCGCCAAACTCGTAAGGAAGGGATACAAGGTAGCAGTATGTGAGCAGGTGGAGGACCCTAAAACTGCCAAGGGGATAGTAAAAAGAGAAGTAGTCAAAATAATAACTCCAGGGACAGTGATAGATACAGACTATCTAGATGACAAAAGCAACAACTATCTACTTTGCGTGTATATAAAAGGAGACAGAGCCGGGATAGCATATGTGGATATAACCACAGGAGAGTTCAGATCCACAGAAATAGAGGGAGAAGACATAATATCTAAGGCTCTCAACGAAATACATAAAATATCCCCTAAGGAGATAATAGTAGAAGAAAAAACTTATGAAGATTTTTCTTCTAAGTTTAAAAATTATGCAGAGATAAGTGAAATGACCATGCAGAGTGTTCCCTTTGTAAAAAACAGCGAATTAGTATTGAAGGATTATTTCAAAGTTATTTCCTTAGAGAGTTACGGACTCAAAGGCAAAAGGGAAGCTGTAGCAGCAGGAGCCATGGTCCTAGAATATGTATTAGAACTTCAAAAGTACAATGAACTTCCTATAAATAAAATATCTTATGATAACAGTGAAGATCATATGGAACTAAACCTGACTACCCAGAGAAATCTTGAACTTATTCAAAATCAGAGAGAGAAGTCTAATCTGGGGACTCTTCTATGGGTTCTAGATACCTGTAAAACTTCTATGGGAACAAGAATGCTTAAAAACTTTATAAAAAATCCCCTTCTGAAGGTAGAAACTATCGAAAAAAGACAGGAGGATATAGGCTACTTCATAGATGAAGTCCTAATCCGTGAAGAGATAAG